>DILB01000002.1:140871-182363 GCA_002424815.1 Caryophanales bacterium UBA5603
GTTGCCGCTATGAATGCAGCCGGTTATACTGGTCAAAAGAGTACAACCGAAACGGTTACTTCCTATGCATCAATTCTCGTTACCAAAACATCAACTTATAATCTTGTTGGCACAGGAAAAATTAACACCATCGCCGATTTGGCAGGTAAAACCGTATGTACACAAGCAACGACTTCTGGCGCAGGTTATGTTTACCCAGCAGTTTTGCTTGATGAAAACAATTTGAAATTTGTTTCCGGTACGCCAAATGCTTCCGCTGGCGAAGTTAAAGCTTTAAACCTTGGTTCAGGTTATCCTGGTGCTGTTACAGGTTTAATGAGCGGAGACTGTGATGCAGCTTTCTTATTCCAAGATGCACGTGATAACTCGACTTTGCTTGCTACTTATCCAAACTTATTTACAGACACTAGAGTTGTTGCCGTTACTCCAAGCATTTATAACGATACAATTTCCGTAATTCCAACTTTAAAAGCTAGTTTAAAATTAGCTATTCAAAATGCCTTTATCAAAATATCAACAACTCCAGAAGGATTAGCGGCAATCGCTGTATATTCACACACTGGTTATAAGATTGCTGTTGATTCAGATTATGATGGCGAAAGAGTAGTTTATTTATTCAAAAAGAATAACCTTTCATAAGTCTAACATCGGAGGCTCCAGTATATGATTAAATTCACAAATGTCGACAAATTTTATCCTAATGGATTTCAAGCACTGAAAAATGTGAACTTAGAAATCAACGATGGAGAGTTTGTTGCCATTATTGGTTTATCTGGAGCGGGAAAATCGACTTTATTAAGAGCAATCAATCGTATGCATCCGATCTCAAATGGCGATGTAATTGTCGACGGAGAGAATATGAGCAAGTTGGAGGGTAAGGAACTCCGAATGATGAGAAGTCATATTGGAATGATTTTTCAATCCTTCAACTTGGTCAAAAGGATGAGTGTTTTTAAGAATGTTTTGGCGGGTAGAGTGGCATTCCACTCTACCTTTAAAACATTATTTGGTCTTTTTCCGCAAGAAGATAAAATTATTGCTTTAGAAGCTTTAGATAAAATGGGCATTCTTGAAAAAGCGTTTGTTCGTGCTGATCAATTATCCGGTGGTCAACAACAACGTGTGGCTTTGGCTCGGGCGCTTGCGCAAAATCCTTCAATCATCCTTGCTGATGAACCGGTAGCTTCACTAGACCCAGTCACCACTATTCAAGTGATGGAGGATTTCAAAAGAATTAATACGGAATTTAAAATCACAATAGTCGCAAATATGCACCATGTTGATTTGGCGATGCAATATGCACACCGTATTATTGGAATTAAAGACGGAATAATCGTTTTTGATGGTCCTGTATCGAAAGTCACCGAACAAATTCTTGAGATGATTTATGGGCGAAAATTGACTCATGAGGATATATTAGAAAAACCTCTAGGAGAAATCATCAATGGCTAGGGAATCATTTGTTCTCACAAATGGTAAAGTCGTCATTAAGCCACGGACTAAGATATGGTTATATACTGCCATAGTATTAGTTCTGTTTTTTGCGTGTTTTCTTGTAATACCAATAGATTTTAGAACGATTAGATTAGCTCAAGTCAGTGTTATTTTAGAAAAACTTTTTACTCCTGCACCAGGAAAAACATGGGGAGATTACTTTGCATATATGCTAAAACTTGATCAACCCATTATGGAAACTATTCGGATGAGTTTTGCTGGAACCACGATTGGTGCAGCATTATGCCTTCCTTTCGCCTTTTTATGTTCAAGAAATATTGTAAAATCGAAATGGATTTATCAACCGACAAGAGTATTTATGAATTTTTTGAGAACATTGCCCACTTTAGTAGTCGTTGTTGTTGTTGCCTTCTTTTTTGGATTTAACGTTTTTACCGCAATTATTGCTATATCAATTTTTACTTGGAGTATTATGACTAAAATGCTTTATGAAACTATTGAAACGGTCGATATGGGACCTTTTGAAGCGCTAGAAGCTTGTGGAGGCAATAAGACGAAAGCATTCTCATATGCTGTATTTCCGCAAGTCATGCCTATCTATCTTAGTTATTTTATTTATACTTTTGAAATCAACGTTCGATCTTCGGTCGTACTTGGTTACGTTGGTGCGGGTGGCATCGGCGTAGTCATCAACGAAAATATCGGTATTTATTATGACCGGGTTGGCGCTATCATAATAGTTTTATTTGTCCTTGTTATTGCTATTCAATTATTTTCTAGTTGGGTCAGGAGTAAATTACAATGAAAAAAAATTACTCTGGAGAGCGTTTGACTGTTGCCATCCAACTTAAAAGACAACCACCCAAATGGATTTATAATACTTTACTAACGATTGTTGTTTTTATACTAGTCATCTATTCTTTTTCTGGAACCGTGATAAGTGCTGATCGACTCAACAATTTTTGGCCTTCGCTTAGGGTCATGATTAAAGGTTTTTTGAATCCGAATCTTAAGTTTTTATTTGGGCTCGATGATGCAAGCATTCCATATTTGACGCTCCAGACTTTAGCAATTGCTTTTGCTGGGACTTTAATTGCTGCAATCTTTGCTCTTCCAATTGGGTTTTTATCAGCTAGAAATGTTACTGGAAAAGCTTCAAAAATAGGAGAAATCATTTTAATTGCTATTAGGACTTTCCCTGAAATTATTTTAGCTTTAATCTTGATTCGCATATTTGGAATTGGCGCATTAACTGGAACTTTAACAATAGGAATTCACTCTGTTGGTATGCTTGGAAAACTATTTGCAGAATCAATTGAAAACATGGATCGTGGACCTATCGAAGCACTTGATGCAGTAGGAGCTAATATTTGGCAAAAAATCCGATATGGAATTTTTCCACAAGTTTTACCCGATTTTCTTTCAATAACATTATATCGATTTGATATCAATGTTCGTTCGGCTACAATCCTTGGTGTTGTATCTGCAGGAGGATTAGGAACACCGCTTATTTTTGCGACTCGTGAATGGGATTGGCCAACTTTAAGTTCAATTTTGATTGCTATTATTATCATGGTTGTGTCCGTTGATATAATATCATCCAAATTAAGAGAAAAATTAGTTTAAAATAAAAAAACGGTCGGAGTTTTCCAACCGTTTTTATTATTTTAGTCTTTCTCTTAATGAGTTTAATTCATCTCGAATCGGTTGTGGCAATCGATTTTCAAACATTTTATAGTAAGATTCGATAGAGTCACACTCCCGAGTCCATTCTTCATGATTTATACTTAACATTTCGTCTAAAGAATCTTGTGAAATCGATAACCCATTTAAATCTAGATCCTCAGGTGATGGAACCCAACCAATGGCTGTTTTTCGAGCCTCTGATTTTCCGTTTGTTCGATCAAAAACCCATTTTAAAACACGGCTATTTTCTCCGTATCCTGGCCATAAAAATTTAGAATTTTGATCTTTTCTAAACCAATTTACAAAAAATATTTTTGGCAGTTTTGACGAATCAGTCATTTTTTCTATATCGAGCCAATGTTGCAAGTAATCTCCTACATGATACCCAATGAATGGAAGCATTGCAAATGGGTCTCTTCTTACCGTTCCAATTTGGTCTGAAATTGTAGCTGCAGTGATTTCTGAACCCATGATTGAACCCATAAATATGCCATGAACCCAATTGAAACTTTCATGAATTAATGGGACAGTTTTCGGACGTCTACCGCCAATTAAAATCGCTGAAATCGGCACACCAGATTCTGCTTCCCAATCATTGGCAATAACTGGGCATTGATTTGCTGGTACTGTAAATCGCGCATTTGGATGAGCTGCAGTCGTCTGAGTGATACCTTTATACCAATCTTTCCCTTGCCAATCGATTAGATGATTAGGAGCTTCGGTTCCAATACCCTCCCACCAGACGTCCCCTTCATCAGTCAATGCTACATTTGTAAATATTGTATTTTTTTCGATAGCTTTCATAGCATTAAAATTTGTCTGGTAAGAAGTTCCTGGCGCAACTCCGAAAAATCCAGCTTCAGGATTAATTGCATATAATCTTCCGTCATTTCCAAATTTCATCCATGCGATGTCATCGCCGATTGTTTCAACTTTCCAGCCTGGAATGGTGGGCGTTAACATCGCAAGATTCGTTTTTCCACATGCGCTTGGAAAAGCACCGGTGATATATTTGATTTCTCCTATTGGGTTAGTTATTTTTAATATCAGCATATGTTCTGCTAGCCATCCTTCATCTCTAGCAATAACAGAAGCAATTCTTAATGCGAAACATTTTTTTCCAAGAAGTGCATTTCCACCATATCCCGATCCATAAGACCAAATTAATTTTTCGTCTGTAAAATGAGTGATGAATTTTTGATTAATCGGTGCACATGGCCATTTTTGATCTAATTGACCTGGTTCGAGAGGATATCCCACTGAGTGTAAACATGGAACAAATTCACCATTTTCTCCAAGAGCTTCAAGGACTTTTATCCCTGTTCGAGTCATGATATACATATTGACTGCCACATAAGGACTATCAGTAATATTTATCCCTATTTTAGAAAGAGGGGATCCTACTGGACCCATTGAAAATGGAATCACGAACATAGTTCTACCACGCATTGAACCCTGATATAATTTTAGCATTGTCTGCTTAAGTTCATTTGGATTTATCCAATTATTTGTAGGACCAGCATCGCTTTGTTTGATTGATGAAATAAAAGTTCGATTTTCTACACGGGCAACATCAGATGGATCGCTTCTAAACAGATAACAACCGGGTCTAATAGATTGGTTTAAAAGAATGGCAGTCCCTTTATCTACCATCTCATCAAGAAGTATTTGATGTTCATTTTTACTTCCCGTTAACCATTGAACTTTGTTTGGCTGGCATAATTTTGTTATCTCATCGACCCAAGCAGATAATTTTTTATTAGAAATCACATTATTCATCTTCTTTCTGTGATTAAATCATATCATAAAGGTAGGTAGGATAAGAAATAGAATTAGTAAAAGACTTATGAAAATTATTTTTGTTATTTTCATGAATAAATATTCACAAAATTAGATAATAGCATGCGATAATGAATTTATAGGAAAATAGAAAGGAACATTATATGAAACAAGCATATTCAATTCCACCCTACAAAATTAAAATGATTGAACCGATTCATCTAATCGATAGAAAAGCAAGAGAGAGAAGTCTTGAAAGTGCAGGGTATAACCCTTTCAAACTCAAGAGTAACGATGTCTTTATTGACCTGTTAACCGATTCCGGCACAGGAGCTATGAGTCATTTTCAATGGGCTGCTTTAATGCAAGGAGATGAATCTTATGCAGGTTCATCCAGTTTTTACAGATTAGAAGAGGTAGTAAAAGATATAACAGGATATCAGTATATAATGCCTGCTCATCAGGGACGTGGAGCCGAACAAGTCGTCATCCCCGCCTTGATAGATCATCCTGGCATGATTTTTATCAGTAATACTCATTTTGATACTACTAGAGCACACGTTGAAATTGCTGGAGGAGTCGCTTTGGATTCAGCCATTAAAGAATCGTGTGATACAGAACACTATCATCCTTTTAAAGGTAATTTTGACCTTGATGTATTACGTTCAATCATTGAAAAATATGGAAAATCGATGATTGCAGGTATCATCATGACCGTTACAAATAATTCTGTGGGTGGTCAACCCGTATCAATGGAAAATTTACATTCAGTCAAAAAGATTGCGGATGAATATGGTATCCGCTGTATCATAGATGGCGCAAGATATGCTGAAAATTCATATTTTGTAAAACTTAGAGAACCAGCTTATGCTAATAAGTCTGTAAGAGAAATTGCCAAAGAATTATTTTCGCTAGGAGATATTTTTTTAATGAGCGCAAAGAAAGATGGCCTTGTAAATATTGGTGGAATTATTGCAATTCGATCTGATTTTGATCTATTTAGAAAATGTCAAACGAGAATAGTTCCGATGGAAGGATTTCCAACATATGGGGGTCTAGCCGGTCGAGATATGGAAGCTTTAGCGGTTGGATTAGAAGAAGCATTATCTGAGGATTATTTAGCATATCGATTGGATGAAATTAGATATTTGGGTGATCGACTTCTCTCTGCAGGTGTTCCTATTCAATATCCAACGGGAGGACATGCGGTATTTGTAGACTGCGGTAAAATGTGTCCACATATACCTTACGACCAATTTCCTGCTCAAGCAGTCACAAATGAATTATATTTAGAAGGTGGAGTTCGCGCTGTTGAGATAGGATCATTGTTACTCGGAAGAGACCCGTCGACAGGAATCAATCGAAAGGCTGATCTTGAATTGATGAGATTAACAATCCCAAGAAGGACCTACACTTTTGCTCATTTAGATTATGTGGCTGAGTGTTTAATTGCAGTTTATAAACGACGCAATTCAATTAAGGGTGTTAAATTTACTTATGAGTCACCCATATTGCGACACTTTACTTCTACGTTTGAAACAGTCGAATAAAATCACACTATTATTATAACCGGCAGAAATTTTCTGCCGGATTTTTATTGTGCATGATTTTTGATATTATCATTAAATAATGATATAATTATATAAAGTGGTGGTCACAAATGAAATACAAGAAAGTTGATAAAAAAATGTTAAAAGAAATTTTATCTCCTATACAATATAATGTGACTCAAGAAAACGGGACAGAGCCACCTTTTCGTAATGAATATTGGGATAATGATGAACCGGGAATATATGTTGATATTGTCTCGGGAGAACCTTTATTCTCATCTCTTGATAAATTTGATCATGGGTGTGGGTGGCCGAGCTTTTCTATACCAATTGGCGAAATAGTAACCAGAAAAGATTTCAATTTTAATATGGTTAGAACAGAAGTAAGAAGTATGATTGCTGATTCTCATTTAGGTCATGTATTTGAAGATGGACCCAAAGATAAAGGCGGATTTCGATTTTGTATTAATTCTGCTGCACTCCGTTTTATTCCTGCCGACGATCTTGAAATGGAAGGATACAGTGAATTTGCATATTTATTTAAGGAGAAAAAATAAATCATGTTATCAACAGTCATCTCGATGCAAAAAAAGAAAAAATTTATTATTTCAGGTATAGTTTTCTTTGTGCTTTTTTCAATAATATATTATATGTTGGACTACCTTAATGGTGGTTATCCTAAAATGATACGTGATTATGGAATTTACTTAGTGGTCATTAATATTTTTATTAATTTTTTAATGGCTTTAATTTCTTCTACAATGATGAATTTTTCAACAGCTTTCATGTCACTTTCTGGAAAAGAAGGTAAAGGCACTTTTTTTGGAAATATCGCTGTATTCTTTGGAATGTTAACTTATGGTTGTACCTCTTGTGTCATTGCCTTTTTTGCTGCAATCGGCATTACTTTATCGGTTGCAATTCTTCCTTTAGCTGGGCTTCCTTATAAAATTGTTGCCTTTGTTATTTTGATTGCTGGCTTCATCTGGCTACTCATCGAAATAAAACAAGGAAAATGTAAAGTTAAAAAAATCGAATCTAGTTCCGACTTGGTTTAATTGTTATCTTTAGTCATAGTAAACTTATCACAGGCAAGATAAGTTTTTTGTCGTTTAGTTAATAACACGGAGGAAAAGATGAATATCGTTGAACTTCAAAATATTTCTAAATTTTATTTCAGCAACTCCATTGTCACTCAGGCTATTAAAAATGTTAATTTATTAATCGATAATGGTGAATTTATCATTATTACTGGCGCATCGGGATCTGGAAAAACGACATTACTTTATGTTGCAAGCGGACTTGAAAAAACAACGTCTGGTATTGTAAAACTATTTGATGAGCCGATTCTTGGAATGAGCGAAAGAACTACGGCTGAATTAAGAAAATCTAAGATTGGATTTGTTTTTCAATTTTATAATTTACTTCCTAATCTAACCGTCTATGAAAATGTGCTTTTGGCAGCTGTTATTGCAGGTAATAAAAACGAGGACAAAGTGAAGACTGCTTTGGAAATTGTTTCAATGTGGGAATCAAAGCATAAATATCCCAATGAATTATCAGGAGGGATGCAACAAAGAGTTGCAATCGCAAGGGCGATTGTCAATAATCCATTAATAATATTTGCGGATGAACCCACGGGTAATCTGGATTCAGTTAACGCTGTTCAAATCCTTGAAATATTTAAAAAACTTAATAAAGAATTTTCGACAACAATTGTATTGGTGACCCATAATTCTGACTTTCTTTCTTATGCGTCAAGAAGTGTTATCTTGAAGGATGGAGTCATTGTCCATGATGAGAAGATTCGCATTTAAATGGTTTTTAGCTTTTCGGAATTTAATTAAACAACCAAGCAAATTTTTGTCAATATGGTTCACTCTATTGTTGGTTTCTGTTGCGATGGTATTTTCCTTTGTTCTAAAAGATTCATTTCGACAATATTTTATTCTTGAATCGCAAACAAACTATCGAAATATTGATATAGTCATAACATATGATCAAAACTCATCATCGCGAATCATCAGTAAGCGTCCAATCACTGAAAATTATAATGACTACTTTGATTCGGTGTCAGTTTTTATGAATTTTTATACACTTATGGATTATCAACAGGAATCGATATATGTCAATGTCTTTTCAGCCACTGTATATGATTTTTATCACGTTTTTGATATTGAACTTAATTCTTTGACTGAAAACGAAATCGTCTTAACGAGAAGTATTGCTGATCGTCTGAATGTCAATATTGGTGACAATGTGTTGTTGCCAGTCGCTGGTAAAGAGTTGATGTATACTATTGGACATATAATTACAGATCATGGCCTATTCAAAGGAGATGCTGTTTATGTCAATAAAGAACGAATAACTAAAGAAATGATTGGCTTTGCAAATTTAGATAACTTAGGTAATGTTATTTATCTGAATGTTAAGTCGGGGTATTCAATTTCTGCAACTTCAAATATACTTAAAAACGACGATAATTATAGTGATTATGTTTTTCTTTTGACGATTGATTACGATAAGATTGAGCGTCAATCGACTTTTAATGCTTCTATTTTTGTCGGTCTTGGCGTGATGACAATTATTGCTTTGACGATCGTGCTTCAATCAATTTTTCCATTATTATATAAGGATCTTGCGAAGGAAATCAGTATTGTTAAAACTCTAGGAGGTTCTAAATATTTCGTTTATGAAGTTTGGATATACGAATTTTTGATTATTTTATTAACCGCACTTCCCATGGGTGTTTGGATTGCCTCTGAAACTTTCAATTATGGCGTCAAAACAATGAGAGTAGAGGGGTTTGTCGTTTTCGAACCACTGTTGGTTACGATTGCATTGGCATTAATTATTTTATTTATTATTATGGATGTCACATTTCATTACAATCGACTTAACAAAATTTCATCACCGATACTTGGACAAAATATTCGATTTATCGAAAAAAATAGTTCAAAGATTATGAC
The DNA here is from genome assembly GCA_002424815.1 of Caryophanales bacterium UBA5603. GTDB lineage: Bacteria > Bacillota_I > Bacilli_A > Izemoplasmatales > Hujiaoplasmataceae > UBA5603. The sequence goes on from DILB01000002.1 coordinate 150,311, forward strand.
AATTATTTTAGGGTTTGCATTTATTTCTGTTGTAACATTTAAACCTTTTTCAATACCTATCAATGCATTATTAACAGTTTTATTAGGAATTTTTGTTTCTTTTAATTTGGTTTCTTGGTTATTGAGTCTGCCTGAGAGATTTTCAAAAAAATATAAACCTTCATTGTACTCGTTAATCACATTCAAATATCTTTCAATCAGTAAAATTATGCATAATATCACAAAGATTGTTATGGCATCCTTTTTAGTAATCGGAATAACTTTGATGATAAACCATCATGTTGGTTCTGCATTAAACAATTTTGATAAGACGATGGAAACAGATTATATTTTAACCAATATTTTTGATTATAATGATTCGGTACTTGAAGCGGTTAATGCTGACCCTTTAACTGACTTTGCCAGTAGTGCACTATTCTATCAAGGAGTAATCATTCGAAATAATCTTTTATCCGATAAAAATCTTCATTATTTAATGTCCATTGACTTTTCAAATTTATCCCAACACTTTAATTTTGTTTTTGATCGTAATGTCAGTTTTGAAATGAATAGTACAGAGATATTGTATGTCGTTTTACCAATCTCTTATGCATACATTTATAATATTGATTATGGAGATACTGTTTTAATGCATATTAATAACGACCTTGATAATGTTTCTTTCACTGTTGCCGGTTTTATAGAAACTGATTATTCAATGTTAGCATTGACCAATCTCTCAAAAGTTACTGCTTATAACTCAATAGTAAAACCAAACGCAATTTTTATCAACACTGTTGGAAATCAAAGTTATAATCAAGACTTGCTTAAGACTTTTAGTTCTAAAATGTATTATTTTCTTGATACGAATCAACTATTTAATGATCGTTCAGTTCTTTTTCAAGATGTTGCAAACTATTTAACAATCATTGGTTGGGGAGTTGTTTTCTGTTTCATGGGCATCATCTTCAATAGTGCCCTACAATTATATGATCAGCAAAAAAAAGATTTTTCCAAATTGAGAGTTCTCGGATTGAATAATCGTAGATTATTACAACATTTTCTTATTGAATGGGGATTTATTTCGATAATTGCTATTATATTTTCATGGTTTAATCTATGGATTTTAATTCCCAATCTTGGAAATCTAATGCTAATTTTTGATAACTATGCATTTATTCGATTTGATTGGACCATGTATTTAATTTCTATTGGACTAGGAATTCCAAGTTTTATGATAAGTTATCTGATTTATTATTATCGTTTTAAATATCATCCATCAGTGGATGAATTAAAGATTTATTAGGAGGGTCAATATGAAAAAAAGAATTGTTTTAATCTTAATATTATGTTTTAGCTTTGGAAGTACCATTGCATGTACAGGTGTAACTACCACAACTGGAACAGAAACCACCATAGGTGTTCTTGCTTCTCCAACGAATCTCAATGTAAATGGGACTATTTTATCTTGGAGTTCTGTTTCAAACGCAACTGGTTATATTGTTTATGCAAATGGAGTACAAATTGCGTCAGTAACGACGAATAATTACAATTTTTCGACAACTTATGCTAATCCAAGTATTTTTACTGTTGTTGCTACTGCAAACGGATATGGGAACAGTGCTCCTAGCTTTGGATATTCGTACGCAGGTTACTTAGCTATTGAAGGTTCAGCAATCAATGCTCTTTTTATTTCGAAACAAATGGATGTGCCTTCGTATATTGTAAATGCCTTAGTTCAAAACGGTATGACAGCTGTCAAATTAACACCCATTATTAACGAAATGCAAAAAACAATTGACACGATTTCTACAGCCGAAAATGATATCGCTGTGATTAATGGAGCTATTCGTAATTTTCTAGCTACTATCACAGAAATTGAACCGATGGTTGCGACGTTAGTCGACATATTGCCAACTATTATTAATAGCGAAATAATAAATATTGATGAAATGATTGAGATATATGAAGATGAAATGACCGGAAATGAATTGTGGGATCAATATTATCAATCGATGATTGACGATTTAGATGAAAAAAAGGATCGTTTAATTACTTTACAGAACATTCTTGCTGAAAATAAAACACTTTTAGTTCAAACGATGACTGCTCAAGTAGAGTACTTAATTTCATTTCATGCAGCTATTTCTGATGATTTGATATTGGATGTTATTGATATGATTGAATCGCAAACCTTTAATTCATCAGAAATTCTGGTCATTAAAAATGAATTAATTGGCATGTTTGAATATAACTTACCAGAAATATCCGATTTAGCATTGTTATACGATTTCATCATTGTTTTTATAGAAGGATTTAGCGGCGAGACACCCATGACTGTAACACTTTCTTCTTTAACTACTGAGTTGGCCATCATGGAAGTAAAAATGATGGAGTTGATGCTTGCTTTTCTTGATACAATAGATCTTGCATTTTTAAATGAACTGAATTCTTTATATGATACTTCGCCAACTGAATTAATGTTTGCATTAGAAGTCCAAATAATGTTGATAAAATATTTTAATGTTTTTAAAGATTCAAATCAAATAATGTTTACTGACCTAGAAAACGTTTTAACACTCTCACAAAAAACACTATTGTTTAATGGACTAAAAGATTCAATTGATGATTTTATTTCTGCTTTGACAGGCGATCTTGAAACCGCTAATATTTTTGCAGCCATATTTGAGGACTTAACATATGGGTTGTACAGCGCTTCATCAACTGCATTTAATGATTTTATAGATGATGCAATTAACCATCTTTCAATCACAAACGGTGAGCTTATAAGACAGATTGCCATCAGTGAAGCTTATTATCAAGAATACGATTTTTGGACTGATGAATATTACTTTGTTAATCATTTAACTGGGATTGAATATGTTAATTACACCGAATTCCTTAATGCTAAAGAAGAAACTAATTTATATTTACTCGAACAAGTAGTTTTGTTTATCGATGCAACTTACATGCATATGAGTGATCTTGAAGTATTTGCCGTCATTGATATGTTGTTAATGATGGTTCCTGATTCTTTTTTGGCTACCGAACTAATGATTACCATAATTCAAACAGGAGCATTACTTGATAATGCAGACACCACAATAAACGCATTAATGCCAGACCTTATGGACTTGCTTGGCAATATCACAGATTATATTATCGCTTCTACGTTATTTGATGATTTGCATACAGCGAAAGAAGAAGCGATTGGTTACTACAAAAACAATTATGGAATCAATTATCTTGAATATCTTGATAACACTAATTATGAAGGATTTGAGACAGATTATTATCTTGATTATGCAATGGCAATTGTTATCGCAAAGCACTTAAATGCTTTTATTACAATCAGTAATGAAGCTTTAATCGATGGAATTATTGCCGATATTTTTACATTCCTTAAGACAGAAGAAATGATATTAGTTCTCGATACAACGTTGACTGATATTAATAATCAAGAATTAAATATTTACTCAATTTTTGAAGATATGATTGATTATTCTAACCTTATCAAAGGATACCAAGTTTCAACTCTATCTCCCGAACAAATTATCGAAGTTGATTATTTCGTTAATCTATTACGCTAATAATTCTCATAAATAAAAACGACTCTTTGAAAAATAGGAGTCGTTTTTGATTATCTCAATCAATTCAAGAAATAAGGATTAAATTGACAATCTATATTTTCATAAATATTGTCGTTTAAATTAATTTGTGAATGATTTCTTAAGGTAAAGTTCACTTTACTTTTTCCTGGGTTAATGCTATACTTTTTTTTGAATAACAGCACTTACAGGAGGATTTTTAAACATGAAGAAACAGTTGAGTAGAAAACTCGTCTTTTTAATATCATTTTTGGGTCTTGCGTGTATTTTTGCATTGGCAATGATTATCATTGAAGCAATTCCCGATTCAACTCCAGTATTTGCTGCAATCGACGATGTTGCTGAAACGAACGAAGATACAAGTGTAACTATTACTGTGCTGACAAATGACACCGATATAGACACCACAACGCTTGTCATTTTAGATTATACTCAAGGTTCAAATGGACGAGTAGCAAAAACGACGACGGGTTTAAGATATATTCCAAACACTAATTTTCATGGCATAGACACTTTTACCTACACCCTTCAAAATTCAGCCTTACAAACCGCCGTTGCAACCGTTACAGTCACTGTAAAATCGGTCAATGATGCACCCAGAATACTTAACGATTATTTTACAACGGTTGCCAATGTTCCAGCTTTGATTAATGTACTTGCAAATGATACTGATGTTGATGGCGATTTATTGATTATATCAGGGTTTTTGAGTTTTCCAAAAAATGGAATCGTGGAGATTGTTGATGGTAAAGTCCGTTATACTCCTAATGAGGGGTTTACCGGTATCGATACTTTTGTATATAGAGCGAAAGATCCTTCGAATGCATCTGATACCGCAACTGTAACGGTTAATGTGTTACCTGCTGAAGATTAGTTCTTGAATATATGATGTAAATGATTAATATACTGAACCTCGAGATGTTATATGCCTTGAGGTTTTTTAATACTTAATAATGACAATGATTGTGTTAAAATATAAGAGAGAAGCAAATAAGAGGAGGGAAAAATCATGTATGTTGGATTGACAAAAAAGTTAATAGAATATTCTAAAATAGAACTTCACAATATTCATGATGTTGATCCCTTGTTCTCTTGGCAAGCTAATCTTATTATTATCAATGGAAAAAAATCAATAATAACTGTCAATAATCGTACTAGAATGCCAATTTTATTTTACAATGTTAAATTAAAAGACCTAAAAAAATTTGATGAATTGTTTGTTTTAGGAATTAGGACAGTCTTTTCATCATTAGGACTTAGCCAAGAGGTAATTGATGAATATATTGTTAAAAGTGATCGTATTATTTTTGGAAAAACAACGAATAGATCTGTATTGACAACGATGAATATGATGACTGAAATTGCAAAGAATATGGACTTTTATTTTGATGACAATTCAGTGATTCAAGTCGGATTTTCTCAAGAAATCTCTTATGAAAGTTATAAAATAGATTATCCATATGAAAGGGTGTCTGAACGATTTTACCAAGTATTTGCTAATTTTATTAAAACAAATAGTCTTCTCAATATTCGTTCTAAACCTTCAATGAAAGCTTATCAACTTCTTATAAAAATTATTCAAGATGAAGGCGTTATTTGGCGGAGAATTATAGTTCCGTCGATGACTCAGTTTGAACAATTACATCATATAATTCAAGCGTCATTTGGTTGGTTAAAGTATAATGAATATGCTTTCATAATTTACCATAAGGATGAAATAGTTACTTTAATTACTGATGAAAGTCTTAGTCAACATCATGGGCAAAACACAGAATATTTTACATTAATTGATTACAAAACACCTATCGGAAATTATATTGAACTATTCGAAGAAATACAGTATATTTATGATTTTGTTGTAGATTGGCGTCATCAAATCATTTTCGAAAAAATCATTGACGATTATAAGGAATTTTATCCACAATGCATATCAGGATATGGGACAACCCCAGAAGATGTAACTTTACTTAATGATATCAAAATCAGAAAAGATTTAGAACTATCTACTTATGACTTGTTCCTACTGGAAAATCATAAAAAATATCGCAAATTTAATATTGTTGAGATAAATCAAAGGCTAAAAACCGCACTTCGTTTTTCTAAACGTCACTCAATTTGATATCTAATAATAAATTGAAACTGTCAAAAAAACACCTTGTATCTTGCCTTTTTATTAGGCTTTTATGCAGGGTGTTTTTTATTTTAAATACTCATTAGAAGTTATAAATTAGATTGTTTATGAATATTAAAGCAATAAACTATACTTCAATTCCTAGAACTAATTTTATTAATGTTCCAATTCCGAACGAAATAATCGCTACGCCAAAACTGATGAATATCATTTGCCAGAAACGTTTTCTAAATGGGATGCTCTTTGCGACTGATATATAATAATTGAAGAAGAAGATAATTAAAATAACGGTTATCAACATGATGACCAAAGATACATATGGACTTACAGGAATCAATAAGTAAGGAGATACCAACAAAATAACGGTTATTATATAAGCTATTCCTGTATAAATAGCAGATTTTAAAGCGTTAGGAAGATTATCCGCTTTTGCACTCAAGTATTCACTGGCAGCCATCGAGAGCGATGCAGCAATTCCAGTTATTAATGCGGACAAACTAATGATTTTAGGATCAGCTAAAGCAAAAGTTAATCCAGCTAAAGTTCCGGTGAGTTCGACGAGTGCATCGTTTAAACCGAGAACCATGGAACCCACGTAATTGAGTCGCTCTTCATCAAGCATGGCTATCAATTCAGCTTCATGTGAATCCTCTTCAATTGCAATGGCATAAGCCTCTTCTATATATTCGCCAATACTATCGTAAAATTTCTTTGATTTATCTTCTCCCATTTCCATAAGCTTTAGAGCAAAAGTATAGCCAAGAAGGAAACTAATAAATTGATAAAATAGAACTTTCAACCGGTAAGAAGGTGAAATTTCACCTAAGTATAAAGTCCATACATCATAATGATTTTTTTCCTGTTCAGCAATTTTTTCAAGTATTGCTTTATTTGCAGAATCTTTCATTTTTCTTGCAATATTTTTATATACATAATATCCTGTAATTTCATCACGTTGCATTGAACGAATTTGATTTTTAATATGTTTTGGATAATCTTTCATAAAGGACCTCCCATATAAATTTGGTGTATTATTTGATTTAGTATAGTCTCATTTATGATTTTTGTAAATGGAGAGGAAAAAATTTGATTATTACTATTTTCGGATTAATGCGTTATAAGAGATTATATAAATGTTTATTTTACTGTGTAAAGGTAAGAGCCCAAAAGCATAATTCTTCATTATACGTTAATTTTTAAATGGTTATAATCCAAATAATGAATAGTTATGACTATTTCTTTTTTTTAGTGTTTTTTTTACGATATTTTTAATGACACCTTGGCAAAAGACTTTTCGAATATGGTATAATCATACGACAAGGATGGTAATTATAATTATCTTCCATAATCGAAATATCTATTATATTGTTAAATAGTATAATAATCTTCATATCCAAAACATTCATTGTCAATTTTCATCGGAGAAATTGCCAATTTAAGTTGATCAAGTTGTATTTTATTTTTTCAAAACTTGATTATGCATATTTATGAATATTGTGAAAATCCGATGAGATTTATGAATGTATCAAACTACATGAAAAAAAGGAGCTTATGAACTATGGAAAAATGGAACATGATTATTTACTTGTTATTGATTGGTGTTTTATTGTTTATCGGTAAAGTATTAAAAACGAAACTACCCTTCTTAAACAGAATTGTTATTCCAACCGCCCTTCTTGGTGGAGTTATTGGGCTATTATTCTCAAGTGTTGTTATTCCAGGGTCATATAATATTGATGTTACACAAATGACCGGGATTGTTTACCACGCATTAGCAATTGGATTTATTGCCCTTGCTTTAAAGGATTCTGCACATCAAAATAAACGCAAACTTTGGTCGACAGGTATGGTTATCACTAGTACATATGCTCTCCAGGGTTTTCTTGGCATATTGCTAGTCATGCTTTTTTGGAGCGATCGTTTTATTGGATCAGGAATGCTTCTTGCTTTAGGATTTGGACAGGGACCGGGATTAGCGACTTCATTTGGAGCTATGTGGGACAAAGCGCCCAATTTTATGCTTGAAGGATTCGGAGTTGCTCTTGGGGCATCATATGCTTTTTTAGGATATCTCTGGGGTGGAATCGTGGGTGTTTTAGCAATCAATGTTATCGCTAGAAAACGTGGTATGATTAAACCAAAAAGATATGAAGATAAATCCATACAAAAAACAACAATAGAAGTTGATACAGTTAAAGAAGTCAATGTGATGGATGGATTAACTGTTCAATTAGTCGTTATTTTTATCATTTATGGATTAGTATGGCTTACTTTGTTTTTATTCCAAAAAGTATTAGTCAACCTCGGTTCCATAGGAGGAACTATTTTTGGTTTATTAGAAGGATTTAATTTTATCATTGGTATCGGATATGCTTTATTATATAAATTAATACTCCGAAAACTAGCAAAAAAAGGACATCAAACAAGTATGTTAACAAATAATTATTTGTTATCTAATATTTCCTCTACTGCTTTCAATTTTATGATTACGGGCGCTGTTCTTTCAATTACCCTTGATTTTCTTATTGAATATGGATTCTTATTGGCGGTCATTTCGACTATTGGAGGAATCATGACAGTATTATTTGTAAGATTAATTACAAAAATGGTTTACCCCAATAACAAGGATGAATATTTCGTGGGTCTTTATGGAATGTTAACTGGGACCGCTTCAACAGGAATTGCACTGCTAAAAGGTTTAGATCCCCAATTAGAAACTCCAGTTGCTGAAGAATTAGTTTTGGGTTCAGGGACAGCTATTACAATGGCTTTACCACTATTCGGAATATTAATGTTACCTTCACTCGGATTTGGAACAGCAAATGCGGTCTTATTTGATTACATTGCTTTGTTCGGCTGTCTAACATTTGTAATTGTCATGACAATAATATTATCGCTTCGATCGAAAAAGAAACCAATATAATTGTCCTCTAGACTGTTACTTGGATATGTAATTAATTATTTGGAGGAAATTATGAATTTTGATCATTATATTTTTGAGACTTTATCGCCCGAAGTGTTCGGACCCAAACATTTGATTGGCACTTTTATATCATCGTTATTGATTATATTTTTTCTTATTTTTACATTAAAAATATATAGAGAAAATAATCATTCAAAAGTTTTAAAATTTACGGCTGTCTTTTTACTGCTACTTGAAATAACTAAGTACTCATACACTTTCATTGTTGATGGATACTTTCCTTTAGTTTATATACCCATGCAATTATGCAGTTTTTCATTATATTTAATGCCAATTACCGCATTTTCAAAGGGTAAAATTGCCGCATTCTTTAAACCTGCAACTTTCAGTGTTGGATTAATGGCAGGATTGATTGTACTAGTGTATCCAGCAACCGTTTTAGGTGGTACTTATAATTGGTCTCCAATTTTTGGTAATGTTATTCCAATCATCAGTTTTACATATCATGCGACCATGATTTTCTTCTCATTGTATCTTATTTTTAGCAAATCCTACATTCCTAATATCATTGATTATCCCAAAGCATTCATTTCTTTGATTGCGTTTGCTTTATTAGCTTCTGTTACAAATATCATTTTTGGAACGGATATGATGTTTTTAAATACCGCTTCGGGATCGCCGTTTCAGTTTGTATTGATTGAGTATGGACGTCTAGCTTACATGGCTCTCATGCTTCTACTAGCAATGATAATATTAGCAATTCCATTTACGCCGTCAATAATCAAATCAATCAGTTCTGGAACTAACAAAAACAAACATCATGCAACCTTTAAAAATTAGTCAAATCGACTAATTTTTTTTGTTATTTGTTGTTATTTGAAGTATAATAAAAGTAATTAACTTGATCGTTGGAGGTTTCTAATGCAACATAAAATTGTCACTAAGCAAAAACTACTCAATGAATCAGGTTCTCTTTTAAACCCCGGATATGCTCTAAAACCACTCTTTGATTACTCTCGAAAAGATATTAAAGCTTCAAAATGGCGAATCAAAGAATGGGATTATTACGCAATTTTAAATAATGATTTTGGACTATCTTTGACTATTGCTGATTTAGGATATAGCTTCTTAATTTCGGCAGTATTTTTTGATTTTAAAAACGCAGCTTGCTTCAAAAAAACAAAGATTGGCTGGTTTAGCTTTGGGAAGATGAATATGCCATCAACTTCTGAGTTTGGAAATATCGCATATCACGATAAAGTCTTTGATTTTGATTTTTACAGATTTGAAAATCATCGAAGATTGCTGTGTCAAGTAAAAAATTTCCAGACAGGAAAAGAACTTTCTGCGGATATAACACTAAGGGATTTAAAAGATGATTCAATGATCATTGCAACTCCTTGGAAAGAAAACCCTAAAGCCTTCTATTATAATCAAAAAATTAACTGCTTACCTTGTTCAGGCATTATAAAAATTGGAGATAATGAATATCAATTTGATGATGAAACTTCATATGGCGTCCTCGATTGGGGTAGAGGCGTATGGACCTACAAAAACACTTGGTTTTGGGGAAGCGCTTCAGGAAATTACAATGGTAAGAGATTTGGATTTAATATTGGTTATGGATTTGGCGATACGTCAAAAGCAACTGAAAATATGATATTTTATGATGGAATAGCTCACAAACTAAACAATATCACTTTTATAGTTGATCAAACTGATTATCAAAAACCATGGCGCTTCACGTCTGATGATCAGCGATTTGAGATGACAATGGTTCCTATAATAGATCGCCAAGATAACACGAATTTTCTTATAATCAAAAATATTGGGCATCAAGTATTTGGCAAGTTTTATGGATTTGTTATTTTAGATGATGGAACAAAATTAGAAATTAATAATTTACTTGGGTTTGCAGAACAAATTACGAATCACTATTAAAGGAGATTAATATGAACGATAAAGAAATATTCACCGCAATGCTTGATGAAAATAATCTTGATAACATCATTATGACTGATGATGAAGGAAATACCTTCGAAATGGAACAAATAGGAACCATTCCTATGCATGGGGTCATCTATGGTATTTTAGATTTAATTAAAATTAATAATAAAGAAGTAACTGAAGAAGAAGCTGGCCTCGTAATGTTTGAACTCGATTTTGATGAAGAAATTAATGAGTACTATGTTACTACCATTGAAGATGACGATTTGTTTGATGAAGTCATCGAAGCATTTAATGCTTTGCCAGAAGAATAACAATTTTTTAAATTATTTCAATTAAATATACGATTAGTTCACTTTTCACTGAATTACTTTTGTGCTATCATTATTGTGTCATACCAGAAATAAAATAAGGGGTGGGATATAATGAACATTTTTTATTGTAAACATTGCAAACGGATAGCGTACTCATTTTACGGTGGTGGAACAATGACTTGCTGTGGTGAGGAAATGACGCTTTTGCAACCTAAAATTATGGATTTAGGTAACGAAAAACATCTCCCTGTTGTTGAAAAATTATCTGCTGATCAAATTAAAGTAACCGTTGGAAGTGTATTGCATCCGATGGCTACAGAACATTGGATTCAATGGATTTTTGTTGCTCAGGAAAGTACTTATCAGATAAAAACATTTGTGTCTTCCGATACACCTGTTTGGACATTCAATGTTATCCCTGATCAACCAATTAAGGTATTTGAGTTCTGCAATCTTCACGGTCTTTGGTTGACAGAACTGCATTAAGGCATTGGTTTGTCTAAAAAACCGGTCTTTATCAAACCGGTTTTTTTCATAAAATTACAAATATTGATTGATGTTTTTAAATAAAAGGAGGTAATACTGTGGATATATGGGAAGCGATAAAATATCTGTTACTTGGAATTATTCAGGGCGTGACAGAAGTATTACCTATTTCTTCATCGGGTCACGTTGAAATTGCGAAAGTATTATTCAATTTAGAGGTCGATGAAGGCCTGTTGTTTTTAATTTTGGTCAACACGGGATCCCTGATAGCATTTATTATTGTTTTTAGACACGATATTTATAATATTATTGAGGACTTCCTTACATATATTTTTATGCCCCATCGCCGAACAGATTCACGTTTTGGCTTTGATACAGCCATTAAACTTGTTATCGCATCTATTCCTGCTGCGGTTCTAGGAATTTTATTCAACAATCAGATTGACGAATTGATGTTAACTTATAATGTATTATTATCTGGCGTTGGGTTACTTATAACTGCGACGATATTACTTATCACAAGTCAAGGAAAAATTAAGCGTGGATATACATATATTACCTATCTTGATTCAATATTGTTAGGACTTGCTCAAGGCGTTGCTTTGATACCGGGTATTTCGCGCTCAGGAGCAACGACATCTACAGCTTTAAAAAGAGGTGTTGGTATTGATTCAGCACTACGTTTTTCCTTTTTGATGTATATTCCAGTGTCAATCGGTTCGATGTTATTATATTTTATTAAATTATCAGATGAAGGTCTTGGATTAATTTCCGATGAATATTTAATATATTATTTATTAGCTTTTGCAGGAGCAATTATTGCAACATATATTGCATTTAAATTTATTTTTAATATTTTTAAATCGGGGAAATTAAAATATTTCAGTTATTATTGCTTTCTTTTGGGAATAGGATCAATCTTAATTTATATTATTCGTATGTGATTTTTTCTTATTAATTATTAGAGTAAATTTTAAATTGACTTGCATCGCTGAGGGTTTGCAAGTGATGAATTTTTGATTTTACAATATCGTGGGGTGTGAAAATGTCATTCGTCGAATTACTAAAGTACATTTTTCTAGGAATTGTTCAAGGAATGACAGAAGTGTTGCCCATCTCTTCGTCGGGGCATGTTGCTATTTTTCAACAAATTTTGAACATTAAAGCAGATGAAGGTATCTTATTTTTAATACTTGTCAATATTGGATCAATGTTAGCAATCATATACCATTTTCGCAAATTTATTTTTCGTCTTATTGATAATTTTTTTAGTTATGTTTTTTTCCCTTCCACTAGATTTGAATCATCAGAAGGTTTTGAGTACGTAATTAAAATTGTAATTGCCTCGGTCCCTGCAGCATTACTTGGTTTTTTTATGGCATCAACAATTGATTCTTTTTATCAAGAACATTATTTAATTATTGTAGGAGCAGGATTGCTTTTAACCGCCACCATATTATATATTGTTAGAAACGCATCATATATTAACAGCCGACAGACGATTACTTATAAAGATGCTTTATTTGTGGGTTTTTTTCAATCACTTGCGATTCTTCCGGGATTATCGAGGAGCGGGATTACAACTTCTTCGGGATTATTTAGAAAAATGTCCATGGAAACATCATTGAATTTTTCATTTATGCTTTATATTCCTATTTCTTTTGGTTCATTTATTCGTTATGCAATTATTATTATTAGAAATCCTGAAAATGCCTTACTAGGTATTAATTGGGATAAACCTTACCAGCTTATTTATTATATAGCTGCTATGATAGCCAGTATTATTGCAACTCGTTTTGCGCTGAAGTTCATGTTCAAGTTATTTAGAGAAGGAAAGTTGATAGGATTTGCGGTTTACACATTCATTTTAGGTATGATTGCATTTCTTACAGGAATTATCACAACCTAATTTAAGAGTAAACTTAATTGAAATAACAGCATCAATAATGTAAAATAGAATCATCACGGTTTACATCTTTAATACAGAAGGAGTGATTTGCAGTGGATGTACAAGAATTAAAACCAGAATTTGTCGAAGAAGGCATTAGTTTAACAGACCTATTTAAAATTATTTGGTCTAACATAATCATAGTTTTTTTAGTTACTCTTTGGGTCACCGTATTGGGAATAATCTATACTTTTGTGATTGTTGAACCCACTTATACAGCTGAATCATCGATTACCATTCAAGTAGACATCTCAGAAACTACTACGTCCGATCAATCAGCATTATCAGTGTCTCAAAATCTAGTTTCTTTTTATAAAGCATTTGCAGTTACTGATCTAGTTTTGAATAGAGTAATAGAAGAAATAGATGCACTTGATGGGATAAAAACAACTGAGTTAAGAAAGATGATAACCGTTTCTACTGTTGCAAGCGTCCCCATAATTTATATACAAGTGGAGAATACAGATAATGAACTTGCAGCAAGGATAGCTAATAGCATTATTGATAATTCAATTGAAGCTGGAGCTGAATTTCGATTACTTAATGATAATCTTAAAGCGCTAGATCCTGCGACTGTGCCACTAATTCAAAGTTCACCAAACACTATTCTTAATGTTGTCATTAGTTTTATTCTTGGAGGAATATTATCTTTAGGAATCGTCTTTTTGAAAGAAGTCTTGAATAATAAATTCCAATCTTCCCAAGAAATGGAAAAGTATTTAAACATTAATATTATTGCAACCGTACCAGGCACAGTTAAAGAAAGAAAGTTGGTGGACTAGATGGAATTTTTTGAATATAAAAATGTTGTTATTGAGTCCCCAAACTCTCTTGAAGCTGAAGCTTATCGCAAACTCGAATTAAATATTTCAATGAAAGCTACAGCTAATAAATTACAAGTTATTCAATGTACTTCAGCGACTCCAGAAGACGGAAAAACTACAACTTGCATCAATTTAGCTGCAGTTTATGCTGAAAAAAAGAAAAAAGTCATCATCCTTGATTTTGATTTTCATCGTCCAAAAATTCATCGTGCTTTTCATAAAGTCAATGATCAAGGCTTTTATGATTATATTCGGAATGATGTTGATTATCACGATCTAATTGTTCATGATGAATCAGGAATTGATTTATTATTGACCGGTAAACACTTATCATTTCCCCACATTGTTTTGGGAAGTCAGAAGACTAGAAATATGATTGATTCACTTCGCAATGAATATGAATACATTATTGTAGATACTCCACCAGTGCTTTCAGTTACAGATGCATCAATTATTTCGAAAATAGCTGATGGTGTCGTATATGTTGCGGCTTACAATAAAACAAAGAAAGATGACAGTAAAGAAGGCTTGAAACAATTGCGAGATAATAACGCCAATATCATTGGTGGCGTTCTAGCAAATGTTGATGTTCGAAAAACAAAAGGTTATCACGGTTATCACTATTATTCTGATTCAAACAGGCAGGATCAGTAGAGAAAATGATTGATATCCATTCTCACGTTTTACCTTATGTCGATGATGGATCAAAATCACTTGAAGCTTCACTTTTAATGATTAAAAACGCTTCTGATCAAGGCGTTAGTGATATTTTTCTCACACCTCACTTCATGCGATTTAGAAATTATCTTTCATCGTTTGATAAAAATTTTGAGGAATTTCAAAAATTAAAATTAGAAGTCCTAGAGCGCGGATACACTATTAATTTGCATTTAGGTAACGAAATTTATTACACAATAGATACGATACGTAATCTAAAATCAAAAATAGCTATTCCGATGGGAAAATCAAATAAAGTATTAATTGAGTTTTCAATGAGCGAGGAAGATGAAGATATCATTGAAGCGATTCATAATTTAAAATCTGCGGGATATATTCCAATTATTGCACATCCCGAAAGATACTTGTATATTAAAAAAATATCGGATTATGAATTGATGAAAAAAATGGGAGCTTTGATTCAAATAAATGCACCTTCAATCATTGGAAAATATGGTACTAGTATTCAAAAACTGAGTATGAAATTAATTAAAATGGATCTGGTTGATTTTGTCGGTTCTGATGTTCATGAATTCAGAGCCTATAATCTTCTGGCTGCATATAATCTTGTTAAAGACAAGTTTGATATTGAAAAAGCAAACCGCATCTTTAACAATACTTCAATATTAAATTAAGCACTTTCAATCAAGAAAGTGTTTTTAATTTAATTAATTCTGGTTGATATACATGATTTAATCACAAATTCACCATATTTCTTTTTTATAATAAGAGTGTAAGTTCAAGGGAATATCCCAAAATACTTTTCCCCCTATATCGATAAATTGGGTCTCTTGAATTTTCTAAAGTAATCTTGCGGATGACATTGAAAAGTCATCCGCAATCCTTATTCGTATATGTAATGATTTTTGTATATGATATAATAGAATTGAATTATAAATATTTATTTTTCGAAGGATGTGTGATGAAATTATGAAAAATATTAATGTTTTAGTTGCAGATGATGAGTTTCGTATCCGAAAATTATTGGCTGAGTTCTTGCAAAGAGAAGGATATAAAGTATTAGAAGCTGAAGATGGTGAACAAGCAATAGATATGATGTTTAACTCAAAAACAAAAATTGATTTAGTTATTCTTGATGTGATGATGCCAAAATATGATGGATGGTTTGTATTGGAGCGTATTCGCGAATTTTCAACTGTCCCAGTTGTCATGCTAACGGCTAGAAGTGATGAATATGATCAACTAAAAGGATTTAAATTAGGCGCTGACGATTATGTCACTAAACCATTTTCTCCAAGTGTATTAATGGCCAGAATTAATAAAATTGTTAAACGAGAAAAAGTAGAAGTCAATGAGATGCTTTTTGGCGTTATTCGTATGTCTTTGGCTTCAAGAGAGGTTTTTATCTCTGACAAACGTATCGATTTGACCCCGAAAGAATTCGAATTACTAAAATTTTTTATTGATAATAAAGGGATAGCTTTATCTAGAGATAAAATTCTTAACGCTGTATGGAATTATGATTATTTCGGAGATTTAAGAACAGTTGATACTCACATAAAACAATTGCGCTCTAAATTGGGTGATGCTTCCAGCTATATATCAACAGTAAGAAGTATTGGATATCGCCTGGATATCGAAAATGAGAACATCCATTAAAAGTAGGTTATTTTTAATCATTTATGGAATCATTTTGGCTTTTATTGCCGGATTGATCATTCTTAACAATACTTATTTAGAGTATTTTTATACCGAATATCGCGAACGAACACTTATGGTCGCATTCGATGAAGTTAAGGATTTTAATATTACAAGTTCAACCTTATCAAATAATATTGTCGAAGTTGAAAATAACTATAATATTTCAGTTAATATCTTAAAACAAACGGTTCTTTCGGCAGAATATAATAATCCTGGATTTCCTGAAATGCCCGTGCCTTATGAAAGAATTTATGGAAATCAATTTATAATGCGTGACGGTGTGATTGGAACGGTGATGCGAAGCTTTAATCAACAGCTGACAGGAGAATCCTCTCAAGATGTCAATCCTATTCCAGTCGGTGATGATGATTCTTATATTGCATACCTTGCAAAAATCGTTCCTACGGATTCTACAGGCGCTGAGAACACAGATTATCAACTGTTAGCACTTTGCGTTGCACAAGAACAAAGCGATGGATATTTACTTTATTACATTCTAACTGTTTCTTTTCAATCAATTCACGAAAGTATTGCGATATTTAATACTTTTACAATTATGGTTGGTTTCATTTTTATGATTATATCGGGTTTAGTGGTCTATATGTTTAGTTATCGATTCACAAATCCTATTATGCAAATGAATGAAGTAACTCAAGATTTAGCGAACTTAAATTTTGACAAGCGTGTTCAAATGACCTCCAACGATGAACTCGGAGATCTTGGAGATTCCATCAATAAAATGAGTACTCAACTTGAAACTTCAATTAGGGAATTGAAAGCAGCAAATCAAAAATTAGCTGATGATATCCAATTAAAAAATAATATTGATCGTATGCGTAGAGAATTCATAGCTAATGCTTCACATGAATTAAAAACACCTATTTCATTAATTTTAGGTTATTCAGAGGCGCTAAAATTATCAGGTTTGACCGAAGATATGAAGGATGACTATCTCAACATTATCATGGATGAATCTAATAAGATGAATAAGTTAGTGATGGGACTTTTGAAAATAAGTCAACTTGAGAGTGGTTTTCATCAAATCAATATGACTGAGTTTTCTATTCGAGATTTAGTTGATGAAACCATTAAATTCTATACGATAAAACTTTCGGAAAAAAGAATTGTTCCCCAAATTGAGATTGATAATGCAATCGTATTTTCAGATTATGATGCCTTACAAACCGTATTAACAAATTACATTTCAAATGCACTCAATCATATTGACGATTCGCTTGTTTTGAAAGTAACAAACAAATACATCGATGAAAATATAACAAGAATTTCTGTTTACAACTCTGGGAAACCTATACCAGAGGAGAGTCTAAATAGAATATGGGAGAGTTTTTATAAAGTTGATAAGGCAAGGACCAGAGCCTATGGTGGTCAAGGTTTGGGTCTCTCAATTGTGAAAACAATACTAACAAATCTGGGATGTAATTATGGAGTGATTAATAATAAACTTGGAGTCGAATTCTTTTTTGATATTGCTATAATACCATCGAAAAATATAATCGAATAAATGCAACGGAGTCACTTATCAACCGGAAATGTTGAGTGGTGGCTCTTTTCATTGAGTTCCATTATAAACAACATATTTTTCAGCTGTAAAAACCTTTTGTTTTTGCGCTTATCATTATGCAGTTGGTATTGAATTTGATTGAGGCATATGTTAAAATCTTGATACATTACAAAATTCTTCATTTGAAGATGGGATGGGTATGTTCATGAAAAAAGGATTTTCGGTTCCATTTGGTGGACACATGAAACGCATAAGAATCGTTCAATTCATGTTCATTGATGCGCTATGCATCGCTTTGACTTATTCAATGGCCATAATGGCATTGACGATTCCTCCCCTTGACGTATTGCCAACAGAACAAGTATGGCTTGCCTATAAACTATTGGTAATAGTTATTTTATTTAAGTTAGGTGTTTATTATTTTTTTAAACTTTACAAACTCGTTTTAGACACATTTGGATTTGATGAAATAATTCGTGTTTTTGTTGCAGTCCTTCTTACAACCACATTTATTGCGGTGATAACGCTCGCTATCCCTAATTTTTATTTTATTCCTGAACAATATTTATTGTTTGCTTTTTTATTAGAAGCGGCTTTATTGTCGGCTACTCGAGTATCGAAGAGAATGATAAAACATATTCTTTTTAAACAAAAAAATCCATTTGGTAAGCGCACTTTGTTAGTAGGTGCTGGGTCGGGTGGGAAAATTGTAATGGATGAATTCCGAAATAATATTATGCTTAACAATTTTCCGGTAGCTTTTGTCGATGATGATCCTATGAAAATCGGAAAATTGATGGCTGGACTGCCAATATACGGACCCATTTCAGAAATACCCAAATTAATCGATACTTTGAGCATTGAAGAAGTTATTATATCAATAGCAAATATTGAGAATGATCGTTTTCAAGAAATTATTCAATTAATTTCAGAACGCCCTGTTAAAATTAGACGTCTTCCACAATTTAAAGAACTTCGAAAAGATGCTCCTAAAAAACTTCTTGAAGTTAATGTCGAAGATTTACTTTCTCGGAACGTAGTTGAACTCGATATGGCAGGAATACGAGAATTTATTTCTGAAAAAAGAGTTATGGTCACAGGGGCAGGCGGTTCAATCGGTTCTGAATTGGTTCGACAAATCATAAGTTATGATCCTGCTGAAATTATGCTTGTCGATATTTATGAAAATGGTGTTTACGATTTGCAAATGGAACTTAATCGTAAATACCAGCAACAATCTTATCCGGTCAAGTGCAGCGTCCTTATCGCCTCAGTATATAATTACGAACGTATGAATCATATTTTTACTGATTTTAAACCAGAATTAGTGTTTCATGCTGCAGCTTATAAACATGTTCCGCTTATGGAAGAATCAGCGGTAGAAGCTGTTAGAACGAATGTTATTGGAACTTATAATATATGTCAATTATGTAGCGAACACAATGTTCATAAAATGGTGTTAGTTTCTAGCGATAAGGCCGTTCGTCCAACGAATGTGATGGGTGCAACCAAAAGATTTGCTGAAATGATTTTGCAACACTTCAATTCAATTTCAGATACGATGTATTCTGCTGTTCGATTTGGAAATGTTCTTGGTTCTAATGGATCAGTGGTACCTTTATTCAAAAAACAAATTGAGAATGGTGGACCCATAACTGTAACAGACAAGAATATTATCAGATATTTTATGACTATCCCAGAGGCTGTTGGTCTGATTCTTCAATCAGGTGCTTTTGCTAAAGGGGGAGAAATCTTTATCTTGGATATGGGTGAACCTGTAAGAATCATCGATTTGGCAGAAAAAATGATACGTCTAACAGGTTTAAGACCTTATATAGATATTGATATCAAAATTACTGGATTGCGTCCTGGTGAAAAACTTTTCGAAGAACTTCTCGTTGATAAAACAGCCGATCACATTAAAACAGCTAATAAGAAAATTTTTGTTGACAACATTCAAGATTACGATGAAGTATTTAATGAAGTCGTTGAAATAAAAAAATCATTTGAATCCTTAAATAATTTTGAGATTAAAGAAATGATTAGTCAATACATTTCGACTTATACAATCAAGAAATAGCATACCTAATCGTATGCTATTTTTCTTATTAATGATATAATATAGTTGGTGGTATAATGGAAAAACAAAACGCACTCCAAATCGGAGAAAAAGTATCAATTGAAATCAAAAAATTCGGAATTAATGGTGAAGGAATTGGTTATTTCAATCAAATGACAGTTTTTATTCCTGGCGCGATTATCAGAGAAACGGTCCAAACTGAAATTATCGATGTCAAACCAGGTTTTGCCATCGGAAAGATTTCACAAATCCAAAATCCTTCCATATTTCGTATAGAACCACCCTGCCCCTTTTATGCAAAATGTGGTGGTTGTCAAATGCAACATGTTAACTATGCTGAACAATTAAAACATAAACAGCATTTATTAAAACAATCTCTTAAGAGATACACTAAACTAAACATCGACAAATTAACGATACATAAGACTTTGGGAATGAAAAACAATTATGGATATCGTAATAAATCTCAAATGCCTTTTAAAAACACTAATTTCGGATTGGCTTTAGGATTGTATGAACCCGGTTCTAATTATTTCGTTCCCATAGATAAATGTATCGTTCAAGACGAATACATCAATTCAGCTAATTTAATAATTTTAAATCTTTGTAGAGAATATAACTTAACAGCTTTTGATACTAGAAACAAAGAAGGTCTTCTTTTGAATTTGGTCACTAGATACATGAAATCTACAGCATCCATTCAAATAACTTTCATTGTGACTGAATACAAAGAAGTGCTCGCAAAAATTGCTGAAAAAGCCATGAAATTAATATCTGGACTCAAAAGCGTTCATTATTCGATTAATCAACCTAAAAATACCGCTATGTTTGGTAAAACATGTACAAAAATAATTGGTGAAGATTATATCGAGACAACTTTTAATAAAAAACGATTCAAATTGGGCCCTGAAGCATTCCATCAGTTAAATACTGCTCAGATGGAAGTTCTTTATGGAGAAATAATGAAGGCCGCGGCATTTAAAGGGTTCGAAACAGTAATCGATTGTTTTTCGGGAATAGGAATAACATCTATTGAAATGGCATCCTATGTAAAACAGGTCTATGGTATTGATTATGCAGAAGCTTCAATTAAAGATGCAAAAATGAATTTGGAGCTAAACAACATAAAAAATGTCGGTTTTATACATGATCGGGTTGAAAAAGCTTTACCTTTGCTCATTGAAAAAAAGGGGAAACCTGACGTTATTTTATTTGATCCACCTCGAACTGGGCTTGAACCGGCTGTGATAAAGACGTTGCTTGATGCGAAGATTAAAAAAATGATTTATGTTTCTTGCAATCCTTCAACCCTTGCAAAAAACATTGATGAATTATCTGTTTTGTATCGTATTGAATATATTCAACCCATCGATATGTTTCCCCATACAGCAGGTGTTGAATCAATAACCTTATTGACTTTATTATCTTAGTGATATAATTTAGTACTAAACTATTAACTATAAATAAAAAACTTGAGAGGAGTCATTACATGAAATCAGATTTAGAAATTGCTCAAATTGCAAAAATGAAAAAAATTCAAACAGTCGCAAAAAATATTGGCTTGAAATCAAACGAACTAGAACTTTATGGACAATATAAAGCAAAAATCAGTTTTGATGCTATCAAAAGTAATCGATTCAACAAACAAGGAAAAATAATTTTGGTCACTGCTATTAATCCAACGCCAGCAGGTGAAGGAAAAACAACAACAACCGTAGGGCTTGGTGATGCTTTAAATCGTCTCGGTCACCAAACGATCATCGCCCTTAGGGAACCATCATTGGGACCTGTTATGGGTGTCAAAGGAGGAGCGGCCGGCGGAGGGTTCTCTCAAGTTGTCCCGATGGAGGATATCAATTTACACTTCACAGGCGATTTACATGCAGTCGGTGCTGCAAACAATCTTATTTCAGCAATTATTGACAATCATCTTTTTCAAGGAAATGTTTTAAAAATAAATCCAGAAAAAATAACTTGGAAACGCGCAGTTGATATGAACGACCGCGCTTTGAGAAAAATTGAAGTAGGGTTGTCAATGGCTAAAGAAGTAAAACGATTTGATGCCTTTGATATTACGGTTGCCAGCGAGATTATGGCTGTACTTTGCTTGTCAAAAGATCTCGACGATATGAAATTTCGAGTGGGACGTATCGTTATTGGCGAAAATATGGATGGTAATCCTGTGTCTGTCAATGATTTAAAAGCCGCTGGGGCTGTAACCATGTTGTTAAAAGATGCAATTAAACCTAATTTAGTTCAAACGCTTGAGAATTCTCCTGTTTTAATTCATGGAGGTCCATTCGCAAATATTGCCCATGGATGCAATTCAATCATCGCAACTTCTTTTGCTTCAAGAGCTGCAGATTATGTAGTTACTGAAGCTGGATTTGGGGCCGATTTAGGAATGGAGAAATTTATCGATATTAAAGCTAGAAATATGGGAACTATGCCCGCTGCTGTGGTCATTGTTGCTTCTATTCGAGCATTAAAATCGCACGGTGGTGTTGAAAAGACTCAACTTAAAATTGAGAATATTGATGCGTTAGCTAGAGGAATTGAAAACCTAGCTAAACATACAGAAAATGTGCAACAATATCATTTGCCATATGTCATTGCTTTAAACCGATTCGAGTCTGATAGTTCTGCTGAACTTAATTATGTCATGAATTGGGCAAAAATAAATAATCATCCATTAGCACTTTCTGAAGTATTCGGAAAAGGTAGCTTGGGAGGCATCGAATTAGCTGAAACCGTTATTAAACTAACGAATATTCCAGTTGACTCAGCATCGACTCAGTTGTATCGTTTGGATGAAAGTATTAAGACCAAGATTGAGAAAATTGCAAAGATTATTTATGGCGCTAAAGAAGTTGTTTATTCAGAGAAAGCATTGGATCAGATTAATAGTTTTAACCGTCTAGGATGGGATAATTTAGCCATTTGTATGGCTAAAACCCCACTTTCCTTGACCGATAATCCAAAAATTATTGGTCGTCCTCGCGACTTTACAATTACTATTCGTGAATTTAAACCATCCATCGGTGCAGGCTTTCTTGTTGCATTGACAGGAGAAGTGATGACAATGCCTGGTCTTCCTAAAATCGGTGCATATGAAAATATGGATGTTATAGATGGGAAAATTGTTGGATTATTCTAAATAGGAGGACTATTTAAAATGAAAATTCTTATTCTTGGCGGCGTATCATTTGATACAATAATTCACCTAAAACATTTACCTGAACCAATTTCACAAACTCTTTTTGGTCGAGACTATCAAACCATCGGATCAACTGGGGCAGGTAAAGCCATGAATTTGACTAAATTAGGTATATCCAATACGCTTCATGCAACGATAGGCAATGATGATGAAGGTGAACGAATCAAGAAATTTCTTGAGGAACAAGGAGTTGTTTCTGTTTTTGATATCGATCAGTATACAGAAAAACACGTCAACCTTATGGATGCAGAGGGAAATAGAATCTCGATATTCACATCATCAACTTCGGCAAATCCTTCACTTGATCTAAATCGAATTGAAAATTTAATCTCATCTCACGATATTATTGTTTTAAATATCATTCCTTACAATAAGCAATTAATTCCTCTTATCAAAAAACATCAAAAGCCGATTTGGACCGATCTTCATGATTACGATGAAAATAATTCCTATTATAAAGAATTTGTGGATGCTGCGGATTATTTATTTTTTTCATCAGATCACAAAAACAATCATCGCCTTCTGATGCAAAAATGGATTAACGCAGGAAAACAATTAGTAATAGTCACTCATGGAAAAAACGGAGCATCAGTTGCCTCGAAAGATGGTTTTTTCTATGAACCTATCATCAACACCTATCAAATGATTGATTCTAATGGTGCTGGAGATGCCTTTTTTTCTGGATTTTTATACGGATATATTGCGAAAGAACCACTTCAAAAATGTCTTGCTTATGGCACTATTGCGGGAGGAGTCACGGTTAGTTCAATGGAATTAGCATCGCCTTTGTTATCTGAAAAATACTTGCTTGAAAAGTATATAGAATTCTATAAAGAGATTTAGGAGGAACTATGAAAGAACAATTAAAAGATTTGTCTCAAAAATTAAAAAAACTTGGAATTTCATTGGTGGATACTGCAAAGAAGGGCGTTGAAAAAGCTAAAAGCGGGCTTGAACAAACTTTACTTGAAGATAATTTAAGACGTCGATTCAACTTAGAAAATCCATATCGATTTGAAGTTTATACCCATTCAAAAACTGATTTGCTAATGAACTTCTTGCCAAGACACGCAAAACGATATGATGAAGACAATCTATTTGTTTTTTACGGTACCATTGAGTTTAATGATTTTCAGCGCGGATATATCATTAAAGACTTAAGCGACAACTCAGAATATTCAATTGAGGAAATTGTTGAAGTCACAATCCCCGTCGAATATGAAAATGTTTCTCATTATGTTACTGCAACAGCAGTGACATGTAAATCATTATAAAATTATCATGGATTACAGATCCGATTTTATAAACTTGTATAATCGATTTATTCATCGAGAAGGCGCTGATGAACTACTTAAATATTTATTATCAGCGAATTCTGATTTTTTCGTTGCGCCAGCTTCAACTCGATTTCACCTATCAAAAGAAGGTGGACTGATTGAACATTCTTTAAATGTATATAATTGTTTAACTGAATATCTATATCGCAATAAAGTAAAATCGGAATATAACATGCATTTTACTGATGAAACTATTGCGATAGTTTCATTGCTCCATGATATATGTAAAATGAATGTTTATCAAAAATCATTACGTAATGTCAAGGATAAAAACGGTGTTTGGCAACAGGTTCCATCTTATGAGTACAATGACACTCTACCTTATGGACATGGAGAAAAATCAGTTTATATCATTTCTGGATTTATGAAATTAACTCGTGAAGAAGCTTTTGCGATTCGATATCATATGGGTTTTTCTGATACTGAAAACAAACAAAATGTATCTGCAGCTTTTGAACAATTTCCTTTGGCATTAGCACTCTCGATTGCCGATATGGAAGCAACGTACATGATTGAATCAAGAGCTTAGTTTTGTTGAAACAATCTATTTGAAAGAAACTGCGATGCGGTTTCTTTTTTTTGTATTTTCATTCACTACCTTGTGATATAATATACCACGCTAGGAAGTGATTATTATGGCTAAAATCTATGACATGACTAAAGGGTCTATTTTTAAGAATTTGCTGGTAGTTGCACTTCCGGTTTTATTGACATCGATATCGCAAATGGCATATAACCTCACTGATATGTTTTGGATTGGTCAAGTTGATTCTATTGGACTTATTGAACAAAATGCAATTTCTGGAATTGGAACTGCTGGGTATGTAACTTGGTTTGCTTTCGGTTTAATATTGATTGCAAAAATAGGCACAAGTGTTAAAGTAAGCCATGCGGTTGGATCAAAACGTCATGACTTAATTGAAAGTTATGCAACAAATGGAATTACTTTAGCATTGATACTAGGATTAATTTTTTCACTTATTGTTTTCTTTTTTAAAGAATCGATTATTGGAATATTCAACATTGATGAAATAGAAGTTGTTGAAATGGCACTATCATATCTCTCCATTGTTGGCTCTTTTCTTTTCTTACAATTTGTTACTTCAGGATTCGCTGCTATTAATGAGGGATTAGGAAAAACAAGTTTAAATTTTATGGTCCTTGTTGTGGGGTTGATATTAAACATTGGATTAGATCCGCTATTCATTTTAACTTTTGAAATGGGAGTGGCTGGCGCTGCTCTTGCGACAGTTATCGCACAATTTATAACCTTAATGATTTTTATCATTATATATATTGTTAATAGAAAAAAAGTATGGACTTTTCATTTGAGTAATGTCAATCCAATTTTAATGAAAGATATTGTAAGAATTGGTGTGTTTGCTGGCTTTCAAAGCATGTTTTTTACAGCAATTTCGATTGTTATTGCTAGAATGATATTTGTTTATGGTGGTCAAGTAATGGCAGCACAACGAATAGGTAGTCAGATTGAGCAATTGACTTGGATGATTGCTGGTGGCTTTCAAACGGCACTGACAGTATTTGTAGGCCAAAATTTTGGTGCAAAACAGACATCAAGAATCAAACGAGGAACTGTCATGCTCTCTTATATTTTAATTCCGTATGCATTGATTATCGGCATGATTCTTTATTTTTTCGCAGAACCATTAATTAGAATCTTTATTGATGATCCACAGACGATTGCCTTTGGGAAACAATATCTTGAAATAATTAGTATCGCTCAAGTATTTATGATGCTCGAAGGTATCGGAACCGGTTTTTTTAATGGGGTTGGGAAAAGCATTGTTCCTTCGATTGTCGGAATTGTAGGTAATTTATTAAGATTACCTGGGGCAAAACTCCTCTCATATCACTATGGTTATATAGGCATATGGTGGACACTTAATATTTCGGATATCCTAAAAGGCACAGTCATGATGATTGCGACAATAATACTGCTCATAAATATAAAATCACTTTTATTGACTTCTAAGAAAAACAAAACAAAAATTATTGAAATATAAAAGATCACCGTCATTTTTGACGGTTATTTTTTTTATTTTTTCATGAATACTTGATTATCGGTCAATAAAAGGAATATAATCATATTGTGGTAATACCACGGTGGT
Source organism: Caryophanales bacterium UBA5603 (assembly GCA_002424815.1). Classification (GTDB taxonomy): domain Bacteria; phylum Bacillota_I; class Bacilli_A; order Izemoplasmatales; family Hujiaoplasmataceae; genus UBA5603. Next base: position 177,135 of record DILB01000002.1, read on the forward strand.
TTAACCAATGGAGGTCACTTTATGAATCATCATTCGACGATCAAAACGCCTAAAAATCTTAGCCCACGAATTCAATGGCTTCGCGATTATTATTTTCAGGGTGTCAATAGAGAATGGAATAATGAATACAATTGTTATTCCACTGGCACACCATGGGATGTTTTATTTAATGAATTAACATATTATATTGTTCCCGAAACAATTCCCTTTTATCAGACATTTACAACATCTACTAAATTGTCAGGAATTAAAATTCCTCTTCCTAGTCATTTTTGGGATATCTCTCGAAAAGAAAGACGCGCTTTTTTTCTTAAAGAAGCGATAACTAAACATGTTCCTTGTGAGATTTTACCTAATGATCTTCTCTGCGGGGCAAGATTTAACATGATGACTTCTCTTTGCCTAAATGAATCAGAAGCAAAACGAAGATCAAAACTAATCTATGGTAAACATGGTGCAAGAAAGCAAGTTATAGACTATTATCATTATGGTTTTGGTAACACTGGAGCAACGAGTGGACATATCATTCCGGGATATCAAAAAGTACTTGAACATGGATTTTCGAAAATATATGATGACCTTCATCAACGTTATTTAGAATTATCACCTCAAGAGCAAGACTCGAAAAAGGGAGAACAACTTCGATCGATGTTAATCGCTTCTTTAATGCCAAAAGAATTGGCTAAACGTTATGAAGATAAATGCCGGGAGTTAGCATTGACTGCTGAATCTAAACGCAAAGAAGAGCTATTAATAATGGCAGATAATGTCTCGGTCGTTCCATGGAAACCGGCTAAAGGATTTTATCAAGCAGTTCAATCGTTATGGATGACGCATATGTTAGTTATGGCTGATGAAAATTATCCCGGACCGGGAGTGTCCTTTGGCAGATTAGATCAGATTCTTTACCCGTATTATAAAGAATCTATTGAAGAAGGAATCACTGAAGAATTTATGAAGGAAATACTTAAGTGTTCTTTTGTGCACGCAAATACTGCATATGATGCTCAAATTCGAGTTGGAAATAATGGTATCACAGCTGGGTTCGGACAACTTTTCAATTTGAGTGGATGCGACGAATTTGGGAACGACTTAACCAATGAACTAACCTACTTGTTTTTAGATGTGATTGACGATATGTCTCCTATCCTCGAACCAAAACCGAACGTTCGTTTGCACCGTAATAGCCCCGATAAATTACTTGATCGTTTGGTGGAAATGATTGAATCGTCACAAGGCGCACCATTTCTGTTAAATTTTGATGAGAGATCGATGGCTGGGATGATGCGTGAAGGACGTATCTCAGGAAAAGAAGACCTTATTAATTTAAGTAATGTTCATAATTATGCATCGGTCGGTTGTCTTGAAAATACGATGGTTGGAAATGATCGATCAGGAACGGTTGATAATAACCTTTACATGTTTAAAGCTATCGAACTGGCTTTGAACAACGGAAAAGATCTTACAACAAAAAAGGATGATTTATCAGGACGAATTCTTCCAATACGCCAACATGGTCCCAAAACTGGTCGGTTAAATCAATTGACCACTTTTGAAGATTTTTATCAGGCGGTAAAAATTCAAACAGCTTATATTATCAAGCACAGTATTGATATTTACGAAGTTTCCGAAAAGATACGAAAAGAATTTGGTAATACAGCCTATTTATCTACTTTAGTCGAAGGTTGTATGGAGTCATGTGAAGATGTTACTGAAGGAGGAGCTAAGTTATCATTTGTAACCATTGAAGGTGTTACTTATGCAACGACGGTTGATAGCATTCTTGCGATTAAGCATCTTGTTTATGATACTAGAGATTGTACGCTTCCGGAATTAGTCAAAGCTTTGAAAAACAACTGGAACGGATATGAGGTTCTTCGTGCAAAAGCAATAAATAAAGCGCCAAAATATGGACAAGATAATGATACCGCTGATGAAATCGCAAGGGATTACATGTCATTTTTTGCCTATGAAACTTGGAAATATCGAACCAAATCGACACACCGACAATTCCGTCCAGGAATGTTATCTTGGAACTATTGGGCAAGTGCAGGATTTATTCTTCCGGCTTCTCCGAATGGGAGAAAACAAGGAGAGTTTTTCTCCAATGCTATATGCCCTTCCAATGGGACAGATATTTTTGGTCCAACTGCTAATGCTAATTCTGTTGGAAAAGCATTAGGAGGAAAATCTGAAGTCGGAGATTTCATGGATTATTTAAACTATCTTCCTAATGGAGCCAGCCATACAATCTCATTTTCATCAGCTTTAACAAAAAATCCCAATAGTAAAGAAAAATTCAAGGCTTTTTTAAGAGGATATGTTGAAAATGGTGGGACAGCCTTACAGATTAACATTCTAGATCGAGAAATGCTTCAAGATGCGCAAAATCATCCAGAAAATTATAAGCATTTATTGGTTCGAGTGACGGGATACAATGCTTACTTTGTAACGGTAGGCAGAGAACTACAGAATGAAATCATTCGACGAGAAAGTCATAGAGGATTTTGATAATGTTGAACATATTAAATCTTCAAAGAATGTCGACCGAAGATGGGCCTGGTTTAAGAACGACAGTATTTTTCAAAGGCTGTCCATTAAGGTGTCGATGGTGTCATAATCCTGAGTCAATAAGTTTTGATTTTCAAAAAGAATGGATTGGCATAAGATGTATTGGCTGCCACTTATGTATCGATTGGTGTAATCAAAAAGCCATCACTTATCAAGGCGGCAAAATGGTCACTGATTATGATTTGTGCCAATTATGCATGAAATGTGTTGAAAAATGTCCTGGTGAGGCTATGCAATCGATTGGCCAGTCGATATCAACAGAAGATTTGATTTATGAATTGATGAAGGACAAAGCTTATTTTGGATTATCAGGGGGAATTACGCTTTCTGGTGGTGAAGCGTTGTGTCAGATTGAAGAAGTTTATAATTTATGCAAACTGCTAAAAAAAGAAAAGATTCATGTTGCAATTGATACTTCTGGATTTGTTAAAAAAGAAGCCTTTGCAAAAATTTCACCTTATGTAAATTTATATTTGTACGATTTGAAAATAGATGACAACGAGAAACATAAATTGTTTTGTGGTGTTGAAAATCATTTGATTAAAGATAATTTAATATTTTTAAATCAGATAGGAGCAAATCTATGGATACGTACGCCCATAATACCTAATTCAACAGACGATTCTCACAATATAGAAGCTATTGCTAATTTTTTGAAATTAAACGATATTAATTTCGAACGTTGGGAATTGACGGCTTTTAATAATCTTTGTATTGATAAATATGAACGATTGGGTCAGAGATGGGAATACTCCGAAACACCCCTCGTTATGAAATCTAAATTAAACAATCTTGTATTAATTGCAAAAGATATTCTTGGAACAGAAAAAGTTATTCTTGCAACAGGAATAACTAGAAGTGAGGAAGACTAGTATGAAGAATTATATTGATGATATGACTTTAAAAGCATTTTCCGTTTCAATGAAAGTTGGTATTGTTGCAACCATTGATGAAGATGATTCTCCACATCTTACGATTCTTTCAACTTTGCAAGGTAAAGACGATAAAACCCTCATTTTTGGGAAATTTGTTGAGGGAATGAGTAAAGAGAATATTGTTAAGCGACCAAAAGCTGGATTTTTAGTCATGAACCCTGAAAAATACTTTTGGTATGGGAAAATGACGTATCAATATCTACTAAAAGAAGGGGAAGATTATACTATGTATAATAATCAACCCCTTTATCGATATAACACTTATTTTGGTATTAACACTGTCTATTATGCCGATTTAGTCGAAATATCCGATACAGATATTTTACCTATGAAAGAAATCGTCTTCAATTCTATTAGCGTTATTTTAAGAAAACGACAATTTAAAAATATTAGCCCAACAATTATGACTCCTTGGGCAGAAAAGTTTACAAGCAAATTAGATACCTTAAAATTTATAAGTTTTATTGATGAAGATGGATATCCAGAAATTATACCTATCATTCAAGCTCAATCAATTGGATCAAATCGTATTGTCATTAAAAATAAGCCGTTTGAAAAGCGATTGATAAAAATTAAACCTGGTCAAAAAATAGCAATTATCGCTTTTGCAATGTCCATGGAAAATATCCTTCTTAAAGGTGTTTTTTCAGGATTTAATCAATCGGGATTTGGTTTCCTTGATATACAACAGGTATATAACTCCATGCCGCCAGTTCATAAATATATCTATCCTGATAATCTTAATAACGAAGTTTTGTTTGATAAGGAGTGATAAACAATGACATCCATAGAAAATATGACCTCTTTGATTGTAAAAAAAATAAAAATTGATATCATTAATGGGCAATTAAAAATTGGCGAAAAATTACTTCCGCTCCGAGAACTTGCCCTAAAGTATCAAGTCAGTCGCAGTGTTGTCAATAGTGCAGTCTCATCATTATCTGCACAGGGATATTTACAAGTTACACCTAGACATTTCGTCGTTGTCAATGATTATTTATCAACAGGAACCATCGATATATTAAATGATGTTCTCTATTCTAATAATCAATCAATGAAATTACGATTACTAAAAGACACATTAGTTTTTCGAAAATTTGTTGAAACAGAATCCTTGAAAATGATTCTGGCGAGTGACAATCCTGATTTATCTGAACTTGAAAAATGCATTAACAAACAAAAAGAATGGCTTAACAATCCCATCAAAGACATTGAAATTCTTGTTGAATTAGATGCAACTTTCCACCGAGTATTGATTTGCGCTAATGGAAATGCTGTGTTTCGTTTAATTCAACGCAATTTTGAAGATGTCGCTTCGCGGATGATTCGTTTTTTCTACAGAAACTATGATGCAGCGATTCAAAATTTTAATTGGTATCAGCAAATTTATGAAGCAATTTTAATTAAAGATGAAAAAAAAGCTATTGAAACGCTTTGGAGTGTTTTAGATCAAGGTGCAGTTTATGTTCTTAGGTTGATTGAGTAGGTGAGAGCATGGAATGGTATGAATATCTTATAATATCAGTTGTTATATTTTTAGTCTTCATTACACTTTTCACGGGTTTTAAGATTGCACAAAGCATCTTTCACCCAACTCGTCATTCTCTTTTAGAAACTCGACTTACAGAAATGGAGAAAACGCCTGACCTACTTAGACTATATGATCAATGGGAAAAAATTGAGTATCAAATTGAGACCCGTCATGGGTATCCACTCAAAGCCT
>DILB01000005.1 GCA_002424815.1 Caryophanales bacterium UBA5603
TACGTCATTTTTATGCAAATATTGTGACTATTATGTTGCGAATCCCCCGAGAGTGGATCAAAGTGATACCTGTGCACCGGCTTTAATAACTTATCAAATGCAGAAAAAAACGCAAAATCCTGATTATCAGGCTTTAACTAATCGGGTATTATATTACCTTAAAAACGAACCGCGATTAATTGAAGACTCTGTCAATCATTTAGGTAATAGTCTAGAAGGTAAATTTTATCCGAAATCGATTTGGGTCGACAGCTTAATGATGTTTTCTGTTTTTCCTTCACTTTATGCGAAAGAACAAAAAGATCCTGAAATGATGGAAATTGCCGCAAGACAACCTCGAATTATGGCTAAATATATGATGGATCCAATCGATCATCTTTGGTATCACTGTTACTGGGTGCATCATCATACCCATTATCCGAAAAAAAAGATATTTTGGGGAAGAGGGAATGGTTGGGTGATTGCTTCTTTGCCAATGATTTTAGAAAATATTGGCGATCATTCTGAAAAAGATAAAATCATTGATATTTTGCAACTGACGTCAAAAGCCTTATTGAAATATCAAAGAGAAGATGGAACGTTTGAAACCGTCATTAATCGGGTGGGTAAAACATACCGTGAACTATCTTTTACGGCATTAGTGGCTGCGGGTTGGTTTCATAGTATTCGAATGGGTATTTTAAAGGCTGAAGATTATCTCATACCTGCAAAAAAAGCTTATCAAGCGGTCATTGATGCTCTCGAAGTTGTCGATGGTAAAATTTATATGCCTGAAATCAGCGGTCCCACAATCCCATTACCGATTTTTCCATATTTAGGATATAAGTATCTACCCAAGGGTAAAAATTGGTCTTACGGGTTAGCGGCGCTAATATTTGCGGCTGTTCAAGAAGCTTCTTTATAGTTTGTTTCTAATAATCTTATTTAAAACACCAACTTGGTCGATTTTATTCAATCGACCTTTTTCATTAAAAAACATCGATCTAAAAACTCAAAGTCGATGATATCACTTGCGTGCATCGCGTGAATGAATATGATATAATGATACTCGTGATTACCTGACCATCAACGAGAAAAAGGAGATATGGATGAACCAAAGAAAAACGATTTTATTGATTATTATCTTTTTTTTCGTCCAAGGCATTATTCATAACCTCGGCCATCCGGTGACACCGGCATTTGTCAGGCAACTTGGAATCGCTGATTACATGTTTGGGATATTTTTCGCAACCATGAGTTTTGGGATGATGATGGGTGGACCAGTATGGGGAATTCTCAGTGATTATGGACATCGAAAACTTTATATCATCCTGGGATTATTATTATACAGTGTCGGCCAATTCGGTTTTGGATTTGGTGGAAATGCCCCATGGATGGTACTTTTCCGGTTCATTAGCGGTGTGGGTGTTTCAAGTTCATTTACATTAATGACCAGTCAAGTCATTGAATTATCTGACACGAAAAAACGCGCAAAAAACCTAGCTTACATTGGAGCGGCTGTTACTTTAGGTGCAGCTCTTGGTTACGGATTAGGTGGATTCCTCTCAACAAACACTTTCGCAATCACTTGGTTAAATACAAACGATTATCGAATCATATTTTTAATTCAAGCTTTATTAAACACATTCTATGCTTTGAGTATTTTCATTTTCCTAAAAGACTCGCGAGTGCTTCAAAGCACTGCTAAAAAATCTTTTTTTGGAGATTTAAAATCTGTAACCAAACTCGAGCCTAAGTTATTGATTTTTCTGTTATCTTTGACATTTATTAATATTGGTAGTGTCAATCTCAGTAAATACATTGATGTTTATTTCAACGAACTTGGATACAATCCGCAACAACTTGGAAATTTTGTCATGGTAACTGGTCTTGTATCGTTGTTCGCAAGCATTTTTTTAGTTCCAATCGTTGCTAAATTCATTAAACAATTAGCTATCATTGCAGCTCTTCAAATCCTGAGTGCCATCATCGTTTTTTATGTTTTTCGATCAAATACTTTTTTGCTAGTCATCTACACCATATATATGATTTATATTGTTTTAAGAACACTCTACCAACCCCTCGAGCAAAACTACATCTCTTTGCATGCTAAAGAGGGAAAACTGGGAAGCATCATGGGCATTCGGCAATCCTTTGTTTCTATCGGAATGGTCATCGGACCGATTGTCGGGGGCTTTTTATATGAATGGAACCCATTAAAGTTATTTGATTTTAGTGCCATTGCTTTTTTGATTGGTGCGTTATTGCTGGGAATTATTCGTTTGATTGATTTAAAAAATATTAAATTAAAAGCGATTGATTCATAATTTAAAAGACAATATTCTATTGAATGATTGTAATTTGGATTGAAGACTTCCTGATGGAAAGAGAGCGGTATGAATACTAAAACAAAAAATACGAAAATTTTAAATTATTTCGTTAAAACATTAAATGGAATGGCCTATGGCCTTTTTTCTACATTGATTATTGGCGTTATCATTCGACAACTGGGTATATTAACAGATTTTCAACCCTTAATTAATCTTGCGAATGCCTTAATTGAATTGATGGGTGTTGGCATTGGCATTGGCGTAGCTTATAGTTTGGACCGCAGTGGGCTTAAATTAATCGCTGGTGCCATCGCTGGTGGCATTGCAACAAAAATAGCGACGCCAGATCCGGTTGTCGCTTACTTAACTGCTATTCTAGCTATTGAAACTGTTGGATGGATATTAAAACGCAAAACACCGCTTGATATTATTTTAATTCCTTTATTAAGCGCCATGATCTCATTAATAATTGTCATGATTATCGGCGAGCCCGTTGCAACTTTCATGGCTTATATCGGCGTAGTAATTACCGCTGCGACCACGGTTCAACCCTTCTTAATGGGAATCATCATTGCTCTAGTCATGGGGATGCTTTTGACGGCACCCATTTCAAGTGCTGCCATCGCAATATCGATTGGATTATCAGGTATTGCCGGAGGCGCTGCGGTCGTAGGCGGCGCTGTACAAATGATTGGTTTTGCCGTCATGTCAAGAAAAGATAATAATTTCGGAACGGTACTTTCTATTGCATTTGGAACGTCGATGCTTCAATTTAAGAATATATTGCGAAAACCGATTCTTTGGGTTCCAACATTGATCGTATCAGCCATCTTAGGACCAGTTTCGACACTCTTATTTAAAATGGAAACAAATTATTCTGGAAGTGGGATGGGAACGAGTGGACTCGTCGGTCAAATCGCAACCATTGATGCGATGGGGGCTAATTTGAGAGTATGGTTAATGATTTTGGCATTACATATTTTGTTACCGATTATTCTTGTTTGGATTATTGATAAGATTTTCCGAGTTAAAGGATGGATTAAATTAGGAGATCTTTCCTTAAGCGAACAAAAAAATCCGTCATAACTATAAAAAAAATCCGGAATTTTCCGGATTTGTTTTTATTTATTGTCTATCTTGCATGTATTAATGCCAAATAACTTGTATAGTCCACATCTGCCGAGTGCAGCTGTTCCAATGGATATGACTGCTGGAATCAATAGCCACCAGAAAGGAATTAAAACAGCTAATACAATCAGGATTGCACCTAACAAGTAACGAATAATTTGGTCGACACGACCGACATTTTTTTCCATATGAACACCTCTTTACCTACATTATACTCAGTCATGAATGATAATACCATTGATTTGCTTTTTCATTGTTATTTTTTATTGTAATCTTATGTTTCTAATCGATGATTTTAATCTTCTTTTTATTGTTAAAACCATTGAATCAGTTGAATTTTTATAGGTTTTAGCATAAAATATGATTGATTAATATCTTTGATAGATATTACTAGAATCACTTTAAAACATCAGTCGAGTTTCTCGACTTTTTCAATGCCTTATACACAACGATCGTTCTAAGACTAGAAAGGAATATCATGGTTAATAACGCGGCGTTATCTATTCGAGAAAATAAACGCAGAGAGCTTATCCTTCATGGAAATTTATGGAAAACGGTCTTATGGATTACAACCCCATTAGCCATTTATGCGCTGTTTAATTATTTGTATGGATTTATCGATTTCCTTCTTGTTTCCTTAATCAGTTCTGATGATGTCGCTGCCATTTTTTTTGTTGATGATATTAAAGGCGCTATTTCTGCTATTGGTGGCGGTATTGCCATTGGTGGTGCAGTTTTCGTTGCCAGAAATTATGGTGCTGGAGACTTTGACTCAGCTCGCAAATATGCGGCACAAACACTTATTATGGCTACCATTGTCAGCGGAATTTTCGCTGCCATTATGATGATTTTTGCTGTTCCTATTTTAAAACTACTCAACGCACCGCAAGCGATTATCGATATTGGACTTGGGTATTATCTTGTTCAAATGTTCGTTACGATAATAATCGCAGTTAACAGTGTATATATGGGTATTGAACGTTCAAAAGGAAATACAACCATGGTTATGCTGATGAATGTGGTTGCGATTGTCATTAAACTGATTTTTTCATTGCTTTTTATTCTTGTTTTTAATAAAGGAACAATATATGTAGCTATAGCAACGTTAATTGCTCAAGCTTTTCTAATGATTCTTGGCATGATTATTCTTTTTAGTCCCAAAAATTCAATCGCAATTAGAGGTATCGATCTTTCAATCGATTTGAAGATGATGAAATCGATTATGTGGGTCGCTTTGCCTGTCATCGGGGGGAAATTTTTGTTTAGCCTTGGCAGAGTGATTGTGAACGGTATCGCAGCCGTTTATGGAACCCTTGCCATTGCGGCCTTTGGTTTGGCATCAAAACTTGTCGGAAGTGCAGGTGCTGTGGCAGTTATCTTTGAAGAGTCCGTTGCTTCAATATCGAGTCAAAATATTGGCGCAGGAAATTTAAAACGGGCTTTTAAAACTTATGGTGTTGCTAATATTCTGTCAGTATTGATTGGATTTATCGGGATGGGAATCATTGTATTATCGGTGGATAAGATGATTCCATGGTTTACATCAAACAGTTCTCCAGAGTTTGCGGCATTAATTAAGAGTATCTTTAATTTTGAAAAATTTTCTATTGTTACAGGCGCAACTGCAGGCATTGTCGCAGGCGTTTTTATTGGTTTTAAAATAACAAAAGTGACATTGATTTTAAATGTTATTCGAATTTATGTTTTCAGAATTCCGGCTTTGTTGTTGTTATTACATTTTGGTGTTGGTCCGATTGCACTTGGGTATGTTATGTTTATTTCAAATACAGGGACCGCAATCGTTGCTTTATTTTTAATATTTATGTTTTATCGCCGCGTAAGAAATTTTGGTTATCTCGATATGCGGTTGATGGATTAAATCTAAATACTTAGGAGATATGCTTATGATTGAAGCTATGAGAATGCGAAAATCCATTCGTACTTTTAAAAAAACGAGTTTGACAGTTGATGACATTTCAATCATCACATCAATCTTAAAGAAGACGGAATCTTGCAAAGGACCTTTTGGAAATTCTGCTCAATTTTTCATCTATATCAATGACCCTCTCAAAGGGGGAGAATCAAAAAAAATAGGGACTTATGGGTTTGTAAAAAATGCGCCCGCCTTTATTGGCGGAAGGATTCAAAATTCGTTTGAAGCTATGATTGATTTTGGCTTTTTATTTGAAAAAATAATTTTGGAATTGACGAAGAAGGGTTATGGTACGGTTTGGTTAGGGGGATCATTTCATCGAGAAGATTTTGTTCAATTTATCAAAAATGATGAAATCATTCCTTGTATTTCTCCGGTTGGCTATGCAGCCGAAAAGTCAACAATCATGGATCATATGATTCGTGCAGCAACCAAAGCCAACCACCGCAAACCTTTTGTAACTTTGTTTTTTGAAAACACTTTTGATTGTCCTATTTCAGAGAATTTATCTGTGAAAAATTCCATCGATATTCTTCTAAATTTGGTGCGATTAGCTCCATCTGCCTCTAATCATCAACCTTGGCGAATCCTTGTAAGAGAAAATGAATTTGCTTTTTTTCTTAAAAGAACTCCAAATTATGCGACGTCATTATCTTATGATATTCAAGGCGTCGATATGGGAATTGCTATTTGCCATTTCATGTTAGCTCTTGATGAAAATAAGATGAATTATTCAATATTGAAAAGCGAATTAAATAACAATTTTCAGGATGATTTAATCTATATTTTATCCTTTAGTTTAGATAAATAATTCTACCAAAACAGTCATTAAATGTACTTCAAATAACAATATTTATTTTTTAACTAAATGACTTTATCATCTTTCTAATTTTATTATACATCACAAAAATATTGATTTACATCTTTGACATATTCTAGTATAATATCTATCAGTATTAAGGTTATCTTTAATATATGAATATATTAAAAGGAGATCCTTCATTGACACAGTTAAAACAAGATTTTTATGAGAATAATGGGTCTTTTTTTTATGATTTATTTCATAATAACAAAGATATAATGTTGCTAATTAATCCTTCTAGCCTTGACATCATTGAAGCAAACAAAGCGGCTTGTCATTTTTATGGCTATACCCATGAAGAATTAATTAAAATGAAAATTAATCAGATTAATATTCTTTCTTCTGAACAAATCAACAATGAACTTCGATTAGCTAAAGAACAAAATCGCAATCGTTTCTATTTTAAACATCGATTAGCGAATGGAGAAATTCGTCATGTTGAAGTAACATCGAATCCGGTTAGTATTGGATCGATGGTTTTTTTGCATTCTGTGGTTCACGACATTACAGCTGATTTATTTTACACTGATCTTGACCCTAAAACTAAAATGCGAATGGATGCCTTAGTTGCAGAAAAAACATATGCTCTTGAACAGGAAAATCGATTCATCGAATCGCTTTTTGAAAGCATTCCCGGCTTATTATATGTCTATGATGAACAAGAAAAAATTGTTCTTTGGAACAAGCTTCATGAGAAAATGACTGGGTATTCCGCTGATGAAATGGCTAAAATGACTTTACATGATTGGTTTGATGAAGGCGATTACCAGCGAATTCAAGAAACTATCAAACAAGTCTTTTCTCAAGGATTTGGTGAAATTGAAGCCCATTTACTTTTAAAAAATGGCGATAAGATGCTTGCCAAGGTAAACGGAGTTCCACTCAAGATGAATGGACATACCTATTTGACTGGTGTAGGACTAGATATTACCAAACAAAAACAAGATGAGAATGATTTGAAGAAAAGTAAGGAATTGTTCGAAATATTCTTTGAACAATCGTTAAGCGGCTTTTTTTATATGATGCTAGACGAACCCATTATTTGGGATGATTCCACAGATAAAGAAGCCGTTTTAGATTATGTCTTTGAACATCAACGGATGGCCAAATTCAACCAAGCACTCCTTAATCAATATGGTGTTCAAGCTGCGGAGTATATAAATTTAACGCCTAATCAACTATTCAAACACGACCTTTCGCAAGGACGAGATGCCTGGCGTAAAATGTTTGACAATGGGCATATTCATATGGTGACTGAAGAGCGTCATAATGATGGTAGAGTCATTTGGATCGAAGGTGACTATATTTGCATATACGACGAACAAAAGCGAATCATTGGTCATTTTGGTAATCAACAAGATATCACAGACCGAATTGTATCTGAAAAAAAACTGGAACACTCCTATGAATTGATGCGTTATATCATTGAACATAACAATGGTGGTATTGCGGTCCATGATAAAAATTTGAATTATATTTTTGTGAGTCAACAGTATTTAAAACAATATGGCTTGGAAAATCGAAACATTATCGGTATGAATCATTATAATGTGTTCCCTGATTTGCCTCTTAAGTGGCGGATAGTCCATGATAAAGCCCTCAAAGGCATTGTATCCAGTGCCGATGATGATCCTTATTTCCATGATGATGGCTCCGTCGATTGGACGAGATGGGAATGTCGTCCATGGCATTTATCTGATGGATCTATCGGAGGCATCATTGTCTATACTGAAGTCATCAATGATCGGAAAAATCTCGAACTTGCCTTAATTAGAGAAAAAGAACTACTAGAAACAACCTTAATCTCTGTGGGCGATGGTGTTATTTCTTGTGATGAAAGCGGAATAATATTGCTTATGAATAGTGCCGCCGAACTTTTGACCGGATGGAAACGGAGTGATGCAATCGGTAAAATCGTTGATGAAGTCTTTAATGTCTCTCAACCCTGTGAAAATCAGTCCTTTAAAACCATGTTTGATAAAGTGCTTTTTACCGATCAATTATATGAATTTAGTGAATGTGCGCATCTGACATCTTCCCAAGGCACAACCATTCCCATCGAGGGTAATATCTCGCCGATTATTGGTAAAAATGCGGATCGATTAGGTGTCGTTTTAGTATTTCGTGATGTCACCTTAATTAAACAAAGACAAGCAGAAATCGAATATGCCAGCTATCATGATCCTTTGACGGGAATTTATAATTATCGTTATTACGAAAAACAAATTAAACTTTTAAAAACCGAAGAGAACCTGCCAATCTCAATTATCATGGGCGACATCAATGGTTTAAAATTAATTAATGACTCTTTAGGGCACGCAGTTGGCGATGAGTTATTAATCAGAGCGGCCCAAGTCATCAAGTCGACTTGTCGTCCGAGTGACGTTGTTGTTCGCATTGGCGGCGATGAGTTTGTTATCTTGTTGCCAAAAACGGAAACACATGAAGTCGAAAAAATCGTAAAAGATATAAAAGAAGCTATCAAACAAGAAACCATTGAGTCCATTTCTTTATCCATCTCTCTTGGATACGAAACAATCACCTCCGTCGATGAGGATGCTCAATTGACGCTGACACGAGCTGAAAATCATATGTACCGTCATAAAATTTCCGAAAATTTGAGTCCAAGAAGCAAAACCATTGATATCATCATGAATTCGCTTTTTGAGAAAAATCCTCGTGAAATGGCGCACTCACAAAGAGTGAGTGACTTGAGCGTTGCTTTAGCAACTGCTTTAGGCTGGTCTGAGGATAAAATTAACGAACTTAGAACGAGTGCATTGATGCATGATATCGGTAAAATCGGCATTGCCGAATCAATCCTGAATAAACCTGGGAAATTAAATGATGAAGAATGGAAAACCATTATGAGTCATCCCGAAATCGGGTTTCGAATTCTCAATACCTGCAATGAGTTTTCTGAAATTGCGCGTTATGTATTAGAACATCATGAGAAGTGGAATGGTTCGGGATATCCTCGAGGACTCAAAGGTGAAGCGATTTCGATTCAAGGTCGAATTCTAGCTATTGCGGATGCTTTTGATGCCATCACCTCTGTTCGTACTTACCGTGCAACTCGCACAACGAATGAAGCTATTGAAGAGTTGCGAAAATACGCGGGTATTCAATTTGACCCAGGACTCGTTGACTTCTTCATTGAACACGTTTTAAGTCTTCGACAATTTTCAAAATTATAATCTTAAGGACTGACAAATATTGTCGGTCCTTTTAATGATTTTGAGCATTTTATTAGTATCCATTTGTCTTTTCAGGTATGATAAGAAGGATAAATGAGAGGAGTGATTGATATGGTGATTGAAATATGGTCTGATTTTGTTTGCCCTTACTGTTATATGGGACAGATTTCTTTCGATCAAGCCTTGAATGAATTTGAACATCGAGACAAAATCCGTGTCATCCATAAAAGTTTTGAACTTGATCCAGAAGTGAATCATGCTTTAAATGAGACTGTTCCATTTGTCTTAATGAATAAATATGGACTAAATATAGAAGATATTAATCAAGAAAATATCGCATTGGTGAAACAAGCATCAACCCTTGGGTTGAGTTTTAATCATTTAGATTCCCTACGAGACACAAATACTTTTAACGCTCATCGAATTCTTCAATATGCAAAAGTACAAGGACTTGATGACCGATGGATAAAAAGATTAATGAAGGCGCATTTTACCGAAGGCTTATTTATCGGTGATCCAGAAATATTGATATCATTGGCAAAAGAAATAGGGTTAAATCCCAATATGATTAAAACGATTTTATCAAGTTCTCTTTATCAGAAAAATGTTCGAGATGATCAGTACGAAGCAGTTAACATTGGTATTGAAACCGTTCCTTATTATATCTTCAATAAAGAATTTGTGGCATCAGGGGCATTAACTAAATCTGAATTCACTGACATTTTAAAACAAGTCTGGCTAAGTGAAGCTTAAACCCTTTAATCAGTCGAATAAGACTGAATCGAATGGCATCTCGATTCAAGTCTTTTTTATTTATTTTCGTATATTTCAATGCATTTCTTTGAATTTTTTGGTATAATTTCAAACATCTTATGATTCATTCTATCTTGGGAGGGTTATATGAAACCGATGCGAAGAAGTGAACTTAAATTATCCACAGATCAAGCTTTAAGCATTTTAAAACATAATAGTCACGGTGTTTTATCCTTAGTTTTGCCAGACGGCACGCCTTATGGTGTCCCATTGAATTATGGATATTTTGACCATAAGATAATTATGCATGCTGCTTTAACCGGCCTTAAATTAGATGCAATTTCTGTTCATCCTCATGCTTGTTTTACAGTCATTCACAAAGCGGAAGTCGATATTGCTCATCTTTCAACTTTATATGCAAGTGTCATAGCTTTTGGGAAAGTAGAATTAATCACAGAACCGATAAAAAAACATCATCTTCTGACTCAAATGTTAAATCACTATGGTGTTTCAGAATCCATGGCAGCACATGCATTGAAAGTTGATGCTCCTCAAACCGTCGTTTTATTATTGACCATTGATGAATTAACTGCCAAAGGTTATTCGCAAGCTTTAGAAGATATTTAAACTTAGGTTTTAAAATATTACTATCACCTCACTCATAATCAGAAGTTCATTCTGATTTTTTTATTTTTGGATTTTAAAGCTTCTTTAAGATGAACAATAATGGATATGATATAATAAGTTTGACGAATAATTGGAGGTCAAATCATGAAAATAGGTTTAATCGGACTAGGTAAAATGGGATATAATCTCGCCCTTAACATGAAAGACAAAGAAATCGATGTGATAGCTTATGATGTTTCAGTTAATGCCGTCAATCAAATCCATGCTTTAGGAGTCGATGTCGCAACTTCATATGAATCGCTTGTAATGCAATTGCCACTACCAAGAATTATTTGGTTGATGGTTCCTTCTGGAACGATTGTCCAGACCGTTATTGATACTTTAACCCCTTTGCTTTCAAAAGGAGATATCATCATCGATGGAGGCAATTCAAGATATTTGGATACAAAGCGTCGATATAACGAATTACAGCAGAAAAACATTCATTTGATTGATTGTGGAACATCAGGTGGTATGGCCGGTGCTCGGAACGGGGCTTGTTTAATGGTGGGCGGTGAAGAAAAAATCGTGAAATCCATTGAAAATTTATTTGTTAAAATTGCAGTAAAAGATGGCTATGCCTACATGGGGAATCCGGGAAGTGGACACTTTGTAAAAATGGTTCATAATGGAATTGAATATGGAATGATGCAGGCCATTGGCGAAGGGTTTGATTTGTTACAAGCCAGTCAATATGAACTAGATTACCAAAAAGTTGCACAAGTATGGGCTCATGGTTCAATCATTGAAGGCGCCCTTATGAATTACATCAAAGATGCTTTTTCAAAGGATGCGACGCTTGAATCCATCGAGGGAAAAATCGATGACTCTGGCGAAGGACAATGGATGATCGAAGAAGCCTTACAGTCAAAAGTCGCTCTACCTGTGATCACTCATTCACTCTTTGCGCGTTATAAATCGAAAGATTTTCTAAAATTTTCCGAAAAAGTTGTTGCGGCAATGCGCAACGAATTCGGCGGACATGCGGTGTATCCTAAAAAATGAAAACTTATCTAGCTGTTTTCGGTGCGACCGGAAATCTCATGTATAAAAAACTTTTGCCTGCCATTGCAGCTTTACAGGCTAAAAATCTCCTTCCAAAAGATACCACCGTCCTTTGTATTGGCCGTGCCAATCACTCAATTGATAGTTACCTATCTGTGGCGAAAGAACAAATTAAAGAAAAGATTAATTGGGAATTATTTACACCTTTACTTGAATATTTTCAGATGGAGCTTCAAGACATTCAAGGCTATCAAAGACTGTTTCAAAAAATGTATCAAGAAGGTCCTTCTATTCGATTATTTTATTTAGCAGTCGCTCCCGACTTATTTCCCATGATCGCAAAAGGAATTAACGAAGCGAATTTGATTGCGAAAAACGACCCGACGGGACGCATTGTTTTTGAGAAACCATTTGGCGAAGATTTAAAATCTGCTCAGGCAATCAATTCAATGTTATGGAATTATTTCGATGAATCACAAATTTATCGTGTTGATCATTATTTAGGCAAAGAAATGATACAAAATATTTTAGTTGTTCGCTTTGCAAATCAATTATTTGAAAACAGCTGGAATCATCACTCAATTGAAAGAGTCATCATCATTGCCAAAGAAACAGAAGGAATTATGAACCGCGGAAATTATTATGACCATGTAGGGGCCTTAAAAGACATGGTTCAAAGTCATTTAATGCAAATGGCAGCCTTAATCGCAATGGAAATTCCAGAATCTTTTGATGTTGATGGTATTCGGGCAGAAAAAGTCAAAGTGCTCAAGAAGATTAACATTGCTAAAGATGATGTGTTGACCGGACAGTACCTTGGTTATTTGAATGAAAATAATATATTAAAAGATTCGCAAACGGAAACTTTTGTGTTTCTAAAAGCCATGATTGACACCCCGCGATGGAAAGACGTCCCTTTCTATTTCATAACCGGTAAAAAACTGGATGAGAAACGATCAGAAATTATCCTCGATTTTAAACAAAATTCCCAACAAAATAATCTTTGGCCCAATCGCAAGATTGAAAAAAATCGACTTGTCATTCGTGTTGCACCCGGTGAGGGAGTGACGTTTCGGCTCAATACAAAAGAACATGGGTTGTCAACGAATATTCGACCGATGGAAATGGATTATTGCCATGATTGTGAATTTGTTGGAAACAAACCTGAGGCCTATGAACGATTATTACTTGATTTAATTTCTGGGAATTCAACGTTGTTTACTAGATGGGATGAAATTGAAACATCATGGAAAAATATTGATAATATCTATCAGTTCATTCCAAAACCAATTGTTTATACGAACTTTAAAGATTTAAAACAGGCGATTAAAAGTCAATTTGGGGAGGTATTAGAATGATTATCCGCGATATCTCAATGACGATTCATCCCCATATGACAGTCTATAAAAACAAAGAGAACAAGCAACCTCTCTTTCTAAAAAGTGCTGATTTTGAGACGCATGGGGTTTATGAAACCGACATCACAATGAATTTACATACGGGAACTCATATTGATTTTCCTTTGCACACTTTGAAAGAAGGACACAATTCTGATGGACACCCGCTTTCTACTTTTATTGGAACGGCAAAAGTTTTCGATTTATCGCAAATAGACGAATGTATCTCAAAAGCAGATATCGAACAATTGAATATTCAAAAAGACGATTTTATTCTCTTTAAAACACGAAATAG
The DNA here is from genome assembly GCA_002424815.1 of Caryophanales bacterium UBA5603. GTDB lineage: Bacteria > Bacillota_I > Bacilli_A > Izemoplasmatales > Hujiaoplasmataceae > UBA5603. The sequence goes on from DILB01000005.1 coordinate 13,546, forward strand.
TTTTCGTGATGATTTTGATTTTAATTTTGTTTATTTGGATGAGAGTGCCGCACAGTATTTAGCAAACAAAAAAATCAGAGGCGTGGGTATCGATTCGTTAGGCATTGAAAGAAATCAACCAAACCATCCAACCCATGATACGCTTTTGGGTGCAGCGATTATCATTCTTGAAGGCCTGCGTTTAAAGGATATCTCAGAAAATAATTATGAATTCATTTGTCTTCCTTTAAAAATCGCCCATGTTGAAGCGCTTCCGGTTCGTGCCATTTTAATCGAAAAATAGTCTTAATAATTTAGTTTGTTCAAATTCAGAGAAGATATTGTATTCAATGAATCGGTGCGTTATAATGACTATGCAATTTAGTTTTTAAGGCATTCTCATGAGAGGAGACAATTCCAATGTTACACTATGCATGTGAGTGGAAAGACTTGCAAGACCGGATTAAAATGAGAGTGATGATTGGAAAATTTCCGATTTTATTAGCATCGGTTCAAGGTCGACCTTATGCAGTTATCGACAAATGTCCGCATATGGGTTTTTCAATTTCAAATGGAAAATTTGATTCGGGCATTATTCAATGTAAAGAACACGGCCTGCAAATAAACGTCACCAACGGACAAGTAGTAGATACGCCAAAAGCTAATTTTTTAAAGATTAGCCCACTTGATCGCCTTATAAGAACTTTTGAATGTGTTATTGAAAATGAAAAGGTTTATATTGAAATGTAGTTTTTATACCATAATTACGAATGATTACACTTTTTGTGTGATCATTTTTCATTCTTAAAGCAAAATCATTGCATTCAAGTATCATAACTGGTAAATTTAAGTTAAGCATTCCAATGATTTTAGATGGTTCTTAATGAGAAAGAATCGCCTGAAAGGAGTTTGCCTATGAAAAAAATGATTATCATTTTATTTTCTTTTATGATAATGGGTTCATTCGCATTTTATTCGGTACGAAATGTTGAAAGTGAATCCACTATTTTACCGCTGAATACAACCATGACCACCATCATTTTTGTGAGTAATGGCGGCACGGCCGTTTCACCCTTTTCGGGTCTAACAGGGTCGAATATAACTGAACCAGCTACACCGCAAAGAAATGGGTATGCTTTTGCTGGATGGTATCTGGATGATGGAACTTTTCTTAATCGTTTTACTTTTTCTGTAATGCCTTCTGAAAATATCACCTTATATGCTAAATGGATTGAACTTGAGCCTGTTTTAAATTTTGATTCTTTGGTAAGTCAGTTACCCGAGGTCGTGACCATTTCACATCGCATCGCGATTGAAACCGCCCAAGAGGCGTACGATTCTTTATCGGCAGACCAAAAAGCATTATCAAATAATTATCAAATTTTTCTAATAAAAGAAAAAGCTTTAGAAGAATTAGAAAAACAAGTGGCGAAAGTCATTCAAATGATTGATAATCTTTCTTGTCCCATTTCTTATAATGATAAAGATGATGTATTAATCACAAGGGCTGCTTATGAGGCCTTGGCGGATGACCAAAAAGTATTGGTCACAAATTATGTTTCGCTTTGGGACGCCGAACGAAGAGTGTTAGCCCTTGAAGCTGAAGCTCAGTTGGTAGTTGATATGATTGAAGCCTTACCAACAGATATTAGTTTATCGCATTCAAGTGCAGTTTCTCAAGCCCGGACCGCTTTTGACGCACTCAGCATTTGTCAACAATCTTTTGTTCATAATTACCCAAAATTAGCAAGTGCAGAAGATGCGATTCGTGAATTAAAAAAAGTCGTCGATGTGGCGAATTTAATTGCGCTCATTGATAGTTTACCATCTGATATCACGTATGATGAAGTGTCAATCATTCGTGAAGCCAGACAGAAATATGGATTCATGAGTTCTGATCAACGCAGTCAAATTGTCAACTATGCAGTCTTAGTGTCGGCAGAAAGAGTGATCTCTGATATTGAAACAGCAATGGCTTTTGAAGCAATGGTCTTAGGTTTTGATGAAATTATCGAACTAAACGATCAAAATCAAATTGAAGCGGCTCGAATCGCATATTTAATTATGAATCAAAATCAAAAAGCATATGTTTCACCCCAATCCGTTATCGCACTTGAAATAGCAATAGCGAAAATCGATGAACTTCTCCTTATCAATCACGTGATTCAGTTGATAGGATCAATCGAATATGTGGAAGAAATCCCTTCACAATCACAAGTGATCATCGCAAGAGAAGCTTACGATGCCCTTTCTGAAGACCAACAAATGCAAGTCACAAATTATGAAGAATTGCTCAATGCAGAGACGCTATTAGACAATCTTCAAACTTTTAATCCTTATTGGTTCTCCATATTGCTGGTGATTCCCACTGCATTCATTGGATACCTGATGCGCTTTAAAATCATCGGTTTATTTAAACGTCCATAACTCATTTCGAGATTTAAAAGTTTCCCAACCAATTGGATGGGAAACTTTTTTAATGCATCTTTTAAAAAACATTTGTCGTATCATATGAATAAAAAAAAGCGATGAATCTCTGATGCAATTCTCGCTTCGTATCGTTTAAGGTTTTTCGTGAGGGTGAGCATTGAAATAGGAGCGTCTCGCCATGGCAGCTGCGGCAAAAGCAGGATCAACCAACGGAGCAATAATTTCAATTTTAGAATCTATTTTTCGTATTTTTTCATAGAGACATTTTTTAAAATATCCTTCTGAATTTCCTAAACTCCCGACAACAACTAAAGTTTTCTTTTGTAATCTGAGTTTTTTTATTAAGCCCGAAACAGCGAGTGCCAATTCTTGTGTTGCGGATTCGACAATGTTTTTCGCGTATTGATTACCTTTATCGGCGAATTCAGTGACAATGGGTGAAAGTTTGGCAATTTTGGTTCGTTGATTAAAGTATCGATCCATCACTGACATGATGTCCGTTGCTTCTCGCATACCGATTTCTTTTGCAATAGTTGCGGAAAATTCATCGCGTTCATAGCGACCATCATATGCACGAATGACGTGCCTAATCGCTTGAATACCTAAATCATATCCTGATCCTGCATCCCCTTCTTTGTAGCCCCACCCACCGCATTTATGCTTATTTCCATAGACGTCTTTACCAAATGCAACCATGCCGGTTCCACAAATAAGGGTCATGCCTTCTTCATAACATAAACCGCTCAATAGAGCGTTTTCCATATCATTTTTTGCAACAATCATTGTGTCTTCTCGAACGCCCTTAAGATTCTTCAAAAGCAATTCGACGGCTTGAGAATCTTTATCAAAAACGATACCACCTAAACCTGCAAAAACGCCATCAAAAGTTGCTTTTGGACGGCGATTAAAAAAGACAGTGAGGGCATTTTGAATGTTTTCGAGTGTGGTTTGCGAACTAACCGTGTCTATCGAGGAAGGACCACCACTGCCTACAAAGAGAAATTCTTCATTTTGATTGACGACAGTGACTTTTGTTTTGGTTCCACCGCCATCGATTCCTAAAAATAATTTCATGCGTTGTCTCCTTGTAATGACGCGATTTTTCGGGATGAACCCGATACTTTTATTATACTTCAAAAAGATGAATTTCAGAAGTATAATTTAATAAAAAAAACGATAAAAATCGTTTTTTTAAACTATGTTTATTTGAGAAAAGGCAAGAGTTTAGTCACAATGAGTTCGTAACCTAGTGCATTAATATGTAAACCTTCAACAGTATATTCTTTTTTCAAATTCCCAAGCGAATCAGAAAAGTCATGGTCAAGATCAATGAAATCAATCTGGGGTATATTTTTTAATAGTTGATTGACTTTTCGAATATCTTCATTGTTTCTTGTGCTGACGCTAAAGGGATCCAAAGTGGTATTAACAGGATAAATTCCCTCAAGAATAATGCGTATATTGGGTGATTTTTCATGAATTAATTTGACAATATCGTGAATATTTTGTGCAATTTTTTCTGGCGTCGTTTTTAAAAGCGCTAAGTCATTTGTACCAATCATTAAGACGACTTTTTGTGGTTCAAGGGCAAAGATACTTTCTTCTAAACGATTTTTCAAACCTTCGGTTGTATCGCCGCCGATGCCACGATTATATACTGTTAAATCTGGGAAAAAATCATGGATAGGAAAATCTTGTGTGATAGAGTCGCCAACAAAAACGATTCCCCCTTTTTTTGCATGGCGATTTTGAATTTGAAATGAAAGCACCTTCAATTCATATCCACTTTTAAGAAATAAAGCCAGCAGATCATCTGCCCCTTTTTTAATACCTTTTATTTTCCCTTCCTTATAAGCTAAGAAAGTAAATAAAGCAATTATAATAAGGCTTGAACATATTATTATGAACCATTCCCAAAACATGATTGACCTCCCTAAAACATAAAAGTGACTTTGAAGTAAATATTAGATTTGCTCGTTATTTTGCTGATCCTTAAAGGGTTCAAGGTATGGGTAAAACAGACGATTTAAATGAGCGGCATTGATGACACTCATCAATCCGATTGAAAATAATAAAGTTCCCGTCCACCATTCAAAAAGAATAAATACCATGACGAGCCCTCCCGCTAATAAAAGCGAGCTAAAGGGATGACTAGCGCCCATGATTGCGGCATTTTTCAACATTTGGATACGAGACTTGGTTTTAAAGATAGATAACATTGGGAAGAAATACAACAAATAAAGAATGAGAAATATAGCACTGACGATGCCAGAAGCAGCTAACCAAATCATCTGATGATTCAAACCATAATCAATCACAAAAGCAAACATCAGTCCAAAGACGACACTGATTAACCATACTAGGGTCGAAAACCAGAAACTATCTATAAAAGCCGTCCAAAAATCTTTCCAAATTCGTGTTGCATCTTGATGTCCCATGATTTTGAAAGTCACCGCAAATAAAGCTTTAAAGGCAGCACCAAATAATATGCCTGAACTTAAAATGACAGCCAATAAAAAGAGGAAATTGACTGCCACGATATCTGTGGCATCCTTAAAGAAGTCCTTTAACCGATATCGTTCCATCAATTTCCTCTCCTTATTAAAGCAAATGAGTATTAGGCGGGTTTTTTCTTAAGAAAGAAGAAAACAGCGCCACCAATAATAACTACTGCACCAGCAATGATTCCACCAATTAAGAGTGGGCTTGTGGGGAATTCCCCTGTCAGTTGTAAAGTTGAGCTAGTTACATAAACCATTTTACCAGTTCCTGCGCCATCAGCGGCAGTCGGATCAAATCTTTGTAATTCTTCAAACAAAGCTTCTCCCATTGAGACTGAGTAATTAGCTAAGACGGAAATATCAGCCTTTGTAACAAAACCTGCTAAATCGGCTTCAAGATAAATGTCTGTCCAAATACCATCAATGGCCCAATCTAATGAAGCTTCAACGATATCTTTGGATTCTTTGAAAGTACAAGTTCTGCCTTCGCAAACCCAAGTTGGTTTTTCCGTAGCATCAAAATCAGACCAGCTGAGTGTGGGTGACAAGTTGACTAATTGTTCGTATTTAGCTAAGAAATCCGCAAAATCGGTGAACGAGTAAGTCAAAGTAAAATAACGATGATAACCTTCTGTTTTCATAGCTGAAACGGTAACGAATGTTGGTGCGTTAGCTTCTAGCCAAGTTTGAATGGCAGATACACCGCCTTGGATATGAGTCGAGTTGATAACAGCGCCTTTACCTTCTGTTCCTTCTGGATCATCAGGATTTGTAATAGCGGTTGTTGAAAGTGTATCGTCCATTACATCCAAGATAATGGTTCTTGTGCCAGCGCCATCTTTACTTGTAAAGACAGTTTCAACGCCAACTTCGCCTGGCCAGCAGCCTGTGAGAGCAAATACGGCAAAAACTAAAACTAATACCATTAATAATTTCTTCATTTTTTTCTCCTTTTTCTATTTTTGATTTTTTTATGTCTCATCGCCCAAGTAAAATACATACTTGTTAAGGCGTAGTGCCAAGATAGTAATGATTAATACGATGAAGAGCAAAATCCATGCCATTGCACTGGCCATGCCCATGGCTTTATCAGCCATCATTTTGTCAAAGAGATAATAAGCATAATAATAGGTGGAACGTGACGGACCGCCACTGGTCATGATATAAGCCATCGTAAAGACTTGAAAACTACCAATCAATCCCATAATAAAATTGAAGAAGATGGAAGGCGTCATCAAAGGCAAAGTGATGAGCGTTGCTTTTTTAAACCAACCGGCGCCATCCATCTCAGCGGCTTCATAGAGCGACACAGGGATGTCTTGCATTTGAGCTAAGTAGATAACCATCGATCCGCCGGCAGTCCATAAACCCATCAATATTAAGGTCAATTTCGAGAGTTTTGGGTCTAGATACCAAGTGATGGGTTCCATTTTTAATAAGTCATAAAGTGGTTTTAATAATTGATTAATCAATCCAAAGTTCGGTTGATAGAGCCATAACCATAATAATGACATGGCGACCACACTGACAACATTGGGTAAGTAGAACAAAGTTCGGTAAATGCCCATGCCCTTTATTTTGTTATTGAGGAGAAAGGCTAAGGAAAGACCAACAACGATACCTAAAGGGACAGCAATAATAACATGATAAACCGTATTTCCCAAACTTTGCCAAAAGAGGTTATCATTAGTGAACAAAATCCGATAGTTTTCAAAGCCGATAAATTTAGGATCTGAAATCATATTATAATTGGTAAAACTGATGAATAGCGACATCAATATCGGAAAAATGCCCAACAAGATCAAACCAGTGATCCAAGGCGAAGCAAATAGATAGCCAATGAAGTTTTCTTGTTTCTTAAGTTTTTTTATTGAGCTGCTTTTACTCATGATGCCTCCTATCGGGTGGCGTTGTAATTATCACGTTTCTGTAAATAGTTATTTCTTGCATCTTGAAGGGCCATTTCGACGGTTTTAGCGCCAGATAGTGCCGCTGTGTAATAGGATTGCCAATCATTGCCGTGCCAAGAAGGCGCATAAGGAACGTAAACTTTATCTTTCGCATAGGCAACTTCTTCGAGCATGCGTTGTAAAATGGGGTCGTCTTCTGCAAATTTCGTCATCGCCCCTTTATGTGCCATAATCCATCCGTTGGCTTCAGCTAAACTCAATTGAATATTGTAACTCATCAAATATTTCAAAAATTCCCAAGCACCTTGTTTTTGATCAGTTTCGTTTTTCCCATTGTCATACATTTCAATTGAAAAACCACTGCCCCAGTTGACGCGAATGCCATCTTCATCAGGAATCGGAATGTAAGAAACACCAAAATTAAAATCAGCGTTGGCATTTTTAATAATTTCATAAAGTCCATCGGTTTCAACCATCATCGCAACACGTTCAGATGCAAATGGATTAATACCAAGCATGGTATTGGCATCACCGAAGGCGACGAGTTGATTACGTGTGAATTCACTGTTAAAATCTTTGATCCAATATAAAATATCAATATGTTTTTGGGTGTTCAAAGTGGGGTTGAGTTCAGCATCAAAGAAGTCGAGTCCCGCTTGCCACAGCCAACCATGATAAGTAGCATTTCCGTAACTTGGATCAAATCCGAGTTGTTGAATTACACCGTTTGAAACGACATCAAGTTTTTTAGCAACCGTCTTGAGTTCACTCCAAGTATGAGGAACATCAGCTTCAGTCAATCCTGCCGCTTGAAACATGTCTAAATTGTAGTATAAAACACGTGTCGTTGCTGTAAAAGGTAAGGCATATAAATTGTTTTGATAAGTGGCGAAATCAAGTTGATTTTGATAGAGTTGATCAATCTCAATGCCATCAGGATCTGCAGCGATGAGTTCACTGATATTGTAGAGTACACCTGAAGAAGCTCTCGCTGGAACGTCATCTAAGGTTGATAAACCAATATCCGGAGCCGTTCTTGAACTAATTGCGACAGCAATTTTATCCCAGTAGTCCCAAAAAGAAAAACCTGTTCCTTTAACAAAATAAGTATCTTGGGATTCATTGAAAGCGTTGATTAGTTGTTTAGTGGGAGTAAATGCTTCGCTTCCAATCGGAGCCATATGCCAAAAATCGATGGTAATACGGTCTGTGGGATCATTTGTGCAAGCAGATATAGTTAGCATAGTAATCAATGCGAGCATTATAATCATTATTTTTTTCATGTGTTGCCTCCTTAACCCTTAATTCCTGTGAATTTAATACCTTCAATGAAGGTTCGTTGTGCCAAAAAGAATAAAATGAGTGTTGGCATCATAATTAGAATGGATGCGGCCATCATTAAATTGTATTGACCTCCATATTGAGTCTGGAAGGCCCTTAATCCGAGCGCTAACGTCCAATGATCTGGATTACTTAAAAAGATCAAAGGTCCAAAATAATCATTCCATGAGCCCATGAAAGTGAATAATGCAACGGTTACAATCGCAGGCTTTGAAAGTGGAAGCATGATTTTGATAAATATTTGCCAGTGATTTGCTCCATCGATAATGGCACTTTCTGAGAGTTCTTTGGGGATACCTTTAAAAAATTGACGGAGTAAAAAGATATAGAAAGCAGCACCACCCCCGAAAAAAGCCGGGACAATGAGGGGTAAACGAGTACCTAACCAACCGATTTTTGAATAAAGAATGTAAGTTGGAATCAAGATGACTTGAATGGGAAGCATCATCGTTGCTAACATAATAACGAACCATTTGTCTCTGCCTTTCCAATTTAACCTAGCAAAGGCATAAGCGGCTGTTGTTGCACTAAAGGTTGTTCCAATAACGACGAGGATGACCACAATCAATGAATTTTTTAAATACATGAAGAAGGGAATGCTGGTGATGGCTTTCACAAAATTTTGCCATTGAGGAACGGTTGGAAAGAATTGTTGAATACCTCTTAATAGTTCTGCTGGTGTTTTTAAAGCGGTAAATAACATCCATAAGAACGGAAATACAAAAACAAGTGAACAAAGAACTAAGACGATATGTAAGATGATGTGTACGATTAATTGCCGACGTTTTTTGGACTTGTATACTTCGCTTTTAACCATCAAACCAACTCCTTTCTCTCAATCAAATTAGATTTCACGTAACCGAATGATCCGAGGACCGTAAATGTCACAATTTGACATATTATGCTCAAAATTATAGGTGTTCGTATTATATGAAACCATGATATTATCGCTTTCAGATAATTGTGGATGTGCTTTTGCGTTATAAGTATAAGTCGTGCTCTTAAATTGTTCTTGTTCAGGCGTCTTATAAATGATTTGTGGTTTTTCAAAAGGACCTATTAATGAATCGCCAATACTATACGATACGTAAGGGGTATTGGTGTCATAAGTAAAGACACAGATGAATTTACCTTTGTTACGACCTTTTAGGATAGGAGATACACTGAATTCAGTTGAGATATGATTGAGGAGAGGCGCAATCTTCATCATATCTTTTTGCCAATGAGCCCCATCATAAAATTCCCATTTATCAAACAATTCAAAATCACTTTCTAATACCCTTGCAGCAATCAGTTGTCTTAAACCCCAGGTGGTTTTATAGCCATATATATAGACATAACCATCAGGATTCAAAGCGCCGGATTGAACTGTATTTGGCGTTAAAGCGCCTCCAAATATTAATTCTGAATCGCCTTGTTGAAATAAGAAAGGTGTTCGTTTTTGAACGGCTTTCTTAAAATCAATGCGATTGTCTAAAATAGGAACTTTTATCATGGAGATGCCTTTAATGCCAAATTGTAAACCTTCAGGTTGATTCATATCCGATATCACTTGATAAGGGAAAAAGTATAACATTTTTTCAATCACGACACCATCTTGAAGCCAAATCCATGATTTTGCGCCTTCTTCAAGCATCGTTGAACTCGCTTCAACTTGGATATCACGATATTTAACGCCTTCGCGAATAAATTCAACACGCGATAAAGCGAAGACTCCTTCATTCATTTCATCTTCATGATTACCGATGCCAGCTCCAGAATGAATATCAAATTGGAAATGGCGATACGTTCCTCCAACCGATATTGATTGATGATCTGTTTTAGAAGTGCTTTTCTTCAATTCGTATTCGCCTAAATCTGTCCATTTCTTGCCATCATTCGATGCAAGCAGTCGAAATATACGAATTCCACGAGAGGCCAAAATTGAACTTTCATGATTATAATAATTGTATATATCGATTTGATCAACGAATTCAGGGGTTTGTAAATCAAAGGTAAGCCATACTTTTTTGGGATTGTATCCTGAAATCCAACCATCATTAGGCTTTTTTTGATCATAAGATACAAGATTGGATGCGAGCGTACCAACGACATCATGTAAAGGTTCAATCTTAAAAAACGCGGTGACAGAATCCTTCTCAGTTTTATTAATTAGGAATTCAATTTTCTCTCGGCCTGCATCAAGATAACCCATGGAATTATTGGGCATGAGTAGTGGTTCATATCGTCTCTTTGTGACTTTGTCAGTTCGACCGACAAACGTATCACCGAAAACAAAAAGATTCGTAAAGTTGCGTTTTTGATCAAATTGGTCACAACCGGTCGTTATATTAAAGGAATATATTCCATCTGATCCCGACCAACCTTGTTTTTGTGAAAACTTTTTGGTCCATTCTTCATCTTTGGAAGCTAGGTAACCGTTCGCAAGAATGACTTCAATCTCTGTTTCTTTTTCAGCATTCAAGACGATTTTGTTGGCATAGAGGATTTGTTCAGCGTTTTTTTCGCTGATGATATCGTCCACAGAAAATATCAGATCCTTTAAATGGTTACCTTTGACATGACTTATGGGGTATATTCCATCGAGTCGAAGGGTTGTGATACCTTGTTGAATGGATTCTTTTTTGATGATTTGTCCAGGTTTCATAGGATCCTCCTAAGCTTTTTTAACTTCAGTGACGATGATAAAGCGTGGATAATAAATACGAGCATCAATTAAAGCGGAAAGAATGGTTGTATTGACATTGTAAGAGATTAAATAACTTCCAGGTTGACTTAGATGAGCATGCATCTTTGCATTATAAGTGAATGCGCCTTTTAAGTAAGTATCTTCATAGGTTTCATATAAAACTTGATAATCGGAGAAAGGACCATAAGGAGAATCTGAAATGGAATAAGAAACTCTACCACTCGTCGTATTTTCCATAACGACCAACATATATTGACCAGCAAATAATCCTGTATGAATCGGAGTAACGGATAGTTCGGGTGAAACCCCTCTGATTAAAGGCGCACAATCATTGATATTTTTGGACCAGTTTTCCCCGTCATAATAACGCCAAGCATTAAAGTTTTCAATATCATCTTTTGGGACGCGGGCAACAACTAAATAACGTCCGTTTAAATCTTTATAGCCATAGATGTAAATGAAACCATCGATTTCATGATGATTCATCAACCCGGCTCCAAAATAGATATCGCCACCATCCGGTGATTTTGATTGAAGCGGTGTAGTAGTATAGATGGCATTTTGATAATCAATTTTATCGTTAACAATCGGTGCTTTTATCATTGTCACCCGCGTGACTTTAAAAGCGTTCCCTTCATCTTTAACTAATATGGGAAATAAATAAAGATAATCGCCAATGACAACCCCATCTTGAATCCATAAACGACCAGATAATTCATTGCCCGTAATTAAAGTGAGATAAGAAGAAGCCTCGATAGAACCAAATAGCGGTGTACCATCCATCGATTCAAAGTATAATTTTCCCAAGCCAATAAAGTCGGATGCATATGAGGATAATATATTGATTTTTAGATACCTTGCTTCGACGCCCTGTAAATCAATGAGGGATGATTTAGGTTCTTGATTGTTTCCTGAAGCTTGATTCAAGGCTATTTCTGCGACGGATTCCCATGCGATGCCATCATTGCTTTTCAATATCTCGATATCTTTTAAACCATAAAGCGGGTTTTCATTGTAATTCCATAGAACCAATTTTCCAAATGATTGAATAGCATAAAAATCAATTATTAAGTAATTCTGATCCATTTTTGCTGATTTCCACATGATACCTTCAGCCAAATTGGTTAAGGTTGCATCTTCATTAAAATATGCCGACAGGCCTTCACTATCAAGCAGATTTCCTGGCTTATATCCTAAATAATCATCAGGAATAAATATTGAATCTGGACCGCCGTCGGTCATGCGCCAATCAAATGTCATGCCATCAAAAATAGTTGAATTACCGTTGTAATAACCAAGTGTATTGTTTAGCATCACATTTCCTAATCTTAAGTTGTTAAAAGCATTGACTTTGCCAACAAATGTGTCACTAAAGACGAATGCTGTTGTTGGATTGATAGCTCCGATGCTATCGTCTCCATTAAGATTAAAAGAAAATATGCCATCCGCCCCAACCCAGCCATCATAGCGAAGAAAAGCATTCGACCACTCGTGCGCTTCCTTTACGATTAAGCCATCGCCGAGATAAAAGCGAACATCTTGTAGTCCATAAATAGCCTCTTGTTCAGCTAAAAATGAGATACGGACATATTTTGCATTGCGGTTGTTTAAAGATATTGACGTTCCTTCGATATCAAGATTATAATCTGTGATTAAACGAACATAATTAAATCCATTCAAAGAAACATCGATTGAGATTTTATTAATCGAGATTCCTTGCGTGCCAAGATAGTTCGACAGAACCATATTTAATAAAGGATAACTGGCATCAAATTCAAAAACAATTTGGTGACTCTTAGTCGTAGGATTCTTAATAAGTAAAGCGTGTGAATTCGTTGGTTTACAAGGATTGATAAAATTATCGAGATTTCCAACGAGTTTAGATTTTGGTGCCGAAATGGCAATAATTTTGATTTCTTCGCTCATTGTCTCGCTAAACCCCCATTCGCATTCAGAAATTACTTCGGTAGTCGTGTCATTCTGACAAGCAATCAGAAAGGACGAAATCAAGAGGATTAACGTTATCAAAAGTCTTTTCATGCGTCATCTCCGCCTTTTGTAAGCACTTTCTAATGCGAGTATACCATGAGAAGCAGACATTTTCAATACATTATTAATACATTTATAAAATTGAATTAAAAAAATAAAAAATCGCAAGAAAAAATTACTTCTTGCGATAAGAGATAGAGGTGCGATATTCATATAATAAGGCATTGTAAAATGTTTCTGTATATTCAAGCAGGCGATCATCTTCGGTATAACTATAACGCACCCGTTTTAATTGCGGGGCTTCATAATATATTTTTAATTTCTGTGTAATATCTTTAGGGGCGTTGACAGCCGATACAAACTCCTCAAAATGATCAAAAAAGACGTTTTTACTGCCAAGATATTCATACAACGAACCCTTTAAGACCTCTTCGGTTATTTCGAAAATCGGCAATAAATAAGTGTTCGAATAAAGAATAGGTACGGTTCCGCCTCTCAATCTTCGTAAATTATATATTTTTTCGCCTTCTTTTATATGAAATATATCCGCGATTTTTTTATCAGCGCGAATGATATCCAATTCAGCTTCGATATTTCTAACGACCATGCCCATTTCTTTCATTTCATTGGTATGACTGCGAACCAATGTAAAATTAGATAATGATTCTTTATTTTGATAGACGATGGTTCCAAAGCCAGCACGTCTAACCAAAAAACGCTCGTTGACTAATTCGGATATGGCAGTACGAATCGTCACACGGCTCACTTGATAAGTCTCTGCTAAGATTTTTTCGCTAGGGATTAAAGTTCCTTCAGGCCACTCGCCGGATTCAATTTTATGGCGGAGGTCATTACGAATTTGTATATAGAAAGGAAGACCATTACCGATATCCATGTTCATACTTCCACCCCATTTTTAATTAATTATATCATTCATTTAATACATTTGCAATACAATATAAAAAAACGACTGAAAAATCAATCGTTTTAAAATTTATCGGACAAAGGCTTTGATGACCATAATCATTTCACCTTCAAAGGCACTACGGATGCTATAGTTCTTAACGCCATCCGGAATAATAAATGTCTCAGCATAATGAACGGTAAAAGGTTCGAATTTTCCTTCTGGCGATTCAATAATAGCCGCTTTTCCTTCGACTAAATTCAAGACATTTACTGAACCGTTTGTCTGGGTGGTGAGTTTAGTTGTTGTAGATAAACGTCTTGTTTCAATAAACTCTCGTTCGTGAAGTCCGGTTCTAATTTCATTTTCACGGATGGTTTCAAAGCGATTAATTAAATTTTTCTTAACCCACTCTGTATCTCGGTCATATTGAATGACTTTTTTTCCGTGTTGAATGTGGACCGGTCGTGGTAAGCCATCTAGTCCTAATCGTCCCCAATCCCAAAGTTTGAAGGTGAAGATATAAGGGGTTGCGCTAATCTCTAAAACCATCGTGTTCTTGCCACTACAATGAATCGTTCCCGCAGGAATCAAAAGATGGTCATGTTTTTTAACTGGGAACGAATTAATAAAAGCTTGATCATCAAATAAAGCTTCTCCTTGGTTCGCTTTTTCGAGACTATCAATTAAATGATGGGGGTCAATGCCAGGTTTGACGCCAAGATAGACAACACTATCATCTGATGCATCTAAAATATAATAGGATTCATCTTGAGTATAATTCATACCAAATGTATTTTGAATATATTCCGTCAATGGGTGGACTTGGAGCGATAAGTTTCCGCCTTCCATAGTATCAAGAAAATCGAATCGTATGGGAAATTCTTTTCCAAACCGACCATAGACACGTTCACCTAATAATTCAACAGGACGGAAAAAAACTAAATTGATAGCTGGGAAAACAAAGGTTTTATGACCGAAAGAAAAGGCTAATGCGTTTTCTTCGGGAACACCATCAAAACTCCAAGCATAATTTGAACCATTTTCAGGTAAATCACAAACTTCCTTCATCCATTGACCGCCCCAAACACCCGGATCAAAATAAGGAATTAATCGGAAAGGTGAGCTTGTCAATAAATCAAGACCTGTGATAAATGCATCGAGAGGAATCATCGTTATTTGATCAGGGCGTTCGGAAGAGACAAGGTAATCACTTTTCAGATAATGGGCTTGTTTGATTTTATCAGCCACACGCCATTCTAAAAAATAACCGCGTTTAAATTTTCGCAAAGTATCTTCGCGAGGGTTATCAGCCGTAAAATTAGGCATTCCTTGACGGAATCGCAATTGAATTTCCCATCGGGTGATATCAAAATAAATGAGATGATCATAAGAAATCATCGTTGATCCGAAACCATAGACGATTTTTAGACCTGGAGCAGATTCGAGTTGCTTTCGGATATCGGCGATTTTATCAAGATTGTAAAAATCTTCAATGGAAGCATATCCCATTTTTCCAAAAACACGATCATCGGTTAATTGATGATCAAATGCATAGGCAAGGTCTTTATAAGATTTTTTTGCGGATTCAATATTTAAAGTCAAAGAAGTAGGTATATGTCTAATAATGTTTTCATAGATAAATTTGACATCTGTTCCAGGATAGAGTTCAATGGCTAATATTCCGTTATGATATTTTGACAATCTTTCAACGATTTCTGAGATACCACTCAATATGAGTGATTCATCAAAAGAAATCTGTTTTTTTGGAAACTTATCATAGGCATTTTTAAAGGATAGATATTTCATAACATGACCGCCTTTCAAATTCATTATACCATTAAAAACTGCTTTTTCAATACATTTGCAATACATTTGCAATACATTTAAAATTAAAATCCCATTAATCTTTGGACTAAAGGGATAAGTAAAATTTATTAATTTTAACGGTCACCAACATATGATACAAGCAATTCAACCATACCTTCAATTTTGATTGATTTCGCAAGTGAAGGAATAATAAAACTATCATACATTTTAATTTTCGAACCATTGATCATTGCATTTCCAGATAACACTGTACAGAGGTAATAACGGTTTTTAGCATTGATTTTAAAGTAACCTTTATCAATATTCCATTTTTCAACCGTAAAATATTTTGTCTCTAACATACGGTAGATGCCTCGGTCATCATCATAATGTTGAATGACAACACGGTTTGCGGGAATGACTGCAGTATCAATGCTTTTTTGAACTTGTAATGCACGTTTTTCACCGGTGGATGGATCCATTCGATCATAATCATAAAAACGATAAGTGACATCACTGGATTGTTGCGTTTCAAGAATGATAACGCCTGCTCCGATTGCATGGATGGTTCCTGCTGGAATATAGACAAAATCACCTTTGCGAATCGGACGAATATCAAGGAGTTCATTCCAACGGTTTTCTTCAACCATTTTTTTAAGTTCTGTTTTCGTTTGGGCGTGATGACCCAATACGAGGGTACTGTCTTGATTTGCAGCTAAAACATACCAACATTCTTCCTTGCCTAGATCATCTTCAAAGGCTTTAGCATAGGCGTCGCTTGGATGGACTTGAACTGACAATTGATCCGCTGCATCGAGAATTTTGGTCAGTAATGGAAAGCGTGATTCTGTGATGTCCCCGAATAATTCAGGGTGCGAATGATATAAAGCATCTAAAGACATGCCATCAAACAAACCACCCATGATTTTAGAAGACCCATGATGATGAGCTGAAATAATCCATGCTTCGCCAATTTTTCCGGATGGGACGCCTTCTTTAAACATATTTTTAATTGTTGATCCACCCCAAATCCGTTCTTTGAAAACTGGGGAAAGGAAAATGATATCCGATTCTTTCATGGTTTCACACTCCATTTCAAATATTATTATACCTTGTTTCAAGGGTTTTAGCCAAGAAAATCATGCGGATAGTGGAAATGTCTCAAGTGAGTTAACAACATAAATCCCAATTTTATGAAAGCACCACCCTTGCTTTTTCGTATTTTTACTACCGCCTCTCTTCGGCTGTGATATAATGACTTTAGGTGATATCTTGTGAATCCATTATCGGTGATATTGAATCAATTACCAGAAAAGACAGTTCAATTATGGCAAGAGTCTGAAAAAAAGACCTTGCTTTCCATCGTAATGATTCCGAAAGAAGACCTTCAGGAAATTTATGGATTATGTGAAGATGACATCGATTTTTTATCTCAATCTTTCATTAATCTTGGTTATAATCCTGATTTTGATCCAATTAAGACACCTCCCAACCCAACTCAACGCCTTCATTTTCGTTCTTTTTTGATGGAAGATGCGGCTGTTTTATATGAGTTTCGCAGAAATCCATTGAATTTTCCCAACGTCGATATGGCCGTGTGGCAAGATCTACAAGAAGCCTATGATTATCTTGAAAAAATGCAGATAGGCATGAAAAAAAGAAAATGGTTCATCTATGGAATCGTTTTGACAAAAACCAATCAAACAATTGGGTTCATTAATTTTTGGAATATTGATTGGAATAATGCCACAGCTGAAATCGGTTATGTATTATTCCCTGAATTTCGTCATCAGGGTTATATGACGGAAGCGGTGAATTCCATGATTCATTTTGGGTTTTCTTGTTTGCATCTAGATAAAATTTTGGGTGTAACACAAAAAAACAATCTAGCATCGAGACAGGTTTTATTAAGAAGCGGATTTCAATATTTTACATCAATCGAAGATATCCACTCGATGACGCATCAAATGATACCGATGGATGTTTATCAATATATAAAAAAATAAAAAAAAATAGAAAAGAGGAATAACATGGAAAATGCATTAAAAATTTATCAAGACACCACAAAAAAACTAAAAGCGTTTCATTTGGCGATGTTTTTGCATGGTTGGGATAGCTCAACTGAAGCACCCAGTGGGTGTATGGGATTTCGCTCTTTACAACTCGGAACGCTCTCAGAAATGTTTTATCGTACGAATACCAACCCAGATTATGAAGCAGCCATTGAGACCCTTTATCAAAGCCGAGAACAACTCGAGCTTGTCATGCAACATGAAATCGTTGAAGTTAGAAAAAATCTCATCAAGACCAAAAAAATACCACTCGCTGATTATGTAGCTTATTCAGAACTGATGGCAAAAGTTTACCCCATTTACGTTGAAGCGAAGCAAACCAATAATTATGAACTTTATAAACCTTACCTTCGACAAATCATTGATTATCGAATTAAATATTTGGAATTACAAAAAACTGAAACGATGAAAGGATACAATATATTTCTCGATGAATTTGAAAGTGGATTCAACATCGAAGATTATGATCATTTCTTCAATACGTTAAAGGAACGATTAGTTCCGTTTGCCAAATCAGTGGCCAAACGCAAACTCATCTATCGCAAAGCATTTACTAAAAAGCAATTTTCTGTTGAAAAACAAAAAGCATTCGCTAAATATTTACAAGAAGTTTTTTGTTTTGATGCCAAACGGACAGTTATCAAAGAAAGCGAACATCCTTTTACGACAAGCAATGGGACAACAGACGTAAGAATAACGACACATTATCACCCGGATAATCTTGCGAGTGCTATTTTTAGTTGTATTCATGAAATGGGTCATGGGCTCTATGAATTACAAGTCAATCCCGCTTTAGATTTTACTCAATCTGGCGGTGGAGCGAGTATGGCCATGCATGAAAGTCAATCGCGGTTAATGGAAAACATGATTGGAAGAAGTGAAGTGTTTTGGACCACACATTTTCATAAACTTCAAGAATTGTTTCCAAAAGAATTTAAAAATACGACAGTCCATGATTTTGTTAAATATGTCAATCAAGTCGAAAAAAGTTTTATACGTACTGAGGCCGATGAATTGACATATTCTTTGCATATCATGATTCGTTATGAAATCGAAAAATTAATCTTTAGCCATAAAGCAGATTTAGATAAGCTTCCGGATTTATGGAACAAACTTTATAAAAAATATTTGGGGATCACCGTCATTAATGATACGACGGGGATTTTACAAGATGTTCATTGGTCACAAGGAATGTTCGGATATTTTCCAACTTATGCATTAGGTTCAGCTTACGCGGCTCAGATCTATCATGCAATGAATAAAGATTTGAACATCGAAAAAACCATTCAAAGTGGAACTTTAAAAGATATTGCTCAATGGTTATCGACCCATGTTCATCAATATGGAGCATCAAAAGATCCTAAAACGATTCTTAAATTGGCGACAGGTGAAGATTTTAATCCGAATTATTACGTCGATTATCTCATCGAAAAATATTCGAAACTGTACGAAATTCAATAAAATATATAAAGTGGAAACCTTCTTACCTTGGGTTTCCACTTTTCATGAAAGAGTTATCGGAAAAGTTAAGCGAATTCGTTTCTTTTAAAATCAAACATTTGTTATAATGTACTTATAATTTATTGAAGTCGTTTAAGCCGTAAATACTAGGAGTCACCATGATTAAAGAATTGTTTTTATTTCTAAAAAAACGGATGCTTACACCCATCATTATTATCATTCTTTTTGCGATGGCTTTTTTATTTGATTCCGTTCGTCACATGTGGTCAGGATATTTATTGATTTTGAAAAGTCCCAGTGTATTAATCAGTGATTATTTATTTATTGGCGGACTTGGCGCAACATTGTTTAATGTCGCCACGATCATGTTAATGAATTTAATCTTATTAAAAGTGTTAAAACTTAAAATGACGGGTCTCATTTTTGCTGGATTATTTACCATTGCTGGCTTTTCATTTTTTGGGAAAAATATATTTAATACTTTTCCCATTTACCTCGGTATTTATTTTTATGCTTTGCTTCGGAAATTAGAAATTAAATCATTGATTATCGTGATTCTGTTCTCAACAGGGATATCACCCATCGTCAGTTTTTTAATTTTTGGAACCGGATGGCCGCTTTACATCGGTATTCCTGCAGGTGTAATTGTCGGTATTTTGAGTGGGTTTTTACTGCCCGCAATTTCTATGAATACCATGAAGTTTCATCAAGGATTCAATCTTTATAATATTGGCTTTGCGATGGGAATTCTTTCGATGCTTTATGCAGCTTTACTAAGAAGTTTCGGTATAAATCTTGATTTGGGCGGTCCTAGCAGCACGCTCTATCATAATGAATTGATGACTTTGATTTTGTTATTGTCTCTTTCTTTTATCATTGGCGCTTTTCTAAGCGACAAAAAAGTGTACCGAAAATATTTATCAATCATTAAATCTTCAGGGCGTTTAGTCTCAGATTTTATCAATGATTATGGTAAAGATGTGTCAATGCTCAATGTGGGCATCATGGGATTAATATCCATGGCGATGATCATGCTTTTGGGATTTCAAGTTGGTGGAGCTTTGATGGGTGCCGTTTTGACCATCATGGGATTTGCGGCTTGTGGAAAACATCCTCGCAATGCTCTACCTGTGATGTTTGGCGCATATCTTGCGGTGATTGTTACAAAATTATCGTTTGATTCAGTCGGAATAGTCATTGCAGTTTTCTTTGTCACTGCGTTAGCCCCCATTGCTGGGAAATATGGCGTTTTGATAGGAATTTTAGCAGGGTTCTTACATATCGTTATTACCCCATTAAGCTATTATTTTCAAGGGGGATTTGATTTGTATAACAATGGATTTGCGGCTGGGTTTGTTGCCGCAATCATGGTTCCGGTTTTAGACTCCTTTTCTAAAGATAAAATAATCGATTCATTACCGATTATTAAAAATTGAGGATCTTTATGAAAAAAGCAGATTTTATCTGGATAAGTATCATAGTTATTATTTCTTCGTTGTTTGTAATCCCTGATACAAGATTATTTCTGTTGCTTTGGACGGATCGATATCCTTATTTGATGGGGTTTATTAAAACCGCTTTATTAGCCTCAATGGGTGAAATCATGGCAATTCGAATCCAAATAGGAAACTATCAAATTGATCGAACAACATGGATGAAGTTCTTTGTTTGGGGAATGTTAGGTTTATTGTTTGTTATGACTTTTCAATTGTTTTCATCTGGGGTTGCTTCGCTCCAAGATACGGGTTTACTACCTTCAATCGAAGGCGGTTTTAATTCAATACTACTAAAAGCATTTTTAACCAGCTTGTTAATGAATGTTTTATTTGCGCCAACCTTTATGATTCTTCATCGTCTGACGGATCAATATATTACGCTTGGAAAAGGACGCTTGCGTCAAATTAAGAAAGTCCGTTTATTGACCGTATTAGAACAAATCGATTGGCATTTTTTCTTTCGTTTTGTCCTTTTTAAAACGATTCCTTTGTTTTGGATTCCCGCGCATACGGTGACATTCTTGTTACCAGAAAATTATCGGGTGTTGATGGCCGCGTATCTTTCCATTGCCCTTGGAATCATATTGTCATTTTCAAAGAAAAAAAGTCGTCTTAAAAATAATGAAGAATCTAATCATGAGTAAAAAAATGTAAGAAAAGATGCTAAACGCATTTAATATTTCCCTTTCAAGATGTTAAAAATCATCTTCAAGGGGTTTTTTTATGGATAAATTGGATATCCGCTTGAAGTTACCTTTAAGAATGTTCTATAATAGACTCGAAGAATGGAAGGAGAGGATCGTTGATGAAGCAAAAGTCATTTTGTCGGCGCTATTTGATAGCGATATTGATGATTTTTCTCGGCTTTGCATTTCATGCATGTGGAGATAAAGTCAAACGTGGTTATATTACTGTTATCGCCGATGAAGACGGCTATCATTATGATTATTACATTCCTTCAAGTTATACTGC
The DNA here is from genome assembly GCA_002424815.1 of Caryophanales bacterium UBA5603. Lineage (GTDB taxonomy): Bacteria > Bacillota_I > Bacilli_A > Izemoplasmatales > Hujiaoplasmataceae > UBA5603. Next base: position 35,099 of record DILB01000005.1, read on the forward strand.
ACAAAAAGCGTATCCGATGTTTGTCGTTCTTCATGGCGGAACTCAAACCGCAGAAGAAATGGCAACGATGACACAAATGAATCAATTGGCAGAAACGTATCAATTTATCGTTTTATATCCGGAACAATCGACACTTTCGAATGCTTATCGTTATTGGAATTGGTTTTTGCCTACGAACCAAACGCGTGAAAATGGAGAGCCCCTTATTATATCAGATATGATGAATACGTTAATGAGCAAGTATCGAGTTGATAAAACCAAGATATATGCGGTTGGTTTTTCAGCTGGTGCTTGTATGGCGTTGCATATGGCCATTCTTTATCCTGATATCATCTCTGGTGTGGCCATGGCTTCGGGGTTAGGTTATGGCGTTGCGATGGATGGGCAGCAAGCTTATATCGCGATGAATGGAACATTTCCATCGGTAAAAACTACCGCAGAATTGGCTTATGAAAATATGCCAGTTGAATTTAGGCGTCCTATCAAAATTTTGGTCGTTCATGGCGATGAAGATACGCGAGTCAATCTTAAAAATGCGGATTATATTATTTCACAGATCAGTTATTTAAACGACTTGATTGACGATGGCATTGCCAATGATAGTTTTTTAGGAAAGACAGTCGATGTTGAAAATCGAATCAGTGAAGGACAGATTCCATTTTCAATCTTACGAAAGCTGAATCAAGACGATCAACTGATGTTGCTTAAAATTATTGTCAGTGGAATGCCTCATCGGTGGTCGGGTGGGGATGTTTCCAACGCCTACAGTTTTCCCGACTCAATCGATATATCTACGCTGATTATCCGTTTTATGTTTGGCGAAGATTTGTTCGATTCAGCGGAAGAAACTGATTGAAAGCGTGTTATAAATATGGCTAAATAAAGAGAGATTCTGCTGGGAATCTCTCTTTTTAATGGATAGAATGCAGGGTTTCGATATACTTGATAAAATCATTGAAAGTACCATTTCGAAAAGTTTTGATATCATGATGATGGGTGTTAATTAAACAATCGGTTATTAGATAGGTATCGATTCCCAGTTTAGCTGCGGCCATATCTTCTTTTGCATCGTTGCCAACCATCAAACACTCTGAAGCTTGGAGATTTAAGGCGTTTAGGATATTTTGATAGTAATGAAGTGAGGGCTTAGTTGCGGTACTATTATCATAAGTAGTAATCAGAATGAAGTCGTCTTTTTGTAAGCCCGCCCATTGAATTCTTTTCTCTGTCGCAATCGGCGGAAAAAGTGGATTGGTTGCTAAAACGAGTTGATATCCTTTCTGTTTGAGAATATCAATGGCTTGACGTGCGAGCGGTTGGATTTGAGAAGAAGCTTGAACCAAATCAAATTTTTCTTCATAAAAAGCTTGAAACTGTTTTTTTATCAAAGGGTCATCTAAATTCATGCTCGTCTTAAACGATTCCCAAAATACCGTTTCATTCGTCGAAGGGCCTTGGTTCATACGCATCTTTTCAGTTCCATTGAGGACCGCATCAATCAGTTTAAGGTGATTGTATCCTAAGGATGCAAAATATCGACCCATTTCACCAAAATATAATCGCAAAAATGGTTGTTCATCGATGGGTAATAATGTTCCATCTAAATCAAATAAAATCGTTTTAATCATCGCGTCCTCCATGGAAATTATGCGTCATTATATCAAGTTATTTTAGATTTGTCAATTTTAATGGGTCCATTGAAATTGCTTAATATCTTATGCTACAATGATAATGGATTAAGGGAGGCACCATGAAAAGAATTTTAAAAGATTTATTGATTGGATTATTAATTATTGTCATTATCAATGTGATTCAACTAGGCATTACATTGTTTTTCCAAAACCCTAATATTGATGATTTGGCTGTTCGTTCTCATTATGTTAATATGATGTTTTTAATCGCGTCCATCCCTTCAGGATTATTGCTATTTATTATAACCTATTTTCGTAAACCAAAAACAAAAATGGAATCCGCTCAAATCGCGTTACTTTGGACATTCATGTTTCTAATGAGTTATTTTTTAATCGGAATAAATAATGACACATTAAATTTAATCTTTGGTCAAATCGGATTTTATGTCCTTGGGTTTGCCATTTTTTTAGGTTCATTTTTATATTCCGTTGTCTATAAACGCCCATCAATCTAAAAAAATAAGGATTCGTCAGGTGACAAATCCTTTTTAATTTAACTTGAGATGGTACCATAAGGCCAATTAATAATGCCGCCCATATCATAAAGATTGCCATAACCCATTTGATATAACTGTAGGACCGCTTGTGCACTGCGGTTTCCGCTTCGACAATAAATAATATAAATTGCGAACTTATCTTTCATAATTTTAGAGGCTTGGGAGGATATTGTATCGAGCGGTAATAAAATCGCCCCTTCAATGTGCGCTTCATCGTATTCACTTTTCGTTCGAACATCAATTAAAATAATCGATGAATCGCGATCCATCATCGATTTTCCTGTGGAAGCAGAAATGGTAATGGGTGCATTCAATTCGGTGTTTGCTTGAGCTGTTCCACCACAGGCAACCATGGTTAAACTCAATAAGAAGATCATAATGATTTTTTTCATGAGTATCACCTCGTGAAGCGATTATAACATGACTTTATTCAATCATTCAACCCTTTTGCTTTTTTGATAAATCATAAAAGAGCTTGAAACCTTCATCACCACTCTAAAAGTTGTTTGGCATCCAAATTGATGTGAGACCGTGTGTGTGTTATAATGAGATGAAATCATCCTAAAGTAGGATTAAAGAAGGTGACTTCGATGGATCAAAGAAACTGGATGGAAAAAGCGATTGAGGTTGCCCAAACTTCAGGTAGAAAGACGCCAGGGATACCTTTTATGAGTATGCTATATGTCAAAGGCGATGATTTAATTGCGACATGGAATAACAGTCTTCATCCTGAATGTCATTTATTCTTTCAGAATTTACCGATAGGATCGGGCGGAACGTTATTTTTTCCTTATGAACCGACTAAAATCTCAGAAATGATGTTATGGATTCTCAAGAGTGAAATAAATCAAATATTTATTAGTGTTCTCAATACCGATACTCCCTTAGAATTTGTACAGTGGGCCCAGGAGAATAAAATTGCGGTTGAATATCAGTTTTTAAAAGGTCTTGGTGAAAGATTGAATGAAATCCATTTATTTAATCGACAAGCAGATATACCTTTTATAACTCTGAGTTTTGGCATGTCTCTCGATGGGAAAATTGCGACAAGAACCGGCGATTCAAAATATATTTCTGGCAATGAATCAAGGCAATTTGTTCATCATTTAAGACATACACATCAATCGATTTTAGTGGGTATCAATACCATCTTGATTGATCATCCCAAACTCACAACCAGACTCAATGATTTTCAGGGTGTTGATCCTATTCGAATCATCTTGGATTCAACTTTAAAAATTGACCTTGAAGAACCTCTCCTTCATCAAAACTCCTCGGCTTTGACTTATATTGTCACACATAGTTCAAGTGATTCAATAAAAAAACAAAAATTATTAAGAAACGGTGTCAAAATCATTGAGATGAGCGGTCCAAAATCACCGCTTGATCTTCATCAAGTATTAGCGCATCTTAAATCAATAGGCATCGAATCTATTCTTGTAGAAGGCGGTAGTACAATCCATTTTTCATTTATAAAAGCACGATATTTCAATCGTCTTTACGCGACAATATCTCCAATTATTATCGGTGGAGAAACAGCGAAATCCGCTGTTGGCGGAGAAGGGTTTGAAACTTTAAAAGCAGCCACAAAATTAAAGTTCATCGAATGGAAACAATGGGGCGATGATGTGATTGTTGAAGCCGTCCATCCATCTGTTCAGAAAGAAGAGGATTAAAATATGATAAAATATATCACCATTGAAGAAGCATTAATTGATTTGAAAAAAGGACAAAAAATTATTGTTGTTGATGATGAGGGACTCGATAATGAGTGTCATTATATTGCTGCTGCAAAAGCAGTCATCGATCATGGATTATTAACATCTTTTTGTCCTTATCAAACAATCCCAACCATCGTATTAGGTTATGAAAAATACGGATTAATCACAGGTGTTAAAAAAAATATTAACTTTGAATATGATGAAGATTTTGTTAACCTCAGCGCGCGAAATCAAGAATTAGCTTCATCTGCTTTCTTGTTGGAGGCCACTCTACAAGCATTATTAAATAAAGATGCCACCGTCGATAACTTCCGACAAGGTGGCGAATTTCAAGTGCTCTCAACCCGTCAGGGTGGCATTTTAAAACGAGCTGCCCCTGCAGAAGCGATTATCGATCTTTGTTGGTTAGCCAATCAACCGCCTGTTGGGTTACTCTATTCATTAGTTGATGACGATGGACGATCAGTCAGTGTGGAATCACTCGCGCATTCAAAAGAAACATATCCATTATTTAAAATATCAGATTTGATTTATAATCGTCGTCAAACTGATGTTCTCATTGAGCGCGTCGCTGAAGCTAAAATGCCTACGAAATATGGTGATTTTATGATGGTCGGATTTATCAATAAACTCAATGGTGAACATCATGTCGCTTTAGTCAAAGGCGATGTTACCTCTGATGAACCCGTGCTAATTCGCGTTCATTCTGAATGTTTGACGGGCGATTCTTTTGGCTCACAACGCTGTGATTGCGGCGAACAATTGCACACCGCCATGCGTCGTATTGAAAAAGTCGGCCGAGGAATTATTCTTTATATGCGACAAGAAGGCCGTGGCATTGGCCTCATTAACAAGATTAGGGCTTATGCGCTTCAAGATCAGGGCCTTGATACTGTTGAAGCAAATATTGCACTAGGTTTTCCTGATGATCTTCGCGATTACGGAATTGGGGCGCAAATGTTGGTTGCTTTAGGTGTAAAACGCATGAATTTAATGACGAATAATCCCAAAAAAATCCATGGTCTTTCTGGATATGGCATTGAGATTGTCAATCGTGTAAAAATTCAGCTAAACCATAACGAACGCAACGAATTTTACATGCGCACAAAAAAAGATAAGATGGGTCATATTCTTGATTTTAAGAAACAAAAATAATAGACTATCCTTAAAAAAGAGTATCAATGAAGCCGGACCATTTGCTTAATGTCCGGTTTTTATAATCACAGAATACACACATCTTAGGTCTATGATGGATATAGTTTATCTCGTTTAATAATGAATTTAAAAAGGTTAAATAAATATTATATTTTTTGGTTTATTGGTGATATAATTATTTTAGATTAATGATTCAAACAATTTATTTTGAAGGGATGATCAATATGTCTTGGTGGGATTCACTTAGTAATCTTCAACAAATTTTGTTTGTTTTGGCAACTTCTGCGACGGTTGTCATGATTATTTTTTTAATTTTGATGTTAATCGGTGGCGATGGCGCTGATTCTTTTGAAGGCGATGTCGATGTTGATGGAGACATCAGTGGTGGCGACCTCTTTAACGACGAGCCGCTTTCAGCATTCAGCGGTTTAAGAATTCTATCTATAAGAGGGGTTTTGGCTTTTATCGCTGTTGGCGCATGGACCGCGTATGGATTCGTTGGATTTTTGACGCCTTGGTTATCCATTGCTTTGGGTGTCATTGCTGGAATCATCGCAGCCTATTTATTAGCAGTGGCGTTTCGTGCTTCCTTAAAGCTTGAATCAACCGGTAACATCGATTACCATAACGCGATTGGTAAAAGTGGCAACGTTTATATTAAAGTCCCAAAATTGCATTCTGGAATTGGGAAAGTAACACTAACCTTACAAGAACGTTTTATAGAAGTCGATGCCATAACACATGAAGACATTGATTTATTAACCGGAACGGCCATCGAAGTGGTTGGTTTAGAAAATGAAACGACGCTCATCGTCAAAAAAAAGTAGAATTTCAGAATTAAAAAATAGATAAAGGAGATTATATATGAATATTATTTTTTTAGCAGCACAAGACTGGGCAGGTTTACTGATTGCCTTGTTCGTTATTTTGTTTTCCGTCTTAGTCTTTATTGTTTCCCGTATTAAAAAATGTCCCGCAGATAAAATTATGGTCGTTTATGGTAAAGTCGGTAGTAACGTCGATGGCACTAATAAATCAGCGAATTGTATCCACGGTGGGGCAAAATTCATCTATCCATTTGTTCAAGCTTATTCTTTTTTAGATTTAACACCGATTTCAATCAGTGTTGATCTTAAAAATGCACTTTCTAGGCAAAATATCCGTATCGATGTTCCTTCCCGTTTTACCGTTGGTATTTCCACCGAAGCTGGAATTATGCAAAATGCTGCAGAACGCTTACTTGGCCTTCAATCTAATGAAATTCAAGAACTTGCCAAAGATATTATTTTTGGTCAGTTGCGTTTAATCATCGCCACGATGGATATTGAAGAAATCAACACCGACAGAGATAAATTTCTTGAAGCGGTCTCACGCAACGTTGAAACCGAACTCAAAAAAATAGGATTACGCTTAATCAACGTCAATGTGACAGATATCAATGATGAATCAGGTTATATTCAAGCTTTAGGTAAAGAAGCAGCGGCTAAAGCCATCAATGATGCTAAAAAAGCCGTCGCAGAAATGAACCGCGATGGATCCATTGGTGAAGCAAATGCAGTGAGAGATCAACGTATTCAAGTCGCTAGTGCCAACTCAACCGCCATTAAAGGCGAAGACGAATCCCTTGGATTAATTTCTCAATCCAACGCTTCTCGTCGTGAGATTGAAGCTGAAGCATTAAGAAGAGCTATGACCGCCGAAAAAATTGCGGCTGCGAAAGCCTTAGAAGATGCCTATATCGCGGAACAAAGTGCTGAATTAGCACGTGCAAGTCGTGAAAAAGCCACTTTAGAAGCGGATGTTATCGTAAAAACGGAAATTGAGAAACAAAGACGCGTTTTACAAGCTGAAGCTGAGGCGGAAGAAATTCGCAGAAAAGCTCGAGGCGAAGCCGATGGAATCTATTCCAAAATGGAAGCTCAAGGCCGTGGTATGCTCGAAATCTTATCTAAACAAGCATCCGGGTTCCAAGATCTTGTTAAAGCGGCAGGCAATAATCCTGATGCTGCAATCAAGATGTTAATAGCTGATAAACTCGAAGCTTTAGTTAAAATTCAAGTTGAAGCCATCAAGAATCTGAAGTTTGATAAGATAACAGTATGGGATAATGGTTCTTCAAAAGACGGATCCTCAACCGCTAATTTTGCTTCATCTTTAATGAAATCCATTCCACCCATGAATGATTTGTTCAAAATGGCAGGAATGGATTTACCAAAATATTTGGGTGAAGATTTCAAACCCATCGTTGATTTAAACCCTGAAATCAAATCAGAATCACCCGTAGAAACACCGAAAGCCAAAAAATAAAGAAATATTTAACGCTTCCTTTGGGGGCGTTATTTTTTTAAGTGAGCAAAAAAGCATATTTATTTTATCTGTGGTATAATATAAAATTGACCGCAAATTGCGTGGAAACAATCTCTTGAAAGGTAATCGATGAAAATGAGTAATGCCGATTTACTAGGAAAAACAAATGTTAAAAAAGCATTAGTCATTTTGTCTGTTCCAGCAATTTTAGGAATGATTGTCAATGCTTTATATAATTTTGTCGATACATTATTCGTTGCCAAAGGCGTTGGCGAACTGGCTATTGGTGGTTTAGCACTCGCCTATCCCATTCAAATGATTGCGATGGCGATTGGATTAATGATTGGTATGGGAAGTGCTTCAATCTTTTCTCGCGCTTTTGGCAGAAAAGATTATGAAACGATGGAAACTTCGGTCAATACTGCTTTAAGGATTGCCTTATTATCTTCGGTGGTACTATCGATTTTAGGGTTCGTTTTTTTAGATGATTTATTAATATTTTTTGGTGCTTCAGGCGATAATATCATTTACGCTGAAGATTATCTTTCTGTCATCTTAATCGGTTTAACACCACTTTCGCTTTCCATGGTCTTGAATAATTTGACTAGGGCAGAAGGCCGAGCAAAGATTGCGATGTTTTCCATGATGATCGGTACAGGTTTAAACATCGCTTTAGATCCCATTTTTATCTTTGATTGGGGATTAGGCCTCGGTGTGCGAGGGGCGGCCATTGCGACCATCATATCACAGACCGTCGCCTTTATTTTTATCTTTACGATGTCGCTGGGGGCACGTTCTACCTTAAGGATTAATTTAAAAAAATGGTTCACTGTTCATTGGAAAATGGTTAAAGAGATTACTGTTATTGGCTTCCCTTCGTTTTTGCGAAACTCCATTGGGGCGTTTATGGCAATTATCATTTATCGATTAATAAATCAACATACCGTAGGCGACCCAGCGATTTATATCTCCATTTATGGCGTCATTAACCGTGTCATTTCATTTGTTTTCATGCCCGCTTTTGGCATTATTCAAGGGTTGACACCCATTGTTGGCTATAATTTTGGTGCGAAGAACCATCAACGCTTGAAACAAGTGATCCGCTTTTCAACAGAAATCATCATGATATATTTTATTGCAGGCTTTATTTTCATCCAAATATTTTCTGAGTCCATTTTTCGCTTGTTCAGCGAAACAAATAATTCTATTTTTATTGATTATGGTTCCGCTGCTTTTAAAACCATTTCGCTTGGATTTATTCTCGTAGGGTTTCAGATCGTCATCAGTTCGGTTTATCAAGCCGTCGGATATCCTTTTAAAGCAACCATCGTCGCAATTTCTAGACAAGTATTATTATTTATTCCTTTATCTTATCTTTTAACTTCTTTAATAGGTTTAGAAGGAATTTGGATTAGTTTTGCTATCGCGGATGCGATTAGCGGCTTGGCTGGGTTAGTGATGTTAATTTTTGAAATGCGAGCGTTGGAAAAAAGAATTCCCAAAACCATTGATTTAACTCAAGAGGTTATTGATTTAGCCATTTAAAATATATATCGACTTTGAAATGAACAGGTGATTGATGACCTGTTTTTTTTTACAATTTTGCCGAATTTGCAAAGGTGCATTGATAAAATCGGTAGATGGGAGTATAATGACCCTGAAATAGACCCTATATTAATATACAAGCTGATGAGAATACTTTATTTTGTAAGTTTCAAACAATTTTTATGTTTTAAAGAAATTTTTTAATGTTGCTTAAACAAGAAAACGGCTAAAAATCTAGATGAAAAGATAATTTTTATTTATGAAAGCGTTTTTTTTGTTTTTTTTACAGAAGTGACTTGAAATCAAAAACTGATGTGATTATAATCTATGATTAAATTGTGGGGGGATACATTAATGTTTGGATACTACTTGAAAAGAATTTTTTCCGCCATCGTCACACTCTTCATCATCGCAACCTTAACTTTTTTCATGATGAGAGCGATACCTGGTGGACCTTTCACTCGGGAAAAGGCACTTCCCGATCAGATTATTGCACAGTTAAATGCAAAATATAACTTAGATGACCCCGTCATCGTGCAATACTTGAATTATATGAAGGGAATTGCCACTTTTAATTTTGGCCCATCCTTTAGAGAACTTGGATTAACTGTCAATGATTTAATTAGACAAGGATTGCCAGGAAGCATGAAAGTAGGCATTGTGGCGGTCTTGATGATCCTCGTTTTTGGTATTCCGATGGGGATTATTTCGGCATTAAAACAAAATAAACCGATTGACTATACCGTTATGGTGCTCGCCACCATCGGTGTGACCGTTCCTAGTTTTGTTGTCGCGACGCTTTATATTTATCTCATATCTTCTAGGGTTTCATGGATTCCCATCACAGGGTTATCAAACCCGATTGCATTTATTGGACCGGCCATTGCCCTCTCTGGTTACTCGTTATCTTATGTCGCGCGGTTGACAAGATCTTCGATGCTTGAAGTTTTACGCCAAGATTACATCAGAACTGCTCGGGCAAATGGACTTTCTGAAACGCGAGTGATCGGCAAACATGCTCTAAAAAATGCTTTAATACCCGTCGTGACTTATGTAGGTCCGATGATTGCGGCCATTTTAACAGGTTCATTCGTTGTGGAAAGAATATTCGCCATCAATGGTATTGGGCGATATTTCGTAGAAAGTGTTAGTAATCGAGATTATACAGTGATTATTGGCATGACCGTATTTTATGCAGGGCTTTATATCTTCATGGTATTATTAGTGGACATCGCATATTCGTTTATCGATCCGCGCATTAAACTTGGAAAAAGGACCGGTGATTAGGCATGAGAAATCCTGAATTTGAATATGTCGATAGCTCTCGAAAAGAAAGTAAGGAACAGATTCGTAAAAGTTTAACTTATTGGAAAGATGCCTGGCGACGCTTAAAGAAAAATCGTTTAGCAATGGTTGGAATGTTCGGTGTAATCCTCATCATTTTATTTGGGGTCGTAGGACCTTGGTTTATGCCTTATAGTTATTCTGATCAAAACAATAATTTCGCCAATATTCCTCCTCGTTTAGAAATTTATTCTATTGGCAATAATGAGTATGTTTATCTTTCTAAACAATATAATTTGATTTTAGTGTCTAGTAAGGGGGAACTCATTACAAAACTAACAAGAACCAACATGGATGTCCTCAACAAGATTTACGTTTATACGTATGATGGAGAAGACATTGTTGTGGATTATTCATATCGTGCAAGAGATAACGATGATGGTATTGATATTACGGTCTCTTACAAAGGGTTGACTTCTGAGTATCCGGCTAAAACTGTAAGCAATAAAACTTATCGTTTAGGATCCGATAATTTGGGACGCGATTTGTTAACACGCGTTATGTATGGCGCCAGAATTTCATTGACAGTCGCATTTGTCGCTACGATTGTTAATTTAGTCATCGGGGTAACCTATGGTGCTATTTCTGGGCTTGAAGGCGGTCTTGTTGATGATATCATGATGCGTATCGTCGATGTTATTAATTCTATTCCGCTCGTATTATATGTCATTTTATTAATGGTTATTATCAATAACCGAGGGTTATGGACAATCATCATTACTTTAGGTACCGTCTATTGGGTGGGTATGGCCAGACTGGTTCGTGGCCAGGTTCTCGGCCTTAAAGAACAAGAATACGTCCTTGCCGCCCGTACCATCGGTGTTCCAAAAGCAAAGATTATTACCAGACATTTAATTCCTAATGCCATGGGTCCCATCATTGTCTCAATGACGATGATGATTCCTTCGGCCGTCTTTACTGAATCCTTCTTAAGTTTTATCGGCTTAGGTATCAGTGCTCCTCAAGCTTCTTGGGGTACTTTGGCGAATGATGCCCTCCCCGGTCTAAGCACCTATCCTTATCAATTATTCATTCCAGCGTTCGCAATTGCGCTGACAATGTTATCATTTAACTTCTTGGGTGATGGATTAAGATCAGCCCTCGACCCAAGATTGAGGAAGGGGTAGAATGTCATGGCTAAAATTTTAGAAGTGAAAAATTTACGGACAACATTTTTTACCCACTTAGGTGAAGTTCAAGCGGTCAGAGGAATTAGTTTTGATCTTGAAGAAGGCGATATTCTTGGTATCGTTGGTGAATCAGGATCAGGTAAAAGCGTTACTTCATTATCCATCATGGGGCTGGTTGATGAACCCGGTCGTATCGTTGAAGGGGAAGTCTTATTTGAAGGTTTGGATTTGACAAAATTGGATCAAAAAGAGATGTCTAATTATCGTGGAAATGAAATTTCAATGATTTTCCAAGATCCGATGACCTCGATTAATCCAGCTTTTACCGTTGGCAATCAATTAAGAGAAGTTATCATGACTCATACAGGCATGAACAAAGAACAAGCTCATCAAAGAGCGTTAGAACTCTTAACGATGGTGGGAATTCCTGAACCGGAAACACGGATAAAAAATCATCCTTATCAATTCTCAGGAGGTATGCGTCAAAGAGCTTTAATCTCCATGGCAATTGCCTGTAATCCTAAACTCTTGATAGCTGATGAACCGACCACCGCACTCGATGTGACAATTCAAGCGCAAATCTTAGAGTTAATGCGAGATTTAAAAACAAAAATTAATACTTCAATTATTTTAATTACCCATGATTTAGGGGTTATTTCAGAAATATGCAATAAGGTTATTGTCATGTATGGTGGGATGATTATGGAAAAAGCTGATATCATTAGCTTGTTCGATAATCCTCAGCATCCTTACACGCGTGGATTAATGCTCTCTGTTCCCCGCAATGTAACAGGGAAGAAAGCTAGACTCATTCCCATCGAAGGATCACCACCCGATTTAATGGCACCACCTTCAGGATGTCCTTTTTCACCGCGTTGCCAACATGCGATGGAAATATGTTTAAAAAAGGCAGCTCCACTCTTTAAGATATCCGATACTCAAGAAGCTTCTTGTTGGTTACATCATCCCGATGCACCTGAAGTCAAGGGCTTTGTGAAAGTGGCAGGTGAAAAATAATGGAAAATCGTATTCCGTTGTTAGAAGTAAAGAACCTTAAAAAGCACTTTATCACGGGCGTTTTGAAGAATCGCAAAGTATTAACAGCCGTTGATGGGATTGATTTTGTGATTTACAAAGGCGAAACTTTTGGACTCGTCGGTGAATCTGGATGTGGGAAAACGACGATTGGTAGAACAATTATTCGTCTTTATAATCCGACAGATGGGGAAATCTTAATTGATGGCATTGATATTGCAAAAATGTCGGAAAAAGAACTTAAACCTTACCGTAAAAAGATGCAAATGATCTTCCAAGATCCGTATGCATCATTAAATAGCCGTATGACGGTAACTGATATCATCGCAGAAGGTATTGATACGCATCATTTGCTTGAGGGTGATGCTAAACAAGAACGGATTTATGAATTGCTTGAAAAAGTCGGATTAAAAAGAGAACATGCGAGCCGATATCCTCATGAATTTTCCGGAGGTCAACGTCAACGCATTGGTATTGCTCGATCTTTAGCCGTTAATCCTGAATTAATTATTTGTGATGAACCAATTTCAGCTCTTGACGTATCGATTCAAGCTCAAGTGGTCAATATGCTCGAAGATCTTCAAGACGAATTTCAACTGACTTATTTATTTATTGCGCACGATTTATCGATGGTACGGCATATCTCTGATCGTATTGGCGTCATGTATCTTGGTAAAATGATGGAAATTACCACCGCCGATGAACTTTATGAAAATGCTTTGCATCCTTATACAAAATCGTTATTATCTGCAATTCCTATCCCTGATCCGAAATCTTCCATCCGCGATCGACGCGTTATTTTGAAGGGGGACGTGGGTTCCCCGATTAACCCAAAACCGGGATGTCGCTTTGCATCACGTTGTCGTTATGCAAAATCGAATTGTTTCGAAGTTACACCCGAATTAAGAGAAATCAAAGAAGGTCACTTTGCATCGTGTCATTACATCGAAGAAATTAATGGTATTTAGCACCTTCGGGTGATTAAATAAAAAGATTAAGAAAATGGAGGAGAAGAAATGAAGAAATTGTTTTCTGTGTTTGTCGTATTCGCTCTTGTTTTTGGCTTCGCCGCTTGTACTGGCGATGTTGAGGGCAATACACTACGTTGGAACATCGGTGCTGATCCACTAACCATCGATCCAACATTGAATGGAGCATCTGATGGTGGCGACGTCATCAATCAGACATTTGAAGGCCTTGTTCGCGAAATCAATGGTATTGTTTATCCTGGTATCGCTGAATCTTGGGAAACTTCAACGGATGGTAAGACGGTCACATTCACTCTAAGAGAATCAAATTGGAGCGATGGAACGCCTCTAACAGCCGGCGACTTTGTTTACTCATGGTTACGTGGTATGGATCCATCAACCGCTAGTGAGTATTCATGGATTTGGGAATACACCAATGTTGTAGGTTCTGTAGACTTAGTATATTGGACCGATGTATGTAACAATACAACGGAAGTATGCAATGTTTACGTTCAAGGCGCTTTGGTTGGTGCAGAGAATGCCGATGGTAAAGATGATTCAACCGGTTTGACTTTAGCTGAAACCAAAGCTCTCGTTGGTGTCAAAGCGATTAACGACACAACTTTAGAAGTCAAATTAGTTAACCCAACCGCTTATTTCGTCAGCTTAATGGCATTTTATCATTTCATGCCAACGAAAAAATCCGCTGTTGAAGCTGTGGGTGGCGAAGACGGACTTTGGGCAAAGAACCCCAATCTCGTTGTTTCAAATGGACCATTCGTTTTAACACGTTATGTGGGCGGCGAAGGCTTGCGTTTGGAAAAGAATCAAGAATATTGGAATAAGAAAGAAGTTTATCTCGCAGCAATCGAAGGCGAATTTGTCGATCTTGAAACGACAGCTTATGCTAAGTATAATGCCGGCGAATATGACTTTATCCCTTCTGTTCCTTCCGTCATGATTCCGACCCTTATTGCACTGAGCGATGAATTCTATGTTTATCCATTGCTTGGAACCTACTATTACAGTTTCAATCTTGAAAGAGTAGAATGGCAGAATGCTAAACTTCGTAAAGCGCTTGCTTTAGCAATTAACCGTCAAGCAATCTGCGATGCACTATCTGCCGGTCAACTACCAGCTGCTGGTTTTGTTCCACCTGGATTCATTGATAATCAAGGTAAAGATTTTGCGGCTGAATCTGGCAATTATGGTATTGATCCAGGTGCTGGTTCTCAAGCACAAGCGGTTGCTTTGTTTGCTGAAGCGGCAGCTGATTTAGGTAAAACAGTTGCTGAATTAAAAACTTACTTAAACGGAAAAGTTATCCTTTATAACACTTCAGAAGGCCATAAGATGGTTGCTGAAATGGTTCAAGAAAACTGGAAATCCGTTTTGGGTGTTGAATTGACCTTGCAAAATCAAGAATGGGCAGTTTTCCAAAACACCAGAAAGAATGGCGATTTTGATATCGCTCGTGGTGGATGGTTAACAGACTTTATGGATCCTGCTGGTATGCTTGCTATTTTCACAACAGGTAATGCTTATAATGATCCAAACTATGAAGTTGCTGCTTATGACACGTTGCTTGCTGAATCTCAATCAACAACCGATATGGCTGTTCACTTCCAAAAATTGTACGCTGCCAACGATATGTTGATGGCCGCAATGCCTGTCATTCCCGTTTATTACTATTCGGATGTTATGATGGCTAAATCTTATTTGGTTAACTGGGGCCGTAGCGTATTAGGTTCTGTTGACTTCACACATGCTAAACTAAATCGATAATTCATTTATTTTATTAAAACCACTTGAGTTCGCTCAAGTGGTTTTTTTATTATTTTTGGGATAAAATCCGAGGGAAAAATCAATTTTTATCTCATTAAGGTCAATAATATGATAAACTATTGATTAATGATATCGATCCATCGGAGGCTATTTATGATTGAGAAAACCTTACAAGAATTAATTTTCGAATTGCGAAATCACACGACAAACTCAGAGCAGTTAGTTAAAACATATTTATCGCAAATTGAACGGTATGATGGCATATTAAATGCTGTGGCTGAATTGAATGAAGAAGCGCTTAAAACGGCTCGTGCACTCGATAAAGAAGCGGCTGAAAAAGGTTTTCGAAGTTTATTGCACGGAATTCCACTTTTAATCAAGGATAATATTAACACGAGTGATTCCATGCACACGACCGCTAATTCTGAAGCATTAAGTGATTTAATAACCCCCTATGAAGCAACGATTGTTACTAAACTACGTGATGCTGGCGCGATTATTCTAGGAAAAGCGAATCTATCAGAATTTGCTTATTTTATGAGTTTTGATAAAATGCCTTCAGGATACGGCTCACGCAACGGACAAGTCGTGAGTCCTTATCATTCCTCCATTGATCCCTTAGGATCTTCAACAGGATCTGCCGTTGCCGTTGCGGCAAACATGATTCCTGTGGCAATTGGAACCGAAACGAATGGCTCATTGATGGCCCCGGCTTATCAAAATTCCATTGTTTCCATAAAACCCACTTTTGGGAGGGTTTCGCGGTATGGAATCATTCCGATTTCAGTGTATCAAGATACCGCAGGACCCATGGCAAAAACCGTTGCGGATTGTGCTATTTTACTTGATATTATCCAAGGGGGCGACCCTTTAGATCCAATGACGCAGGATGAACCTGCTAATGCTTTATCGCTTTCGGATGCTTTTAAACTTGATGTGAGTGGCAGAAAAGTTGGAATCGTGACTTTGTCAGGTTATCAGTATGACGAAGAAGAATTAGCCATACTAAATGATGCAAAAGAACATTTAATAAAACTTGGAATTGAAATCGAAGAGATCGCTTTTGAATCGCATTCCATGCCCAACACAAAGTCGATGCTCTATGAGTTTAAAAACGGATTAAATAACTATCTTGAATCGGTCAAAGGTTATACGAAAATGACATCTTTAGCAGATATCATCGCTTATAATACCGCTCATTCTGAAAAATGTTTACGCTATGGTCAAAGTATTCTAGAAGCTGCTGAAAAAACCTCTGGTGATTTAAATGATCCGGAATATCTGAAAATAAGAGAAGCGTTATTGGTCGAAGCCAATCGTTTTGAAACGCTCATGAAAGAAAGAAACTTGGATGCGCTAATATCAACCATTTGGACCTCCTATGCGCCAATTGCTGGGAACCCATCGATTTGCGTTCCAGCAAAAGCCTTGGTTGACTTAAAGCCACGATCGCTCATTTTTGTTGGTAAGAAATGGGATGATGCACGTTTGATTTCAATTGCACATGCTTATGAACAAGCAACACGATATCGCATACCCCCTAAATTAGACTGAGAGGTAACATCATGAATCCATGCAAAATGTGTGGTCGACCTGTGGCTGAGTCGTTTCAATTTTGTCCTTATTGTGGCGAAAAAATGACACCACGAACATTCCAAAATCATCAATCTCATTCCTTAAAATCCGAACAAGATTCGACGGCTCGACGTCTCATTGCGACCCTGCTACTCATTTTTTATTTTCCACTTGGATTGCCTTATATGTGGATAATGAAACCCTTTAGTAAAAAAACGCGCTGGATTATTTCACTGGCCTTTCTTAGCGCAATCCTTTTAGGATTTACGATGATTATCATTTGGACAACTTTACCGGGATATTCACACTAAAATAATGTAAAAATCACATCTAATAATATTTACGTTTGATGTAATCAGTAGTATAATAGCATTTGTTATGAAGTAAATATATTTTTGATAATTCGATAGAAGGAGGACGTTATCTTAGATAACGATATAATTCCGATGATCAAATATACACGATTTATTTTACTGGGACTTTTTACGATTGCTTTGATATTAATTATTACATTATTCATGGGAAGCACCATCAAGATCTCCAATTATGAAGCCGTGATTACCCTCAACGAACAAGGCGATATGAATGTCGTTGAACGTTGGGACATGACCTATAATGAAGTTTTAAGTGTTCGTTTTCGGGACATTAAATTTAATAAATACGGCGCAGGATATCCCTTAGAGATTTCTGTTCAAAACACAGCTGATTTTGATGAAAATCAGGTGTCGATTCGTGTATTTCAAGAAGGAATCGATATCACCAATCAAGTTCGTTTAGGATATTCATTTTTAGGCGATCGAGATGAACTTGGGTATCTGATTACTTGTGAACCGGCGAGTTCATCCTGTGAATCTTTATTTGTGGATTTTACAAATGTTGGTGGATTGTTTGGTAATATCACTTTTGAGTACGAATATAATATATTAGGGGCTATCACGAGTTATTCGGATATTGCCGAGTTGAACTGGCGTTTATTTGATTATATGGAAGCTGATATCGAACAAGCCAGTGTCGAAGTTCATTTTCCAAGCAACACTTATTCGGTTGAAGATATTTATGTTTGGGGCCATGGTTTATCCAAAGGAACCATCGAAATTGTTGCCAATGATTTCGTAAAAATGACCATCGATAAGATTAAGAAAACGGAGTTTCTTGAATTCCGAATTTTAGCACCAACCTCCTTATTTCCTGACATTGCGACAAAAAATATCTTTATTAATCCGAATATGAATTTGCAACGACTCATCGATTATGAGTCAAATCTTGCCATTGAAACCAACCGTCGAATTACCATCGCAAGCATTGTCTTAGGCAGTGCGGTAGCAACGATGGTGGGAATGATTATTATAACAATAAACGTTTACCGTAAGTACGACAAAGAATACACCCCTGATTTCCAAGGTGATTATTATCGTGAATTACCTAGCGATGAAACGCCGGCTGAAATGAGTTATCTCTATTACATGCAAAAAATCAATGACGAAGATTTTACCGCAACCATCTTAGATTTGGTCCGTCGTAAATTCATACGTTTAGACTATCAAGGGACTGAACTGACCTCAAAAGATGCCGATTTCACCTTGACTTTCATTCCTGAAACCAATCAATCCTCCCTTTTGCCACATGAACAGCATCTTTTAAAATGGATTTTTAATGTTATTGGCAATAATAAACAAGTGACAACTCAACAAATTGAGAATTACGGCAAAGGGAACGTTACGAAAGCGGAAAGATTCCAATCAGAAGCAAGGAATTTTGTGCGTTTAGCTAAAAAAGCAGGCGAAAAACGACATTATTTCGAAGAAGGATTGTCTGCGAATAAAAGTAAAGTGATGGGTTTTGTAATCATACCTGTCTTCGTGTTCTTGATTGCTTTATATACTCGGACCAATTATTACTTAGATAATATGCTTGCCCTGATACTGATGGCTGTGACCATCGTATCTTATGGAATTTATATCGCTTCAATAAAAAAACGCAGTCGAAGTGGCAATGAATCTTATGCAAAATGGAAGGCGTTTCGCAATTTCTTGCTTGATTTTGGCAATATGAAAGATTATCCGATGCCCGGTATCATCGTTTGGGAACATTATTTAGTTTATGCAACTTCTTTAAAGATTGCGGATACGGTGATGGAACAACTGAAAGTAAGATTGCCTGAAGTATCCACAGATGCATCGGAAGGAACATTCTTAAGTACCGGATATCGTTCTCGTGGTTTTTATTATGGATATGCTTTGGGTCGAGTTCAACGCTCATTTACCACAGCTAAGACAAACTCATTTCAAACCATTGCAGCTCACAACGCCCAAAAGGTCAGTTCTGGCGGTCGCGGTGGAGGCTTTGGTGGTGGAAGTTCGTTTGGTGGCGGTGGAGGAGGCGGCAGAAGCCGCTAATAGATAGAAGGGAGATTAAAATATGTTCTTTTTAGCAACAGGTACCACGACAATTATTATTATTTTAGTATTATTGGTTGTCATCATCGGTTTTGTCATTAGTGTCTACAATCAACTTGTCGTACTTCGAAACAAAGTTAAAAATAGTTGGAGTCAAATCGATGTTCAATTAAAGCGTCGCTTTGATATGATTCCAAACCTTGTCGAAACCGTCAAAGGTTACGCGAAGCACGAAGAATCAATCTTCGGTGAGTTTGCCAAAGCGAGAGGTCTTTATGCACAATCGCAACAAACCGGGGATGTCGCAAAAGCTGCTGAAGCTGAAAAAGGAGTGGCTGGCGCCCTCAGTCGTCTTTTAATGGTTCAGGAACAATATCCCGAACTTAAAGCGAATGAGAATTTCAAGGAATTGATGGCACAGTTGAAAGATACCGAAGATAAAATTGCTTACGGTCGTCAATTTTACAATGATACAGCTTTGAAATTTAACAACAAAAAAGAAGTATTTCCAACCAACATTATCGCAAATCTATTTAAGTTTGAAAGTGCAGTTTTCTTCGAAGTTACCGACGATTCAGAACGTCAAGCAGTTAAAGTTAAATTTTAATTAAAAAAACAATCGGGAAAAAATCTCGATTGTTTTATTTATAAACTTATTAAAAAAATTGGTTAAGTGCTGCATCCTGAAAAAGCTAACATAATGATTGCAGTATACAAGACAATAGCGCTTATCGGAGATAATAGCATTGAAATAATCGAACGAAAGATTTTTATGTCAGTTTTTTGTCGCTTGATTTTTATACGAAAATAAAATAAGCGATAAATACCGTAAATAAAATGAATGGCATGAGAATAAAGTAATATTAATGCCCCTTCAACAATAATGGCTGGCGCAGGGAAAGTAAATTTCAAGGCAATATAACCAAAAGCAAGTAAAATAATAGACATAATAACCATGACCCATGTCAAATGGAAGTATAGCATTTCGCTTTTCTTAAACCGTTCTATCATTGATGAATTGTTCAAAAAAATCACCTCTTAATTTCATTGTATAGAACGAATATATTTAATGCAAACGAAGTGATAATTTTTTTGATAAGACCCATTTAACGTAGTCAAAAAGCGATGATTATTCGTAAAAACGGAAAATTTAAAGTATAATAGTATTAGGAAATCTATTTTATAAATACTTGTGAATGGAGATTAATATGTCAAATTATTCTCAACTTGAAGATTCTAAGCGTTGGTCACTTTTAGATCAATTTATGGAACAATATTTAAAAACGGACGATCGTGTATCAATGTATCGCAGCTATGAGTATTTATTAAAGCAGGTTCAACCCATCGATTTATTTCACGTATCAATGTACCATAACGATACAAATTTATCGGTTGATGACATTCGCGAAAATGCAGGACGTTTCGTCAATTTGTTTTACCATGGACTCACCGCTTATCAGTGGAACCGTGAAATCTCTTCTTTGATGATTTTATTGTTGGAAGAAAATCAAAAAATCAAAGATCGCCTCGAACTGTTAAAAAAAGCACTTGATCCTCGATTAATCGCAAGCAAATATGAAGCATTAATCGCTTTTTTCGAATCGATGGTCGAACTTGAAAAAAAGTTTATCAAGATGCAAAATATCCTCTTCCCAGTTTTGGAAGTGCTCGTGCCGAGTAAAACCCCATTTAAAGTGCTTTGGAGTATCCATGATGACTTAAATCATATGCGTCAGAATATTTTAAAACACTTACAGAGTGCTTCTTTGAATTGGGACGTTTTGAAAGTCGAGATTGGCGAATATTATTATCAATTATATGCTTTGATGCAAAAAGAAGAGTTAATCATTTTTCCAATAGCCTCTGAGAAAATTTCTATCAAACAATGGTCTGAGATGGAAGTATCGGCTCAAAGTATTGGTTATGCTTTTTTAAATATTAATAAACAGCATTCATTTGTAGAGCAATCGTTTATCAAAGAAGGCATCATTCATACAACTTCTGGAGATTTGACCTTTGAACAATTTGAGTTGATTATGGGGCACTTGCCGATATCTTTGACATATGTCGATGAATTTGATCAAGTCCGATATTTTAATCAAACAAAACACCGACATTTTCCAAGAACGCCACAAGTTATCGGACGTTTAGTGAAAGATTGTCATCCTGAGAAAAGTGTGCATATTGTCGAAAAAATTATTCGTGAATTCAAATCTGGAAATCGCCAAGAAGCGGTATTTTGGATTAATTTTAAAAATGCAATTCTATTAATCACCTATTACCCCATCAAAGATTCTTTTGGACATTATAAAGGGGTATTAGAAGTGACCCAAGACATAACTTCAATCAAGAAAATCCAAGGAGAAAAACGATTACTTGATTGGGAATAGTATTTATTAGTCAATCATAGTTTAATATAATATTTATATTCCTAATAAGGTTGTCTCATAATTCCATATAGAGTATAATGGTTATAATAAAAATATTGAGGAAGGGGATGAGGAACCAATGATTATTGAAATGTTAAGGAATTCTGTCTTGCTATTTGCGCTCATCTTCATTTATGGCGCAATGAATTTTCGACCCAATGAACCGAAACTATTGAAAAATATCATTGCCGGCCTCCTGATCGCTTTTTTTACAATTGCGATTATGATGAATCCCTGGTTTTATGATACGCTCGGAGAAACGAAGATTTTTTACGATACACGTAGTGTCATTCTCAGTGTCGCCGGCGCCTTCTTTAGTCCTATTGCGACGCTTATAGCCATTATTGCGGCTTCGTCATATCGCATCTATGTTGGCGGAATCGGTGCAATTGCCGGCGTTTTATCCATCGTAACATCAGGTGGAATAGGCATTTTATGGCGCTATTTAAGACGCAATTTACGTCCTAAATTACCAATCTATGTTGAGTTTTTTCTAATTGGATTAATTGTTCATATCATTGTCATTTTGTGTCAATTGGCTCTTCCTTGGCCCGTTTCAGGTCAAGTCATCAGTAGTATCGCCTTACCCTATTTGACGTTGTATCCTTTTGTTACGGCAATCATGGCAGTTTCAATCCAAAATCAAATTGACCGTTTAGATGCTTCAGAAAAATTAAGAAAATCGAAAGTTTTATTACAAGCGTCCTTGGAAAGTCCACAAAATCTAATCATGTGTTCCATCGATCATAACTTTAATTATTTAGCTTTCAATCAAAGCCATATTGATTTTTTAGATAAAGAGTTTGGAACCAATGTTCTTGAAGAGAAAAACTTCCTTATCGGCCTCGGTAATCAACCTGACTTGGTTGATAAAATGCGAGGTGTCTTCAATGATGTTTTAAAGGGGCAGTCCCTCCATTTAGAATATCGATGCAGAAAATGTTTGACGCACAAAATTTTAGATGTTGCCTTAAATCCAATTCGCGATGATCATCATAAGATTATCGGAATTTCAATGTTTGGCCAAGATATTACCGAAGACCGCCGCAGAGAAGAAGAAATTCTTCACATAAGCTATCATGATTTTTTAACAGGATTATACAATCGACGTTTTTTAAGTGAATACATAAATCAATTAAATGATACTTTACTACCCATGACTTTTGTGATTGCGGATATCAATGGATTAAAATTAGCCAATGATGCTTTTGGTCATTATTATGGCGATGATATCATTGTAAATGTTGCAAAAACATTATCTAATGGATTTAGATCTCAGGATGTATTATGTCGATCAGGTGGCGATGAATTTATTATCGCCATGCCAAACACGGACCGCGATCAAGCTTTAAAACTCATTGAACTAATTAAAAACGAATTTAACTCAATGAGTAATGGCGGCTTATCAGTTTCTGTCTCATTTGGTGTCGATACAATGAATCAATTAGGCAACGTTGTAGCAAGTATGAAACAAGCTGAAATTGAAATGTATCGGAATAAATTGTTTGAATCAACCTCTGATCGTTCTGAAACAATCAAAGCTATTTTGAGCACTTTGTATGTGAAAAATCCTCGTGAAGAAAGTCATTCGCGCCGTGTGAGTGATTTATGCGCCTTAATGGGAGAAAAATTAAAAATGGGGGTGGATGCCATTAAACAATTACGGGTGATTGGTAATCTTCATGACATCGGTAAAATCGCCATTGACGAAACCATTTTGAATAAGCCTGGGAAATTATCAAAAGAAGAATGGATTCAAATTAAAAGACATCCAGAAATTGGTTATCGAATCTTGGCTGCCTCTACAGATTACGCTGAAATGGCAGAAGATATCTTATGTCATCACGAACGATGGGATGGAACGGGGTATCCTAAAGAGATTAAAGGTGAAACGATTCCGCTTCGAGCAAGAATCATTGCTTTAGCTGATGCTTATGATGCGATGACGGAAAAAAGAACGTATCGACCTTCGCTTTCTAAAGAAGAAGCGATTCAAGAAATCGAAAAATATGCGGGGACTCAATTTGATCCGACATTATCGCTTTTATTTATTGAAATGATAAAAACTGAACTTCATGAATTAAGTCGCTGAAATTTTTAAAAACCATTATTTTATTGGATGATTGGGTATGATACCAATCATCTTTTTTTGTCATTTGTAATAAATAGCATTAATATGGATTGCTAAAATATTAATTTTATAACGATTTTTGCTTTTTTATATGATAAACAGCCATTATTTTCTTGAAAAGTCATAGAAAAGATAGCCTATAAGTGATATAATGACACATACAAAAATTATCATTTTTGCTTTGTCTCATAACACATATTCTGTAATTTTACCCCATCTCAAACGCACGCTTATTTTTTTTATCGGATGATGAAAGCGCTTTATAAGAGGTGAAGTATGGCACAAGGGCTTATCCTCGCGGGTGGTTACTCCCGTCGCTTCGGAAATAACAAAATGTTACATATTATGAATGGTGAACCCATGATTATCCATGTGATAAAAGCGATGATACCTTGGGTATCACGCATTTTTGTGGTTACAGGTTATTATCATGATGATCTTGTGCAAACTTTAATAAATTACGATAAAGTGTCGATTGTTCATAATCCAAATTATGATTTAGGGATGTTTTCTTCAATTCAAGCTGGCGTATCATACCTAAGAGAAGATTTTTTTATTATTCCTGGCGATTATCCCTTCGTTAATTCGACTACTTACGGTTTGCTTTTGAGGGGTGAAGGCGATATTATCGGTCCTACTTATCAAAACATTAAAGGACATCCGCTTTTGATCAAAGCAAGACTGATTGAGGCTTTAAAAAATGCACCTAAAGAGTCAAACTTGAAGGTTTTTCGTGATCAATACAAGGTTCATTGGATTGAAACCGATGATGAAGGCATTTTAAAAGATATTGATACTATCAATGATCACTTCTCAACCATAAAAAATTAGAAAGGAAATGATACGATGGATGTGTTACATTATGTTTTACCGAATTCCTTAGCAGAAGCTTATCAATTACTCCATGAAGATTTAAATAATCATGTGATTGGGGGAGGTGTTTGGATGAAGAATACTTTGAAATCCATCAACACCTTGATTGAATTAAAGCATTTAATTGGTGAAAAAATTGAAGTAACGCACGAAGTGATTAAGATTGATGCTAATTGCCCATTAAGGCAACTGGAAATTCATCCGGTTATTAAAGATTTATACGACGGAATCATTTCGCAAAGCATTGAAAAAATCATGGGTGTTTCGATTCGTAATGTCGCAACCATTGGTGGAACGGTGGTTGGCAAATATGCATTTTCTGATCTATTAGCAGCCCTTTTAGCGGTAGATGTCACGCTCGTATTTTTTAAACAAGGTCGAATGGAGCTATCTAAATATCTCGAGAGTCATGAAAAAAATCGCGATATATTAATATCCATTGAAATCCCGATTAAAAAGGGAACCGGTTATTTTCATAAAGTTTCAACGACTCATCTGGATTTTGCCATCCTTAATCTCGCAATCACTCAAATCGATCATCAATTTCGAATCGTGATTGGCGCGAGACCGGGGATTGCTAGTTGTGCGAATCAAGCGATGGAACTGATTAATCATGCCAAAGAGATAGATGATACCCTCATCAATGAAGTTGCGGAATGCTGTGTAAAAGAGTTATCATTTGGTTCGAATTTTAGAGGCAGCGAAGAATATCGCATGACACTCGCAAAAGTTTATGTGGCTCGCGGATTATGGGAGGTGATTCATCATGCTAGTTAATCTCATTGTTAATGGACAACCCAGGTCCATTGAAGTTGCCAAAGGTGAATTTCTATTAGATACCTTACGACACTTAGATTATTTGTCAGTGAGAAGAGGATGCGATTCTTCAAGTTGCGGCGTCTGTACGGTATTAGTGAATGGCAAACCGACCCCATCATGTTCGCTCTTGACCGTACGGTTAGATCAACAAGAAATCACAACCGTTGAAGGAATTGCAAAAGAAGCTGAAAAATTAGCAACCCATTTTGGACATGAGGGAGCGGATCAATGCGGATATTGTAATCCATCGATGGCTTTGACTGTTTATGCGATGAAAAAGGAACTTAAAAAACCAACACTTGAGCAAATAAAAGCTTATCTCGTGGGAAACTTATGCCGTTGTACCGGCTATCAAGCTCAACATATTGCGATTCTTCATTATTTGGAGGACCAATCATGAAAGTTGTCAATCAATTAACCCCTTCCATCGATGGTAAGGGTCTGATGATGGGTCGACACGGCTATACCGATGATTTTGCGGATAAAAATGCATTAATCATCAAAGTGATGCGAAGCCCTCATCCATATGCTCGAATTGTCAGTATCGATGATGCAGAAGCCAAGAAACTACCTGGGGTTGAACTCATTCTTTCTTACAAAGATTTTGAACGTCGGCCGTTCACAAGAGCGGGACAAGGCTATCCTGAACCTTCACCCCATGATAAATTTGTTTTTGATGAGTATGTTCGTTATATTGGCGATGAAGTCTTGTGTGTGGCTGCGGTTGATGAGGCCACAGCGAACAAAGCCTTAAAGTATATCAAAGTCGAATATGAAATATTAACGCCGATTCTTGATTTTGAGACTGCAAAACAACATTCAGTTATTATTCACCCCGAACCTGAAATCCATGAGATGTTTCCCATTGGATTTAAACCTCTAGAAAATGTGGCAGCGAGTTATCATATGCACATCGGTGATGTGGAAAAATCCATTTCTGATTCAGAAGTGGTTATCAAAGAGTCATTTTACACACAAGCTCAAGCGCATTCGATGATGGAACCACATACGGTTAATAGTCGTTTTGATTATCAAAATCGATTGGTACTTTATTCCTCAACGCAAACACCTTTCCATGTTCGAAGAATCATTTCACAAGCGCTTCAATTTCCTTTAAGTCGTATTCGCGTCATTAAACCACGTGTGGGTGGTGGCTTTGGTGGAAAACAAGCAATTCATGGCGAAATAATTTGTAGCGCTGTCTCAATCAGAACTGGAAAAGCTGCGAAACTGACTTATACGCGGAAAGAAGTTTATGAATCTTCTTATACCCGTCATCCGATGCGTTTGGATATCACTTTAGCAGCGATGAAGGACGGAACTTTAAAAGCTATTGATTGTTATGTCCTTTCCGATACCGGCGCATATGGTGAACACGCATTAACCGTCTTTATGGTGGCTGGATCAAAGGTTTTGCCACTATATAATAAAGTTGATTCGGTCCGTTTCTATGGTGATGTTGTCTATACCAACCATACACCTGCGGGTGCATTTCGTGGGTATGGAGCGATTCAGGGGAATTATGCTTTGGAATCTGCTGTGGATATTTTGTGTCAAAAGTTAGGCATGGATCCGATTCTTTTTCGTCAAAAAAACATGATTAAAGAGGGCGAGACTTCGCCAATATTTTCCATCATGGGCGAAGGTACTGAAGGTACAGCCATGAACATGGATACATGTAAACTTGATTATTGTGTCAAACGTGGTATGGAATTAATCCATTGGAATCAAAAATACCCACGCACTCAAACCAAAAAAGATATTGTGGAAGGGTTGGGGATGGCGATAGCGATGCAAGGAAGTGGCATTCCTTATATCGATATGGGAGCCGCAACTATTAAACTTAATGATGACGGTTTTTATAATTTGCTAGTCGGTGCTACGGAAATAGGACAAGGAAGCGACACCATCTTAGCTCAAATTGCCGCAGAAGCGTTAATGACTTCTGTTGATAAAGTCATTGTCTATTCCTCTGACTCTGATTTGACGCCTTTTGATGTCGGCGCTTATGCATCATCAACGACTTTTGTATCGGGAAATGCTGTTTTGAAAGCGGCAGAAACGATGAAACATCAATTAATCATTGAAAGCGCCAAAGCTTTAGGGAGTGAGTTTAAAGATATTGAATTTGATGGCGAAATATTCAACGATTCAAAGCATCAGAAACAGATATCCTTAAAAGATTTATCAAATCGTTTATATTATAATCATGATCAAAAACAGTTGATGGTGACGGAAAGTTATGTTGGACACAAATCACCGCCGCCCTTCATGGCAGGTTTTGCGGATGTATCGGTTGATTTATTAACCGGCGAAGTGAAAGTCAATCATTATGTGAGTGTCGTTGATTGTGGTGTGACGATTAATCCGAAATTAGCACAAGGACAAGTGGAAGGTGCAATTATTCAGGGAATGGGAATGACCTTATACGAAGATGTTATTTATACTAAAACTGGGAAATTAATCACCAATGATTTTATGTCTTACCGAATTCCTACGCGCATGGAAATTCCTTCAATGACGACGGAGTTCGCTGAAAGTTATGAAGAAAGCGGTCCTTTCGGAGCCAAATCTGTCGGTGAAATTGGCATTGATACACCGCCTGCAGCCATCTCAAATGCGATTTACAATGCTTGTGGTGTTCGCATTACAAGTTTGCCGATTACCCCTGAAAAAATCCTCAAAGGATTAAAAAAATTAAAGGAGCATTCAATATGAAAAACAAAGGAATAAAATTTTGGAGCGTCATTTTATTTTATGGATCCCTCTGGGGAATCGTCGAAGCGAGTGTCGGTTATGTTTTGCATTTCCTTCCAGCTTTGATTGCTGGAACGATTTTGTTTCCTTTTGCCTCAATCATGCTTTATAAAACTTATAAAGATACACAATCAAAAAGTGCCATGTTAGCGGTTGGAATTGTGGCTGCGGCCATCAAAGCACTCAATTTTTTGATGCCGATAGCCAATCCTTTCAAAGTCATCAACCCGATGGTCTCTATCGTTTTAGAAGCGTTGGTTGTCATGGCTTTTGTCACATTAGTGGCGAATGCAAAGTGGCCGGTTAAAATCAGCGCCATTCTAGTATCAAGTATTTTATGGCGTAGTCTTTATTTGGTTTATATGGCTGGGCAAATGCTTTTTACAGGTTATGTGGCAACTCAAATTGCATCGGTAACGGCTATGATGGATTTCGTCTTAATCTCAGGATTATTATCTGGCGTTATGGCAAGTGTATTTATCGCGCCTTTTGTCTTGAACATCAGAAACAATCGGTTTAAATTGGCAACTTCACCGCTGGTATCGTTAGGAATGTTCGTCTTAGGAATTGTTTTGACTTTTGTTTTGTAAAGGTAATGAAGTGACCTTATGGAAAACATATACGAAGCAATCTTGTCATTTCAAGCGCGTGGTATTCCCGCCATGTTGGTCACCGTTGTGGAAAAGACGGGTGAAGGACCGGTTGAGGTGGGTAAAAAAATGGTTGTGGGCGAAAATTTAGAAGCTTACGGAACCGTGGGCGGCGGCGCGCTTGAATTTAATGCACGCGAAAGATGTAAAGATTTAATTTCAAGCAAAAAAAACCTTCTTGAAAAATATTTATTAGCCGAAGGCAAAGTGTATCCCGAAGCCACGACGTTACCGATGGCTTGTGGTGGAATGGTCACACTCTTTTATGAATACGTCGGGGCTAAAGAATACGTGACTTTGTTTGGTGCTGGACATGTCGGACAAGCGGTGGCCAAAGTTTTAAAAACGATGCCCTTTCACGTGACGGTCGTCGATGATCGTAAAGAAGTGATCGAAGTGTTTAAAAACGCTGATCAGAAATTCGCTTGCCCTTTTGTTCAATTCATTGAAGAACAAGGGATTCGTCCGGATAGTTTTGTGGTCGTTTGTACGCCATCGCATCAATATGATTATCACGTTATTAACAAAATCATCGAATTATCACTTAAACCCAAGTATATTGGAATGTTGTGTTCACCGATGAAACTGAATGATTATTTATCGAAAACCTATGAGTCATTCGGTAAAAATATTGATTTATCGCATTTTTATTCCCCCATCGGACTTGACCTTGGGGGTGGATCTCCCGCAGAGATTGCGGTTTCGATTGTTTCAGAGATTTTAGCCGTCAGTCATGGCAAAAAAAATCATCAACATATGAGGGAAACAACCCATGGTGTACCTCATTACTGGTAAAATCCATAGTGGAAAAACCACGACGATGCTTTCGCTTTATAACCAACATCATCTCGGTGATGGATTTGTCGCTTTGAAGAAGATGGATAAGGAAAAAATCGTTGGTTTCGATTGCCTACATTTATCAACACAAAAGATTTTTCCTTATGCAATTCATGATTATTATTATAATAATCAGTTTCAAACAACGACGATTTTAGGTCCTTATCATTTTAACGAAGATACTTTATTGATGATTGAAAAGACCTTTGATGAATTAATATCTTTAAACATCTCTCCTTTGTATTTAGATGAAGTGGGACAATTAGAACTCAATAATCAAGGGAATGCTAAAATTTTGCAAAAACTTATCGATCATCATTGTGAGTTATATTTAAGTATTCGCGAAGAATTCATTGAAAAATTTGTGCAAAAATATCATCTGAACGAATATCAAATCATTGCCAGCCTTTAAGGATGTGAGTGTATGTATGATTTAGCAATTGTGAATGGCAAAGTATGGATTGATCAAGCGTTTCATCGCACCAACATCTATGTTTTAGGCGGCAAGATAGCAGCACTATCTGCGGCCCGTTTCGATGCGAGTGAAACAATCAATGCTACGAATCAATTTGTCATTCCAGGAATCATCGATCCCCATGTTCATTTCGCCCTCGGATCAAAAGATAGAGTATCTGTCGATGATTTTGACAGTGGAACTCTTGCCGGAGCTCATGGAGGCGTGACAACCATCATCGATTTTTTAGATCCGGCATCGAATGTTGAAGAATTGACATTGGCCTATGCAAAGCGGCAACAAGAAGCGAAAGGAGCTCATGTGGATTACCGATTCCATGCGACTATTAAACGACCTTCAGGGAGTTTAGAAGATTTCGTTTTTAAGATGGAGCAACTGGGGTTAACCACACTCAAATTGTTTACTACTTATTCAGATTCTGGCAGAAGAACAGATGATGATGCGATCAAAACGTTGTTAAAGTTAACAACGCGACACCCATTTAAATTGTTAGCACACATTGAAAATGATCAGATGATTGATTTAAACCCCAATTTAACCTATCAGTTACTCCCTTGGGCACGTCCGCCTTTGTCTGAAAGCGAAGAAGCGATCAAATTAGCGGGGTATGTCCAAGAAACAGGGGGCACCTTATACATGGTCCATTTATCGAGTGGTGATACGTTGGAGAAATTAATCACACGATATCCCGATATAATCAACCAGCGTTTTTATATTGAGAGTTGCCCGCATTATTTTACTTTTACTCAGGATGCTTTATCAAAAAGCGATGGTTATTTATATACCATGGCGCCACCTTTAAGAAGTCTAAAGGAACAAAATAAACTCAAGGAACAAATTGATGATATTCACTGCATCGGAACGGATCATTGTTCTTATAACATTGCCCAAAAACATCGACAGTTGATAGACCAGATACCATTAGGCATCGGCGGAATTGAACATTCTTTTGTTATGATGCATTCACTTTTTGGTGATAAAGTCATTGATAAAATGACCGCGAATGTCGCAGATATTCACGGACTTCCATCAAAAGGAAAAATAAAATTAGGGCTTGATGCCGATTTTGCGATTTTTGAAAATCGACCTCCCTATTCGATTCGTTCGAGTCATACGCGAGCTGATAATGATCTTTATTTGGGTATGCGAGTGACAACGAAACTGATGCGGACTATTTTAAGAGGAAAAACAATTGTCAGCGATGATTGTTTTTTAGGGAGCGAAGGTCAGTATGTCAAAGGAGTGATTATCAGTGGTTAAAGCACTCATAAATGCAACGTTGTATGATCACGAACACTTTTATAAAAATGCTTATTTATTATTTGATAAGCAGATTTTTGAAGTTGGGAAAATGGCTGATTTTAGAGATTTCAACTATGAAATCATCGATTGTGTTCATACGCTTGTGATTCCGACATTCGTCTTAGCCCATACGCATATCTATTCAACCTTTGCTAGGGGATTATCATTACCTTTTGAACCCAAAAACTTTCAAGATATTCTTAATCAACTATGGTGGAAATTGGATTCGAAGATTGATCATGACATCACATTTGCCAGTGGAATGGTCTATGGAACCGAATGCTTAAAAAATGGAATTACAACCATTATTGATCATCATGCATCGGGGAGAGACATTTACGGTTCGCTACAAACGTTAAAACGAGCAATCGTCGATACCATTGGACTACGCGGTTGTTTTTGTTTTGAAACGAGCGATCGTTTCGACCTTGAACTATGCCTTCGTGAAAATAAAGAATTTGCGGATAATCATCATTCGTCGCATGTCAGAGGCTTGTTTGGCATGCATGCTTCGATGTCTTTATCAGAAGCTTCATTACAACGTATCAAAGCAGAAAGTGCTGAAATTCCCATCCATATTCATGTCGCTGAGAGTAAAATGGATCAAGATGATAGCCTTTTTCAATATCATGAAACAGTGATACAAAGACTGAACCGTGTAGGGTTATTGAAAAAAGATTCTTTACTCATTCACGGCGTTCACCTTACTGATGATGATCTTCAAACGATTAAAAATCAACAATGTTCGGTGGTGGTCAATGTGACTTCCAATCTGAATAACGGCGTGGGACTTCCAAATATCAAAAAAATGCAAGCCATGGGTATCAATGTTTTAGTCGGCAACGATGGATTGTCTTCTTCGCTGACCCATGAATTACAAAACATTTATTTCCTCAATCATCACATCAATGAATCACCAACAGCTTACTCATTGAAGGACGTTTCAGAATTGTTAGAAAACAATTATGTGTATGCGAACCGTCTTTTTGAGATAAAACTCGGACGATTTGAACCTAAATATGAAGCGGATTTCCAGATTATTCCTTATATTCCACCCACGCCTATCAATCAGGAGAATGCTTTTGGACATTTATTCTTTGGATTATTTGATAGTTTCTTACCTAAACATGTCTTTGTTGGTGGAAAACAACTCATTAACAATTATCAGGTCGATCCATCCTTAGAGACACTCGTTTTAACCGCTGAAAATCAAGCAGAAATCCTTTGGGATCGCTTAAAAAGGGAGGAAAAATAATGAATCTAACGACTCAATTTGATGGATTGACACTTGCCAATCCGCTAATGCCTGCCTCAGGACCCTTGGTCGGAGATTATGAAAAACTTCATTTTATGTGTCTTCAAGGTTGTGGCGCCGTTGTAACAAAAACCATCTCAACTAAACTGCCCGTGATTCCTAAACCTTGTATCTACGGTGATAAAGACTTCGTGATGAATAGTGAATTATGGAGTGAATTGCCCTATCAGACTTGGGTGGAAGATATTTTACCTAAGTATTCGCTAAACAAAGATCGACCCCTTATTATTTCCGTTGGATATTCAGAGTCGGATATGGAAACTTTAATTCCTTTATTGGATCCTTATGCGGATGCGTTTGAAGTTTCAACGCATTATGTTGGAACCAATTTATCGGTCATTGAAGGCATTGTTAAGACGATTAGAAAACATACGCTTAAACCCATTTATATGAAAATTAGTCCGCATATTCCTTCGCCCGAATTATTCGCAAAAACCATTAAAAATGCCGGAGCGAACGGCATCGTTGCGATCAACTCGTTAGGTCCGACAATGAAAATTGATATCCAAGATCGTAAAATCGTTTATGGGAATGATGCAGGATTTGTTTGGACCAGCGGCCCCATCATCAAACCTGTAGCGCTTGCGACCGTCTATAAAATCAAACAAGCGGAACCAACATTGACAATCATTGGCACCGGTGGAATCAAAAGTGCGGATGATGTCATTGAATTTTTGCTTGCTGGAGCATCCGCTGTACAAATGTTATCGGCTGCGCTTTTAAAAGGGAAAGATTTATATTCAAAAATCATTCTTGATTTGCCGAAAGCTTTAAGTAAATATGGCTTTAATTCTGTCTCAGAAGTATTAAATACCGTTTTAGACCGATCCGTTGATTATACCGGTGTTGTGCCAACTTTAATTCCCGAAAAATGCATTGCTTGCCAATTGTGTAAAGATATTTGTCCTTACTTCGCAATTGAATATCCCCAAATTATCACCATTGATCCGGTGAAATGTTTTCGATGC
The DNA here is from genome assembly GCA_002424815.1 of Caryophanales bacterium UBA5603. Classification (GTDB taxonomy): domain Bacteria; phylum Bacillota_I; class Bacilli_A; order Izemoplasmatales; family Hujiaoplasmataceae; genus UBA5603. The sequence goes on from DILB01000005.1 coordinate 68,804, forward strand.
GGATTATGCGTTGCGAAGTGTCCTACGAAGGCATTAATCTTTAAAAAATAAATTGATCGGAGGGATTCTATGTCAGATATCTCAAAATCCATTCCTAAACTTGATGCGGCAAGTAAAATCGCAGGCGAAGCGCTCTATGTCAGTGATATTTCAATGCCAGGGATGCTTTATGCGAAAACCGTTCGTTCGACGATTGTCAAAGGGAAAATTTTATCGATTGAAAAACCTTCTTTACCTGAAGGTTATTTTATCATCGATCGACAAGATATTCCCAGTCGAAACGTGGTCAAAATCATTTTTGAAGATATGCCTTATTTTGCGACGGATCACATCGAGCACTATGGAGAACCGATTCTTTTAATGGTAGGACCTCATTTGGATATGATGGATGAGTTGATCAAAAAAATTAAAATCGAATATGCAGAAGCAACCCCCTTATTTGATTTTAAAGATAGTGTCGTTCATTATGAGTATGCGAAAGGTGATCCAAAATCCGTTTTTGAACGCGCTTCGCAAATCATTGAAATGACTTATGAAACGGGATATCAAGAACAAGCTTATATTGAACCTCAAGGCATGCTTGCTTATCCTGAAGTGTCTGGGAAAATGACATTTATCGGATCGATTCAATGTCCTTATTATGTTAAAAATGCGGTTATTCATGCGCTAGGATGCTCAGAAGATCAAGTCAGAGTGATCCAAGCTACCGTGGGTGGGGCCTTTGGTGGTAAAGAGGAATTTCCTTCTTTAATGGCTTGTCAGTTGGCAGTGGCTGTTCAAAAGGCTCAAAAGCCCATCAAATTAATTTATGAACGTGAAGAAGATATGGAAGTCACAACGAAACGCCATCCTTCAAAAATATCATTGAAAGCCAGTGTCGATGAATTTGGTAATGTCCAAGGCATCATCGCGCAAGTGTCTTTGGATGGTGGGGCTTACGTTGGTCTTTCCAGTGTGGTTTTATCTAGGGCAATGATTGCCGCTTCAGGGGCTTATACCTTTCATCATTTATCGGTTCAAGGTGATGTGTATCGTACCAACAATGTCCCAACCGGTGCTTTTCGAGGGTTTGGTGCCCCACAGATGTTTTTTGCCATTGAAATGTTTATGAATCATATCGCAAAAGCGACTCATCAAGATCCTTTTGCTTTTCGGATGCGACACTTAGCCAGACAAGGCGATCAAACTTCGACCTCTGGTAAGTTTCGTGATCCAATTATCTTAGAAGACCTCATTCAAATCGCAACACAAAAAGCAAAATACCACCAAAAAGCGAAAGCTTTTAGTCTAACCGATCAATATAAAGGTATTGGCATGAGCTTTTTCTTACATGGCTGCGGTTTTACTGGTTCAGGAGAGTCCACGCATATCAAGGCAACGGTGAGACTTCATAAACTCATCTCTGATAAAGTTGAAATTCAAGTGGCGGCGGTTGATATGGGTCAAGGACTCAAAACGACTTTACCGAAACTGGTTGCTAAAATTCTTGAAATTCCGATTCATCAAGTTATTTTTGAATCACCCGATACCGACGTTGTTCCTGATTCGGGTCCAACCGTTGCATCACGAACCACTATGATTGTGGGCGGATTATTAGCGAGAGCCGCAAAAGAATTAAAAGGCGTTTGGCAAAGCGGGATTGATCAAGTCATCACAAAACGTTATGAACAACCGAGTTACATCGAATGGGATGAAGCAACCATGAAAGGCGATGCTTATCCAGCTTATTCTTGGGGTGTTAATATCGTTGAAGTAGAAGTTGATCGGTTAACGATGCAAGTGAAAGTTAAAAATGTGGTTTCAGCTTATGATGTTGGAAAAGCGATTGATGAACAAATTATTCGTGGGCAGGCAGATGGAGGAATCACCCAAGGAATTGCCTATGGATATTTAGAAAAAATGGTGTCTCAAAAAGGCCGCATACGTCAGAAAAACATGACAGATTATTTGATTCCGACTTCCGTCGATATTCCTAAAATGGAAACGATTTTAATCGATAATCCTTATCCTCTGGGTCCTTACGGGGCCAAAGGTGCTGGTGAGTTGACTTTGGTTGGAGGAGCTCCGGCTGTTTGTTTAGCTATTGAGATGGCCATTAAACGTCACATTACGAAAATTCCTGCAACACCAGAATATCTGATGGAGTTGATCAACCATGAATGAAATCATCTTTACCTTAAATGGAAAAACCGTCTCATGCCCCTTTGAACCCACGCGTCGCTTGCTCGATGTCTTAAGACAAGATTTTAACCTCATCGGTGTCAAAGAAGGATGCGGCGAAGGTGAATGTGGTGCTTGCTCGATTTTGCTTGATCACAACGTTGTTAATTCTTGTATCTTACCCCTTGGAAATGTACACGGGAAAGATATTATGACCATCGAAGGTTTCAAAACGACCAAACGCTTTAAAGTCATTGAACAAGCTTTCATTGAGATGGGCGCAGTTCAATGCGGCTTTTGTACGCCTGGGATGGTCATGTCCACCGAAAGTCTGTTACATCATAATCCGCATCCTACGGATCAAGAAATCAAGATCGCCTTGTCAGGCAATCTTTGTCGCTGTACGGGATACAATATGATTATCGATGCCGTTAAGAAAGCTTCAATCGTGGGGGATGGCTTATGGTAAATCATGGGATGCCCCAAACGTTAGAGGAAGCATTGATATTATTAAAAAATGATGAATATCAAATCATCGCAGGTGGAACTGATCTCATGGTCCAACATCGTCATTGGGCCCAAACATTGCCAAAAATACCTAAACCAGTGTTATTTATTCATCACGTGAAAGAACTGAATTACTTGTTAGATACACCTGAATACTTAGAAATTGGCGCAACCACACCGATGGATATGATTATGAGTTCACCCCTCGTTCCAAAAATTTTGCAACATACCATCGAAGAAATCGCTGCCCCCGGAATAAGACATATGGCGACCCTTGCCGGAAACATCGCCAATGCGAGTCCGGCAGCGGATGGATTATGCACATTAATTGCATTATCGGCCGATCTGGTGATTGCATCATTAGATCGAAAACGGATGATTAAAGTTGAAGAAGTCATTTCAGGACCTAAACGCAATAAATTAGCGAAGGATGAAATGATTATCGCTATCAGAATTCCGCATCAAGATCAATCGATGAGTGAATTTTATAAAGTCGGAGGCCGTCGTGCAGATGCCATCTCAAAAGTATCTTTAGCTGCCGTCATTCATGTGCATCAATCCATCATCACGAATTGGCACTTAGCTTTTGGGGCTGTGGGTCCCAGAGTCGTCCACGATATTCATACCGATCAACGCATGATTGGGATGAAAATTGATGATGTAAAACGACAAACAGACGCAATCATAGCGATGTACGAACCCTTAATAACCCCTATTGATGATCAACGATCCACCGCTGTTTATCGCAAACAAGTGGCTTTAAATCTGATTCGACGTGTCATTATAAATCTCCATTGATTCGCTGAGGTGTATATGGGATATTCAAACTTCATGAAAGTTGCATCGGGTCTAAAAAAAGCTGAATTGGTTCTCAAAAACGCGCAAATAATCAATGTTTTTAATGCTTCAATTGAAATGGGCGATATTGCTATCCAAGACGGTATGATTGCTGGAATAGGATGGTATTCAGGAATCAAAGAAATCGATTTAAAAAATCGATACGTTTGTCCTGGATTTATTGATGGCCATGTTCATATCGAATCATCCATGTTAGTTCCGCATCAATTTGCGGCTTTAGTCATGCCCTTTGGAACGACATCGGTGATTGCTGATCCGCATGAAATTGCCAATGTTTCTGGCATGGAAGGCATTCGGTTTATGCTTAACAGCGCTAAACAAGTCCCATTAGATGTTTTTGTCATGCTTCCTTCTTGCGTTCCCGCCACGATCTTTGAAACCTCAGGAAGGTCCATCGAGGTCAAGGATATTCTCCAAATGAAAAAGTGGGACCATGTGTTGGGTCTCGGAGAAGTAATGAGTTATCCTTCCGTTATTCAAGGCGATAAAATGATTCACGCAAAAATTAAGGCGATGCAAGATTATCCCATCGATGGACATGCTCCTTCCTTAACAGGAAAGGATTTGAATGCTTATATCGCCAGCGGAATCAAGACAGATCATGAATCGACAACCCTAGAAGAAATGAACGAAAAGATTGCACGCGGTCTTTATGTCCATCTTCGCGAAGGTTCACAAACGCGAAACGTGAAAGATTTACTTTCAGGAATTCATGCGGAAAACAAACATCGAATGCTTTTTTGTACAGATGATAAACACCCACAAGATATTACATTAGAAGGGCACATTAATTATAATGTTAATTTAGCAATTAAAAATGGAATATCGCCATTTTGGGCGATTCAAATGGCAACAATTAACACTTCAACCTGTTATGGGTTAAAGCGTTACGGGGCAATTGCGCCGGGGTATTATGCTGACTTATTGGTATTTGAATCGCTTGCGGAAATTAAACCCATTCAAGTCTATAAAAAAGGTGAATTAGTGGCTGAAAACGGTCAAGTTCGTTTTATGACAAATCCCATCCATTGTCAAGAAGTTATCAATAGCGTCAACATTGATTTGTCTAAAATCCATCTTGAATTGCCTTTGAAAAAAAGCGCTGTTAAGGTGATGGGATTGATTGATAATAATGTGACAACGAAACATTTCATTCGCCATGTGAACGTTGTGAATGGATATTATCAACACGATAATCAAAGCGATTTATTGAAACTCGCGGTGATTGAACGTCATCATGCTTCGGGCAATATCGGTTTAGGATTAGTTGAAGGCTATGGTTTGAAAAACGGAGCCGTCGCTATGACGATTGCTCATGATTCGCATAACTTAATCGTTTTAGGTGATTCAGATCACGATATGTTGTTAGCCATCGAAACCCTATATAAGAACCAAGGAGGAATCTGCTTGGTTAAAAATGGTGAAGTTGTTGATATTCTCTCCTTAGAAATTTCGGGATTAATGACACAATCAGATGCATTAAGTGTTCGGTTGAAATTACAAAATATGGAAAATATAGCCAGGGACATGGGTGTTAAACCGAGCATAGATGATCCATTCTTACAACTTGCATTTTTATCTTTAGCCGTTATTCCTGAACTTAAACTAACTGATAAAGGATTATTTGATGTCGCGAAATTTGCATTAGTCGGTATCGAAGAAGGTGGTTAATTTGAATTTCATCAAAAATTATGAATGTACTTTGTGTCATCGGTTATATCAACCAAACGCCACAGTGATGACTTGTCCTGTCTGTGGCGAGTTAGGTATTTTAGAAATCAATTACGATTATTTAGCGATGAAAAAAGTCGTTAACCGAGATTACTTTAAAAATAATCAAGACTATACGATGTGGCGTTATACCCCCTTAATGAGTATTGAACAACGACCAGAAATGGCTTTGAAGGTTGGTTGGACACCCTTGTATCAAACCTTAAATTTACAGAAAGCCGTTGGATTTGATTTAATCTATGTTAAAGATGAAGGACTCAATCCTACCGGTTCGCTTAAAGATCGCGCCTCCGCTGTTGGCATATGTAAAGCCTTAGAAAGTAATGCGTCGGTGATTGCTTGTAGTTCAACTGGGAACGCAGCTTCCAGTTTGGCGGGAAACGCAGCTAAAATGGGAATGAAAGCCGTTATATTTGTCCCAAAACGCGCCCCCAAAGGCAAACTTGCCCAATTAGGAATTTATGGTGCGGAAGTTATTTTAGTCGACGGTGACTATAAAGATGCCTTCGCACTGTCTAAAGAAGCGATTGCCCAATATGGATGGTACAATCGTAACGCAGCAATCAATCCTCATTTAATCGAAGGCAAGAAAACGGTCGCTTATGAAATCGCAGAACAGATGGATTTTAAACCCACAGACTGGGTGGTTGTTTCTGTGGGCGATGGTTGCACTATCGGAGGGGTTTATAAAGGCTTTAAAGATCTTTATGAGCTTGGATTAATCGATAAAATTCCGAAATTATTAGGAGTTCAAGCCGAAGGCTGCGCCCCGTTCTATGAAGCATGGATTAAACATCGAGATATTTTGGAGACCGAAGAAAATACGATTGCGGATTCCATCGCCGTCGGGATTCCAAGAAATCCTCAAAAAGCAATCCAAGCTGTTAGACAATCCATGGGAGCGTGGATAACAGTTTCGGATCAAGAAATTCTTTTTGCCATGTCATTGCTTGGGAAAACTGAAGGCATCTTCGGTGAACCTGCAGGCGTTGCCGGACTCGCAGGTTTAATAAAAGCAAAACAAACGGGTCTCATTTTAACGCATGAATCGATTACCGTGATTGTGACGGGCAACGGCTTGAAAGATACTGTTAATGCGATGAAAGCCATCAAAGAGCCGATATTCATTAAACCGGATCTTAATTTGTTAAAACCATTACTGAATGAACTGAAAAAGGAGAAATTATGAATAAAATTCCATTTGGCCCCACTTATGAAGAAATGTTACATCCCAATAAAATAGAAGCCTCGGTTCGCAACCGAGCCCTCCATGCTAAAAATGATGAACTAGATCCCATCAATCTTTTCAATATCAACTGGCGTAATGATGAAGGCGAAATCAATAAAATCGTTTTACCAAAAGCTTTGACGGGTGTTGATTGTAATATCGTCGTTTTATTGGGTAAATATTTTCCTTCAGGGTCGCATAAGGTAGGTCCAGCGTATTCAACCTTAATTGAAGGGTGTGTCGACGGAACGATATTACCAGGCAAACACACCATTTTAGGTCCTTCAACTGGAAATTTTGGCATTGGTGTCGCTTATATTTGCAATTTAATGAAATATGATTCCATCGTTATTATGCCTGACAATATGAGCAAAGAACGTTATGATCGAATTCAGAGGTATGGCGCAAAACTCGATTTAACACCAGGGACTGAATCAGATGTAATCTTAACTTTAGAGCGAACATTTGAATTAAAAAAGATACCGAATTATCGAGCATTAGCTCAATTTGAATTAATGCCAAATTATCGCTTTCATCGCCATGTGACCGGCCATTCAGCGATAGAATCCATTCAAGGCATTGGCAATGGGCGCATTGCATGTTTCACTTCAGCGCCTGGCAGTGCGGGAACGTTAGCGGCGGGAGATGCAATCAAACAAGTTTTCCCAGAAGCAAAAATCGTTGCGATTGAACCTTATGAATGTTCAACCCTGATGAATGGTGGACGCGGACAACATCGGATTGAAGGTATCGGTGATAAGATGTGTACGTTGATTCATAATATCCTAAATACTGATTTCGTCTGTTTGGTGAAAGATGATGATGCCGTCAGAGGTTTAAAAATTATCCATGATGGCAAACACGTTTTAAATGAAATAGGTATCAGCGATGCCCAGTTTGAGACGATGCGCGATTTGTTTGGCGTATCGGGGGTTTGTAATATTCTAGGCGCCATTAAAATGGCCAAATATCTCAAACTCGGCGATCAAGACAATGTGGTCACAATTGCGACCGATGGCTTTGATCGATATCCTTCGGTTCTAGAAAATTTAGAAACTCGATATCTTGAAACGGTTGATTTTGTTCAAAAACGTTGGTTTAATGATATTTTCATGAAAGCCAATGGTGAAGATATCGTCGATTATCGTCCCGCTGTTCAAAAAGAAAAGTTATTCCATCAAAAAGAATTAGATTGGTTAAAGTTCGGTTATTCTCAAACTTATCTGGACGCCATGCGTCATCCGGCGTTTTGGGAAGCTGAATATCATAAAGTTATGAAGTATGATGAACAGATTCAAAAGATGAGGGATAAAAAATGACAAAAGCGCTTTATGCAAAAATATTAAAACAAGCAGAATTTTATAAAGCGGATATTTCGGCTTTTTTACGAGACATGGTAAGAATTCCTTCTGAATCGTGTGATGAAGAGTTGGTGATTAAACGAATTCGCGAGGAAATGTTAAAAGTTGGTTTTGATCGCGTTGAGATTGATCCCATGGGAAACATCTTAGGTT
>DILB01000010.1:0-11821 GCA_002424815.1 Caryophanales bacterium UBA5603
CCATGTTTCACTTTCTTAGTATATGAAATCATTAAATTTGTTAAAGTTGTATCGGATTACAACGTACAGAAAGCTCTTGGTGATAGAGTCAGTTTGCAAGAAGAAGCAATTGCCATTGCTAAGGCCCAACTGGAGGCAGAACAAAAAGCCAAGGCTGAAGAAGCCAACACACCCAAAAAAGAATAAATTAATGGATTTATCCTGTGGGATAATTCTATATAAAGGAGGAATCGAAAGATGAATGAGTTTTCGCGCTATTATGTCGAACTTTTCACATATCTTTGGGAAGATTTCCTCTTTTTTATTACTGAAGTAATTTGGAAAGGCATCTTTGTTAAAACATTCGATAATTTTCAATCATACTTCCAACTCCTTGGGGCTGAAGCTAGCACATTTACACCTGTATCTTGGATCATGGTTATCGTCACTTCGATTCTTAATTTAACCTTAGTTGTTTTTGTGATTGCTAAAATTGTTCTGTGGGTTAAAAAATATTTGTCCTTTAGATCCATTGAAATTGAAAAAAATGATCTAATTGAAGAAATTGCCAGCCTTAATGATAAAGTTGTGAGTCTAGTTGATGAGAAAAATCAAATCCTGGCGATGAAAGTTTCTCAATTAGGCATTAATGCGTCAACAGGTCAACCTTCAGAAAAGATTATTACGGCACCCTTGGGTGGACGCGGCTTTGTTCAACCGGGTATGGGATACGCCTCAGGACCCGCTTCAGTTGTCGTTGGATCCTCTCGACCTGAAAGCACTTCACAACCTGAACGTCCAGATACCAATACTGGACCCTCTCGCTTTGTCAAGTTGATTCAAGTTGATAAAGAATATGCAGGGAAAGATACGCATATTTACATGGAAGAAACTGATTTGATTGCACTGCCTGATTTAGTTTCTCGGTTTGTTAATTTTGCAGCTTCAAATTTAAAACTTTACTATACACCGAAAATGATTTCATTATTCTTTGCGGGTTTGGCCTCTACGAAGGTTTTAATCCTTGAAGGTATCTCAGGTACTGGTAAGACTTCTTTACCTTATGCGATGGCAAAATTCTTTAGAAACAATGCGAATATTATCTCGGTTCAGCCTTCTTGGCGTGACCGTGCTGAAATTTTAGGTTATCTCAACGAATTTACCAAACGTTTCAATGAAACAGAATTTTTAAAAGCAATTTATGAATCTTCTTATCGTAAAGATATCAATTTCATCGTCTTGGATGAAATGAACTTAGCTCGTATTGAATATTACTTTGCCGAATTTCTTTCTATCATGGAAATGCCGGATTCTTCAGAATGGAAAATTGATTTAGTTCCCGATCCTAAAGGCAATGACCCAATAAAAGTTATAAATGGCAAGCTTCAAATACCTAACAATTTATGGTTTGTTGGAACCGCCAATAAAGACGATTCAACTTTTACCATCACCGATAAAGTTTATGACCGTGCCATTGCTTTAGAATTTGAAGCAAAAGGAGAATTCTTCCAAGCCCCAGAAACTGAACCTGTAAGCATGTCTTATACTTATCTCAGCGAATTATTTGATGAAGCTTTCTATAAATACCCCGTCTCCAGAACTTTGATTGAAAAGTTCTCGGTTTTAGACAAATATGTTCAACAAAATTTCAAAATTGCTTTTGGTAACCGTATTATGGTTCAATTAGCCAAATTTATTCCTGTCTATGTTGCATGTGGAGGCACAGAAGAAGACGGATTGGATTATATCTTTGCTTACAAAATTTTGCGGAAGTTTGAAAGTTTGAATCTATCATTCTTAAGAAATGAAATGGATACACTTGTGATCCAAATCCAGAAAATTTTCGGTAAGAATGCATTTGGAGAATCAATCAAATTCATTCGAAATCTGCAGAAGATGCTCTAGGAGGTTTCGAACATGGATGATTCAACAGCTAAAAAATATTTTAAGAAAATTAATACGACTTTTACCGGCGTTAATAAAACCGATGAATTTGCTAAAGTTTTTCTAAATCTTCTTAAAAGCGGGAACATGACCCTCTATCAAAAGGAACGTCGCGAGCGTCGAATTTTTGAAGACACTTGGATGAAAACGATGGAGGATGCCGTTCCCGTTATTGATAAACTCACTCGTAATCCTAAAGAGAATATTAAGACCGAAAAAGAAGTTGTTCCCATTGAATTAGCAAGAAAAGTTGGTAAAGAATCGGTAAGACACTTAGCAACAAATACTCAAAATATTCGTTCGGTTGACAAAGAAGGATTAGTCAAACCAACGAAAATTTTAACAACTTATTATGAATCGGATTTAGGAACTTATGAAAATCGTTTTTTGAAGACTTTAGTTGATAAAATTTATTTATTTGTTGAAAAGCGTTATGATATCTTAGTTCGTAAAATGCATACAGAATATGTTAATGTATTTAACGTTAAATCGGATACGAATTGGAATGGTGCGAATATCGATTTTGATTTAACGCTCAAAGTTCAAGAATCCTTGCCAGCCGATGAAATAGACATTAAAAACAAAGAAATGTTTGAAAGAATGACGGATTTAAGAACGAATTTGACAAATATTAAAATGTCAAACTTCATGCAAGCGATGAAAAGCTTTTTGCCAATTACGCCACCCATTCAACGAACAAACATCATTTCTAAAAATACGGATTTCAAAACATGTTATTCTTTATGGACGATGATGGATTCAATCGACCAAATCGGTTTTGACGTTGAAGTCTATGAACGCGATACCATCTTTGAAGATGATTTTATCGAGGATGTCAATAATGCTTTAATGGTTTTCTTTGCGACCATTGCGGAACACCAAAAGGATGAATTTTCAATTGCTGAAGATAATCCTTATGAATTCCGTCAAGAAAAAAAACCGAAGATTGTTAAAAATATTCCTCAAGATATTTTACCAGAAGCCGGTCATATTCAATTAGGTTCAAATGTCTTAAATCAATTTTATCTTGACCAGATAAAACGTGCGAACTATTCTCGTTTCAAATCTTTAAAAGAAGCGGGAATGTCCATTCAAGAATCGATTGATATCGTCTTTGCTCAACTCAACAATATCACCAACGGCGTCTATGAAGACTACATCAAATCGACGTTTGAAATTCATGAAGAAGAACGGTCTTTAGAAGAAAAAATTCTTGATCAAGAAGAAATCTTAAAAGTATACAAAATGGTTGAACAGCTCAAACGCGATGATTTGAAGCAGATTGCCACTAATAAGGCAATTGCCCTGCTTGAGATCCGAAATCTTAAGGATGATTTAAAAGATAAAATCGCTGCTGAAAAAGCTGAAGCTGAACGCATTAGAGCTGAAAAAGAAGCGCTCGAAGAAAAAGAACGAATTGCTAAAGAGCTTGCAGAAATCGAAAAATTAATCAAAATACAACAAGCGCATCAAGTTCTTGAGTCGGCAGCACGTCGCCGCTACGAAAAACAAGCGAAAGAAACTCAGGTAGCCAAAGAAAAAGCGCTGTTAGCCAAACAAAAACTGAAAGAAAAAATGGCTGAACAAACAGCCAAAGAAAAAGCGGCTCAAAAACTGAAAGAAGCCAAAGAAAAAGAACGACGTCTCGAACGTGAACGTTTAGAAAAACAACGCATTCGTCAACAAGAATTGCGAGAAGCCCGTTTAGAACAAGAACATGATCGCCTCAAAATTAACAATGATCCAACCTTACCTTTGAAAAAAATCAATATATCCAGTCCAGCAACACCGATAGCTAGTGAAAAACAACCGGTTAAAAAACCCGTGACGACCGGTAAAACCCCTGTTTCAAAAACGGATGTCAAAAAACCGGTCGTAACGAGCAAAACCTCAGGTGCAAAACCAAAAGTCACTAAAACGACATCAACGAATAAAAAACCAACACCTAAGTCATAGAAACTGAATTTACATAAAACCCAAAAGCGAGGTGAGACTTGTGAAAAATCGCATGCTAATGTCGATTTTGGCACTTGTTAGTGCCGCGCTTTTGCTTGTCTTTGCGACCTTTGCTTGGTTAACTGTCTCTCAAGAAGTTAATTTGGGGCCAACAACGATTAATGTTTTAGATATTGATGCTTCAGCTATATTAGAATACTCGACGGATGGCATTGATTATTTGCCCGTTGATCAAATCCTCATCCAAAATGCAGTCCCTGGCGATATTTTCTATTATCGACTCATTGTCAAAAATACCGGTGGCATTGATGTTTCAACTAATATATTCTTATCTAGTTTCATTGATGGCGTTGTCAATCCTTTAGGATATTTGAGTTCTAATTCCTTACTGGATGGCGTTCTTTTGACCGCTTCCAACACGGATAATTCGTTTGTGGTCAATTCATCACTTTTAAGAAATATATTGATTGGCAGTGATCAATCAACCGCCAGAATTATGATTGCCAGTAATGTTACACTGATTGTCGATGAAGAACAAACCATCTATTTCACCGTATCCATCTCGAATGCGATTGGTAATGATTTCCGAAATCTAGCTTTATCTATTGCACAAATTCAAGTTCAATTGGCTCAGGAGTAGGTGATAACATGAAAAATAAATCGCTCTTGATTTCGATATCTTCCTTGATTATAACAATCGTTGCTTTGTCGATGATTGCGATTACTTATGGTTGGTTTTCTAAACAAGTTACATTGACGAGTCAATATGTTTCAGTTGGTGAAATCGTTTATCTTAAATCAGGCGCATGGCTTGATACGGAAGAACCCATTGTACCGAGTAACGAACTCATCGCAGAATCCTTTATTCTAGATAATCAATCCAATATTTCATCGCAATTACGGATCAGGATTGAGTATACATACTATGATAGTGTTGAAGATGAAATAGGCGAACTCATCACTTATACAGGCGTTGGCGACTATTTATTTGTCGATATGCCTTCTGAGTTTTTTTATTACGACGATAATTTAGAAGACGAAATCCCTGGTTATTGGTATTTTTCAGCCACCGATTACGCCTTCCAAGCAAATTCCGGACCATTAACCATCTTATCTTCACTTTACTACGATGGAAATAAAACATCGATTGATTTTGCCTCCAAATCCGTCACTATTAAAATCACGATCCAAGTTAAACAAACCAACAATCTCGTTTGGAACGATTTAACCACCTATGATTTTCAAACCGGGTACTTATTACCATAGTATGATTTTTTAAATAATATCGATAAGGAGGAAACGGATGAAAACGATTTTCAATATTCTTAAAAAAATCATCAATGTTCTTCCTTATTTCTTTTTTGCCATGGCACTGATTTTAATCATTCAAATTGTGATTTCACTTCGAAATGATCGAACACCTGCAGTTTTTGGTTACAGCATTTTTTCCGTTGAAACACCTTCTATGGAACCAGAACTGATGACAGGCGATTTGGTTTTTGTAAAACTGGTTGATCCTCATAGTTTAGAAGTCGATGACATCATAACCTTTCGACGTCCCGATAAACCAGAAATTATCATTACGCACCGTATCGTCAGTATCGATACATCGACGGATGTCTGGAAGTTCACAACTTTAGGTGACAATAATCATGGTTTAATCAATGATTGGGAAATCAATTTCTCTCAAACTTTTGTGATTGGCGAAGTCACAGGAAAATCCGCATGGCTGGGTCAAGCATATAGTGGCATCATCAGTGGAGGAATTAATATCATCTACGGTGTTGCGATTGGTATCTTTATCTTGATTGGCATTGCTGAAGTTATCAACATCGTCAAAGAAATTAAACTCAGCCGTAATAAAGAATTGATAGAAGCGAAAGCTAAACTGGTTGAAGCAGAATTAGCAAAATTGCGAGAATTAGAAACGAAACCAAACGATGAAAACCATCAGTGAAACCCCAGCAAGGGTTTCGCTTTTTATTTGCTTTAAAAAGTGACGTCGATAAGGTATAATAATCAACAGGTGATATCAATGCAATTTACGATTTTAGCTAGCGGATCAAAAGGCAACTGTACCTATCTCGAAATAGGTCAAAATATCTATCTTATTGACCTGGGAATCTCACTCAGGCAAGTACAATCAAGACTTGAAATCGTTCATAAAACTTTAACGCATCTTGAAGGGGTTTTTATCACCCATGAACATACGGATCATGTCAGCGGACTCGTCAGCGTTGTAAAAAAATTTAAACCACGCGTTTACATGACGGAAGGAACTTATAAAAATTTACCAAAGATGATTTTAACCGGATTAGATCCCAATTTAATTGAACTTATTAATTTTGACCAAATATTGATGCCAGATGGCTTTACCGTTCGGCCTTTTATGACCTATCACGACGCTTTAGAACCTTGTGGGTATAAATTCACAGAAGCAGGCAAAAGCCTCGTCTATATGACGGATTCGGGGTATTACCCCCAAAAACACTTTGACATCATTCGAAACGCTGATGCTTACATCGTTGAATCGAATCATGAACCCGAAATGTTACTCGAAAGCGATCGTCCTTGGTTATTAAAAAAACGTATTTTAGACGATCAAGGTCATTTATCGAATGAAGATAGCGCATTTTTATTGATTAACGTCATTGGGATTAATACTAAAACCATTATCTTAGCTCATCTTTCCGAAGAATGTAATACACCAGAGATGGCACTTTCTGTCTATCGAAGGGTCTTTGAAGAACAAGGTTTAATTTATGATGATTATAAGATTTTATATGCCATGCAGGATTATCCACTTCAGGAGGTAATATTATGAGTCATGAAGCCATCACTAAATCAAGAATGGCGAAGCATTTTAAAGTATCCGAACAAGACATTGAGGTCATTGATCGATTAAAAGGTGGCATGTCCAATAGCAACTATGTTGTCAAAATATATCAGAATTTTTTTACGTTTCGAATTCCTGGAAAAAACGCTTTTGCATTTGTCGATCGTCACATTGAGAAAGCGACACTTGACTTGATTAAAGATTTACATCTCGATGGTAATCTCTTAATTGATCTTGAATTAGAAACAGGCTATAAAATCAGTCGTTATGTCGAAGGAACACCTTTAATGGTTCTTGATCCCGCACGATATTATGACCGAGCATCACAGATGCTTAAACGGCTTCACACATCAGGCATTCTCGCAAACAATGATTATGCTCCCTTTGAACGGCTTAAAAAAAACGAATTATTAGTTGAAACCGAAGGCATTCATCACCAACCGAACTATTATGATATCTTGAACCGATTTTTAACATTTAAGTTATTTCTCGAATCGCAAATCAAAGTTCTTTGTCATAATGATTCACAACCTTCGAATTTTATCGTTCGTCCCGATGAATCGTTATTATTAGTGGACTGGGAATTTGGCGGGAACAATGATCCCTTATATGATATCGCTTGTTTTGGCAATAATGACTTTAAATATGCAACGGGATTATTACCAGTTTATCTTGGCAGAGACCCCAAGCAAGAAGAATGGTTAAGACTTTATCTATGGCGTACCTTTCAATGTCTTCAATGGCACAACGTGGCTTTATATAAAGAAGCCATTGGGCTATCACAAGAATTACACCTTGATTTCAAAGCGATTGCAGAAGCATATATTACTAAAGCGAATGCGCTCTTTGAAACGGCACTGAGCTTTCAATGAAAGCGTATTATTTCCGAATTAAGGTTGTCTTAAAACAGATAATGAAGTATAATAATTAGTTGGATATCAAAGAATAAAATATAAAATCATAGGAGGTTGTTTCCATGACAACAAAGAAGAAATTCGAATCCATGGATGGTAACCAGGCAGCGGCTTATTGTGCCTACGCGTTTACTGAAGTAGCGGGTATTTACCCAATCACACCATCGACACCCATGCCAGAGCATGTCGATCTATGGGCTTCTCAAGGTAAGAAAAACTTATTTGGAATGCCTGTTAGAGTTATTGAAATGCAATCCGAAGCCGGCGCAGCTGGAACCGTACACGGTTCCTTACTTTCAGGTGCTTTGACGACAACATTCACCGCTTCTCAAGGTTTGCTTTTAAAGATTCCTAATATGTATAAGATTGCCGGTGAATTACTCCCCGGTGTTATTCATGTTGCTGCTCGTTCGATTGCGGCTCAATCCTTATCCATTTTTGGCGACCATCAAGATGTTATGGCAGCGAGACAAACCGGATTTGCCTTATTAGCTTCAGGCTCCGTTCAAGAAACCATGGATTTGGCTGGTATTGCTCATCTTGCGGCTATCAAATCTTCCATTCCCTTTATGCATTTCTTCGATGGCTTCCGTACCAGCCATGAAGTTAATAAAATTGAAGTTCTAGATTACGCCGTCTTTGACCGTTTGCTTGATAAAGAAGCTGTCAAAGCCTTCCGTAAACGTGCACTCAATTCTGCCAACCCTGTTACGCGTGGAACGGCACAAAATGACGATGTTTATTTCCAAGCCAAAGAAGTTCAAGAAAAATATTATACGCCGATTCCCGATATCGTCAATGAATACATGAAAGAAATCTCTAAAGAAACAGGTAGAGATTATCGTCCTTTCTCCTATTATGGTGCCAAGGATGCAACCGATGTTATTATCGCAATGGGTTCTGTCACAGAAGCCATTCGTGAAGTCATCGATTTCAAATTAGCGGTGGGTGAAAAGGTCGGTCTGCTTTCCGTTCATCTCTATCGTCCTTTCTCAGAAAAATATTTCTTCGATGCACTCCCAACAACCGTTGAACGCATCGCTGTTTTAGATCGTACCAAAGAAGCAGGCGCAACGGGTGAACCATTATATCTTGATGTTCGAAGTGTTTTCTATAATAAAGACAAACAACCCATCATCATTGGTGGACGTTATGGTCTTTCTTCCAAAGATACAACCCCATCACACATCTTCGCTGTGTACGAAAACCTTAAAGGCATTCAAAAAGATCATTTTACCATTGGTATTAACGACGATGTCAATTTCTCAAGTCTTCCGGACGTTCCAACCCCAGACGTTGCCGATCCCGACACCACAGAATTGTTATTCTTTGGATTAGGATCTGATGGTACAGTGGGTGCGGTTAAAAACATCTCAAAAATTATTGGCGATTATACTGATCTTTATGGTCAGGCTTATGCCTCATATGATTCTAAGAAATCCGGTGGCGTCACAAGAATGCATTTGCGTTTCGGTAAAAATCCGATTCGCTCTACCTATCTTGTCAATAATCCCCATTTTGTTTCTTGTTCTCAAGAAGCATACTTAACAAAATTTGATTTAATCGGTGGTATCCGCGAAAACGGTTTGTTCTTACTTAACACAACTCATTCGCCTGAAGAGATTGAAAAGTTCCTTCCCAACAATGTCAAACGGATTCTCGCTAAACGGAATGTTCGTTTCTATATTATTGATGGCTATAAATTAGCGAAAGAACTCGGGGAAGTTAAACTTATTTCCACGATTATGCAATCTGCTTTCTTCAAACTAGCCACCAACATCATGCCATATGAAAAAGCTCAAAAAGCCATGAAATCCGCCGCTGAAAAATCCTTCGCAAGAAAAGGCGAAGACATCGTTCTGATGAACTATTCAGCCGTTGATCGCGGGGCAGAAGATTTGATTAAAGTTGTCATTAAACCTGAATGGGCGAATCTTGTCGATGAAGTTACAATCGATCCAAAACGTCCCGATTTCGTTAGAAATGTTGCGGACGCTGTCAACGCAATCAAAGGTTATGACCTCCCTGTATCAGCCTTCTTAGGCTATGAAGATGGTCAAATTCCTCACGGAACTTCCGCGTTTGAAAAACGGGGAGTTGCAGAAGAAGTTTCTACTTGGATTTCAGAAAACTGTATTCAATGTAATCAATGTTCTTACGCTTGTCCTCATGCTTGTATCCGACCGATTCTCGCTACTCCTGATGAAGCTGCAAAAGCACCAGAAGGCACTGTCTGGAAGGATGCAGTTGGAAGAGGTTTAGAAGGCTTAAAATATCGTATTCAAGTTTCACCGCTCGATTGTACGGGTTGTGGTGTTTGTATCAATACCTGCCCTGCCAAGACAAAAGCTTTGGAATATCGTCCGATTGCGACTGCGATTGAAAATAAAGAACATTTAAAGGCCGATTATCTTTACAATGAAGTGACGAGTAAAGTCAATTTAGTTGGCAAAACAAACCTTAAAAATACACAGTTTGCAAAACCGCTCTTTGAATTCTCCGGTGCTTGCGCAGGTTGTGGTGAAACCCCCTATATTAAAATGGTAACGCAATTATTCGGAGAACGGATGGTTATTGCCAATGCGACAGGTTGTTCTTCCATTTATGGAGCATCCTTCCCCGCATCGCCTTATACGAAAGATGCAAATGGCCGTGGTCCAGCTTGGGCAAACTCATTATTTGAAGATAACGCAGAATTTGGATTTGGCATGAAAATAGCTACCGAAACATTACGCGATAAACTCCAAAATGCTTTTGTTGCCGGACTTGAAACTTTCAAAGATGAAACCATTAAAGGTTTAATGCATGATTGGCTTGAGAACCGTTATAATGGTGATAAAACACTTGAGATTGCAAACCGTTTAATCCCATTGCTTGAAAATGATCAATCGGATAAAGCATTGCAAATTCTTGAACTGAAAGATTATATTGTCAAACAATCCAATTGGATTATTGGTGGCGACGGCTGGGCTTATGATATCGGCTTTGGTGGTTTAGACCACGTCATCGCTAACCATGAAGATGTTAACATTTTAGTTTTAGATACTGAAGTTTACTCCAACACCGGTGGACAATCCTCAAAATCAGCTCGTTCTGGATCGATTGCTAAATTTACCGCTGCAGGTAAACCTTCGCAAAAGAAAGACCTCGCTGCGATTGCGATGACTTATGGTCATGTTTATGTTGCAACGATTGCTCATGGTGCTAGCGGTGCCCAAGTCTTAAAAGCTTTACAAGAAGCAGAATCTTATCCAGGCCCCTCTTTGATTATTGCCTACAGTCCATGTATCGCTCATGGAATCAATGATGGCATGGGAACTTCCCACAAACAAGCTAAACTGGCGGTTGAATGCGGTTACTGGCCGACCTTCCGTTATGATCCACGTTTAGCAGCGGTTGGCAAAAATCCTTTGCAGATGGATTCGAAAGAACCTGATTGGTCAAAATATCATGACTTCTTGCTGTCTGAATCGCGTTATGCGCAACTTGCAAAAATCAATCCTTCGCAAGCAGAAATTTTACTCAATCAAAACCTTGAGGGTGCTAAATCGCGTTACAAGATGTACAAACGTTATTTAGCGATGGATTACTCACTCACAGAATAGTCTCTATCTTCTCTTAGACGGCTGCAATCGCAACCGTCTTTTCTTTCTTCACAAAAACAACATTGTTTTTGAGTATAATCGATACAGATATTTCTCGTTTCAATAAAAAAAGTTTCTCAAGAAAGACCTAATAGTATATAATAGATATTAGTGTCAAAGAGTTTATAAGGGAGTTTTAAGATGATGAGATTAACGTTCAGAAAAACCTTGATTGCTTTTCTTATGATGCTTGTAGGACTTTCAGTCCTCGGCTGTAAAGAAAAAACCACTGTCCTGACGGGAACGAATGGGGCCGTTATACCCCAATTGTCCAACCCTGATGCGATTTTTTTCCAAGGCGCTAATTATGGCGTCACCTATAATGATGTTTATGAAGAATTCAAATCGAATGATGGCATCAATCAACTATTATTCATGGTTGATGCAGTTTTATTCGAATCTTATATCACTTCAGTGACAGCCGAGGAAATAGTCAATAAAATTAAAGTGTTGAAATACAATACCGATGATGATACAAAGATTGCAGCCTTCAGTGAAGATGAATTAGCGGATGCTGAAGAAGTCTATAATCAAAATATGCTTTTGTT
>DILB01000010.1:11928-12369 GCA_002424815.1 Caryophanales bacterium UBA5603
GAATACTTATTTTGAAGATTTAAGTGCAATTAAAATCCGTTTTTATGGTGAAACCGATGCCAAAAACGTCATGCGCGCATTAAATCTTGTTTCGTTGAACGGAACCCTTCGAAGATATACAGGCACTAAGCCAATCGAAGAAGTAGCTTCTTCTAGTTTTAATGAAACGAATACCGCTGTTTTGACAAACGATGAATTAGTGGTTGCATTTATCCAAATGTATAATTTAGTGTATGGAACTTATCGTTCTACTGTTTCTGAAGCAGCGAACCTTCAATCACTTAAAGAAATTGATGATTTAAAACACAATTATATTGAAACCCGTGATACGCAATTGAATTTAGCTAAATTCATGTTTCAGACTTTAGCTTCTTATGAAGAAGCTGTCGCTGGTACGGCAAAATCACTGTTTTATACTTATGCACCGGTGAAATACGCAGG
>DILB01000010.1:12522-107792 GCA_002424815.1 Caryophanales bacterium UBA5603
ACTTTAAAGAATTTTGAATTGTATGATTATTATTTGGGTATTGACTATAAAGCCATTGATACAACGTATGAATTAAATGAAATTGGTGATGAGAGACTCGTTGCTAGTTTTGATGGGCATTCCATTACAGCCGATGAATTATTGACATTTGCTTTAAACAAAAACGGAGCGTTATATGTCCTGTATGCCGCACAAATGGCCGTCGTCATGGACCGTCACTTCGCTGATGTCTATTGTGTTGGACAAACAACGTGTCAATTTGACCTTTCAAAGAATTCATCGACAAAACTTACGGATCATGCGACAACACTCGCACAATTGAAAAAAAGTTTTGAAGCGAGTTATTATATCTATTATTACACCTTCGAGGAATACATTTATTTAGCTTATGGTGCAAAATCCGAACAAGAAATGATTGGGAAGTATTACGTTAAATCAACGCTCCAACCCTATGTCATCTATGATGAAATAACGAAGAATAACTGGACGTTATTGGCCGATTATCTTTATGATTTGATTTCAGATTATTACGATAATTATTTCAGCTTAAAAGTTGAATATCTAAAGATTTATGTTGACCGTGATGAAAATGGAGCCGCGGACAACTATGATGACTTTTTAAATGCACTCGTGGATACCACTGCCCATGAGACACTATTAGCCGGATTTGAAACCGCGATTCGTACTTACTTAGAAACGTCAACCAACACCTACACCTCCTTAATATCGGCCTATAACAAAGCCAAAAGGGATGATGCGACATGGGGTCTTTACAAACAATATGGATTCCATTTAATGACGGAGAATTTAAACGAATTGACTTATTTGACAACCGTTAATAAATTTCAAGACTCGTTGATTGAGGGTTTTGCGAATGCTTATGATGAATATCGTTTAGAGGCTAATGTGGCCAAAGCATCACATTATTATTCTCAATTAGTACAAGCTAAAGAAGGAATGTTCTTGTTATTAGTAAAACCAGGAACTAATTTTGAAAAACCTTCTGCGAAGTTTGAAATGACCTATGACAATGATAATAAACCGCTTTATACGGTTGGCATTGAAAACGAAAACGCTAAACCCACCTTAGAACAACTTAAAATCTATGCGGAATATCGTTTCTATGAAATCGTTTATGGCACCGGTTCCACAGTTGGACAAACTTATGGCATCACCGTACCAGTTATTCCCACATCGGTGACAACCGCAATTGAAGCTTATTTCACTGATTTACACGATTCGATGTATGTCGTCGGTTTCTTAAACATTATTATCGCTGATGATTTAATCACAGGAAATTTCGTTAATTCAATCAGTGCATATTGTAACCTCAGTGATGCAGAAATCAAAGCTGCACTCTTGGCAATTAGAGGAATTTACTTTGACCAAGTATTCTCTGGATATGATACACTTGACTAAATTGAATTGACAAAAAATTGAGCAATCGATATAATAGTAATATCTGACAGGGATAATCCTGGGTCGCAAGACAGCTTAAATGCGGGACAGCAATGCTCCGCATTTTCATTTATCTGGAGGAAAACAATGAACCAGTTAAAAAAAGAAGCAATGATTATTAAAAAAACAACCATTTGGACGATGATTTTGAATCTCTTTTTAATGATCATGAAGATTACCGCGGGGATTATTGGACGTTCGACAGCCATCATATCTGATGCTTTAAACTCCGCAGGTGATGTCGGAACCGCCTTTGTGGTCATGTTAGCGGGAAAATATAGCCGCAAGGAACGTGATGAAGAACATCCTTATGGTCACGAAAAGTTTGAAAGCATGGTTTCAGTTTTCCTCGGATTAGCCTTGATTGTCTCTGCTTTCGAGATTGGGAAAGCAGCGGTCATGAATATTTATGGGTTTGCCTTTGAAGGTCTTTCTTTAGAAAAACCGACGATTGTGGCCTTGATTGCGGCGATTATGACGATTTTTATTAAAGAATTGATGTATCATTTTACCAAACGCAATGCCAAAGTCGCTAATTCTCCTTCCCTCAGTGCAATGGCGTGGGATCACCGGAGTGATCAGTTTAGTGCTTTGGGTGTTGTCGTAGGGGTTGGTGGAGCGATGTTAGGGATTGCTGTGTTAGAACCCATTGCCTCCGTCCTCATTTGTTTTATGATTTTGTTTTTAGGGATTCGAATTATCAAAGTGGGAATCTCACAAGTGGTTGATCAAGCGACTGACCCTTTGACCTTAGAGGATATCCGGAAACTTGTCCTTGACGAACCTGGTGTCGAAAGCCTTGATGATCTTAAAACCAGAATTTTCGGAGCTAAACTTTTCGTTGATTTAGAAATCGGTATTCGCAGCGATTTATCAGTTCAGGAAGCTCATGATATTGCTCAAAAATTGCATGATACCATCGAAGAAAAAATCCCAAATGTCAAACATTGCATGGTTCATGTCAATCCTTCTATTCAAGAAAAATAATAAATATAAAATAATAGGGAATATGAAGCAATTTCATCTCCCTATTTTCTTTTCAAAAAAAAGTGAAATAGATGTATAGTTTTCCACTTGAAATCGCTAACACGATATGATAAAATGAATAAGTAAACGGTTACGGCCAAAAAAAATTTTTTTAGGAGGATCTATGAAAAAGAAAGGATTAGCTTTAATAGTAGCTCTATTGTTAGTATTCGGGCTGGTTGCTTGTACGACAACTACAACAACTACGACCACAACGACAGCTCCGTCTTCAACAACAACGACTACATCGGGCTCAACTTTCTCAATCACCCTCGCCGGATTGACGGATGTGGGTTTTACTGAGGAAGATAAGCTTATTGCTGGTGAAGTCTTTGATTTACTAGAAGGCGTCACAGCCTTAGGTTCGGATTCAGTCGATTATAAAAATCAAATCACATTTAACAGTGATGACGCTGCTTGCCAAATTACCGATGGTAAATTGACAACCAATGGTGCCAAAGTATGTACGATTACTTACTCAGTCGTCGTTCAAAGTAAATTGGCAAGAGCCAACCGTGTCATCAAATTCTCTGCCGCTCCCATTGTTATGGAATTTACCGCAACGACGAAGTGGGATAATGAAGCCATTCTTGGCACCAATTATGTTGTGACCACCACTCAAGGCGCTGTCAACACATTCTATTATTGGGCCGTTGGAACAAACATCCTCGGAACGACAGGCGTCATCGAAGTCAAAGATGACAAACTCATCATCGATCAAGAAGCCCTTGGTCCTGAAGGTTGGTCTTTACAAACGATGATGTTAACCAACATCTCGCTTGAAGCAAAACGCTTCTACAAGATCACATTCACATTGACATCGGATGTTACCCGCATGATTGACTTTGTAACCAAAGCACCGGGTAATGATTACGACAACGATACGCACAGTATTGTAGATGTCAAAGTTGGAACACATGAATATGAAGCAGTATTTATTGCTAATCAAAATGTTCTTCACGTGAACATCCTGACCGGCTCAGTTGAAGGTTCAGTTAATCCTGGTCGTTTGGAATTTTCTAATTTCGTTCTTCATGAAGGACCCATTGAAATCCAATATACTGAATTAGCTAACTTCTTCAAAAATGATGCTATTGCCGTGGGAACCGAAATGGAATTCATTACTGGAACCGATGCAGATTACGTCCGTGAATTCTATTATTGGGATCAATCAGCCGGTGCATTGCTTGCTGGTGAATATATTACTGACGGTTTTGAACTCACTGTTGTCACAAAAGCTAACGACACTTGGGGAGCTCAATTACAATGGAATGACTTAGCAAAAGCCGGAACACCGCTGAAAAAAGGTGCAAATTACAAATTATCTTTCACTTTAACGGCTACAACCGCAAGAATCATTAATGTTGAAGTGACTGGACCTACGAACAATGATCCAATTTCTAAAGGACAAACTTATGAATTAAAAGTTGGCGCTAACGAAATCGTCTTAGAGTTCAATTCGAAATACAACGATTTCTTCATGAAGATTCATTTCGGAAATTATGGTGATCTCGTTCAAACCGGAACCTTCACTTTCACGAACCTCAAATTATTTGAGGAATCTGGCGCAGTTGAAGAACCCGAAGAAACTGTACCACCACTTGGTAACATTTTCGACGTTGAGAATGTTAATTTGACTAAGCTTGGCACAACAGCTGCTCCAAAAACATTCTATTTATGGAATGGTGAAGGTTCTAGCTTAACTTCAGTTTATGCAAATCAAGAAGTTATTCTCGATATCATGAACTTAGGTAGCCAATTCTGGGCAATCCAAATGAAATATTCACGCACAGTAACCGCTGGTATGGATTATGAAGCTTACTTCGAAGTTTATTCATCGGTTGCAAGAAAGATTAATATTGAAGTTAAGAATAATGGATACAATTCAACCTTCGTAGGATTTGATGTTGTATTAGAGAAAGGTTGGAACCGCATTCTTGTTCCATTTACCGCTGAAGATACTTCATTTAACCTCCAACTCAACCTTGGTAAGTTTGATGAAACTACAACAGCTGGACAACTTCGTTTCAAAAACTTCGTCTTGACTTTATCAACCATTGAAGTTGAAGATTATATCATCAACGGTGATTTTGCAACCGCCGCTACATTTGCTGGCGCAGACGAAGAAGGTTGGGCACTTTGGAAAACTGAAGGAATTGCTGATTCTTGGGCACAACCAAATTACAAAGGCACCGAAACAATTAAAGATGGTGTCATGACCATTACAACAACACAAAAAGGTGGAGCTGTCTGGGCAATGCAAGTTCAGTACAACCATCCTGAAGATGAAGCAAATATGATCGTTGGCGCATATTACCGCGTTGAACTTGACGTAAAAGCCAGCGTTGCAACAAATGTTGTCTTCCAACTTAAAGGTGCAACTGATTCAGCGAATATTGATATCACTTACGCTTTGAAAGCCGGGGATAATCACGTTGTTCTTTATTACAAAGCTAGCCAAGAACGTTTCCGCTTCTTCATCCTCCTTGGATTACAAGAAGCTGGTACGATCCTTGAATTCGACAATGTAACTTATTTTGCAGCAACAGAACATAAATTGGTTGATCAATTTAACCGTTTCGGAACCGTCGCTAACGATGATGGCGCTATCCAAACGTCTAAAGGTGACCGTTTTGAATTCTATATTTGGGCTGCAAACTGGAATGCTACAGATTATACCGGTACGATTACTGATGGTAAAGCAACCATCGATGTTATCAATGAAGGCGATGCATTCTGGAATATTCAATTGATTTATCGTGGTGGACTCCTCACCGTAACACATGATTACGTTTTAAGTTTCACAGTAGAGTCTGAAGTTGCTCGTCAAATCAATGTACAACTTAAAGATTCTGGAACAAACAATACTTATTTTGATCAAAATGTTAATTTAGTAGAAGGTATCAATCATGTTGTATTGCCATTTGTTGCTGGAATGCCAATCTTCAATATGCAATTGAACCTTGGTAACTTCTCATCAGATTCAGAAGCTGGCGAATTGGTGTTCTATGACTTCTTAGTTGTTAGACCGCTTGAAAAAGTTGAAAATTATTTTATAAATGGTAATTTTACAACTGATGCAACCATAGCTGAAACTGATAAAGACGGTTGGGCACAATGGAAAACTCAAGGCATTCCTGATTCATGGGCATTGCCAAACTATGAAGGTACTTTGACCATCGCTAATGGCGTTATGACTTCGACAACGACTCAAACCGGTGGCGCAGTCTGGGCAATGCAACTTCAATACAACCATCCAACAGCTGATATGCTAGTCGGTGAACTCTATCAAATCGAATTCGATGTCAATGCGAGCGTTGCTACAACGGTTGTCTTCCAACTGAAAGGTGTGAAGGACTCCGAAAATATCGATATCGAATATGATCTTGTTCAAGGCGACAATCATGTTGTTCTCCATTATTATGCAAACCAAACAAGATTCCGTTTCTTCGTTCTACTTGGCTTGCAAGCGCCAGGAACAGTCTTAGTATTTGACAACTTTGAATACTATCAACCTTATATCAAAACGTTAGAAGATTTGCCAATTGGAAACATCTTCCCAGTTGAAAATGAAAATGGAAGTTTACCATTTGACACAGTCATTCAAGATACCTTTACTTTATGGTATGGCTTAGAAGCTTGGAATATGGGTTGGGCCGTTTATCCTGTCGTCACCGGAACGTTTGAAGACGGTGAAGTTTCACTAGACATCACCAATGCTGGCGAAATATTCTGGGCAATCCAATTGAAATACAAAGGCGGAGAAATCGCAATTGATTCCGCATATCGTTTGACTTTAACAATTGATTCTGAAGTAGCTAGAAAGATTACCCTTGAAATCAAGAACAATGCATTTGGTGGCACGAATGTGGCTTACGTTCTCAATCTTGTTGCTGGAATCAACCACATCGAAATTGATTTCGTTGCAGTTAATCCTTCCTTCGGATTACAAATTAATGTTGGTCAAACAGTTCCAACCGATCCATCAGAAGCTGGATTGTTAGTCTTCTCTGATTTCATGCTCACACGTCCAACATTTGAAGTTGAAGGCTACATCGACAACGGCGATTTTGCGACGGATGCAGTATTAGGCGCAGAACACGCTGATGGCTGGGCACAATTTAAAACCACTGGAGCTAGTTGGTTAGATGACGAACTCGAATACATTGGCACTGAAGTCATCGCTGATGGAAAATTGACGGTTACTGTGACTAAAGCAGGACATGAAGCATGGGCTTTGCAAATTCAATACAATCATCCGACGGCTGATTTAATTGTGGGTGCTCTGTACCGCGTTGAATTTGATGTTAATGCTAGCGTTGCGACTTCCTTCATCTTCCAAATGAAGCATGATTCAAATGCAAACTTTGAAGTGGTTGTAAATCTTGAAGCAGGTGACAATCATGTTGTATTATTCTTACCGGCCGTTCAAGATCGTTTCCGTTTAGACATGTTATTAGGATTAGTTGCAACTGGTACAGTTTTAGAGTTTGACAATTTCCAATTCTTTGCCCCAGTAACTCAACTTCCTGAAGCTTAAAATTCAAATAAAAAAGCCATTTGGGCATGGGATTGATTCCATGCCCTTTTGCTTATGCAAGATAATGAAATAGACCCTTGATTATGATTATTCTTTTTGATATAATAATAATCTCACAGTTAAGTAAAGCGCTTTCTTAAACTGGATGAAGCAGGTGATTTTACATGATAAAAACGTTATTTTTTGATTTAGTCAACTCCGATCCTTCGCTTTGGGCCATTATGTTACGAATGGGATTAACCACAGTTTTTGTAGGTTTGATTGGACTTGAAAGACAAATGAAACACAAAATTGCTGGCATCACGACCCATCTGATGGTCGCCTTTGGTGCTTGCGGCATTGCGATTCTTCAAGAGTTTTTATACAATGATGCCGTTCGTCTTGCTACCGAACTTGCAGACCAAGGAATTGTCGTTAGTCTTGAACGCCAAAGAGTGATTGCTCAAGTCGTTGTTGGGGTAGGTTTTTTAGGCGCAGGCACCATTCTTAAAACGAGCAATGGGATCTATGGTTTAACAACTGCGGCGACACTGTGGTTGGGCGCAATGATTGGCCTTGCTTTTGGTATGGGGGCTTACATGATTGGGATTGTCATGAGTGTCTTTTCTTTTATCTTTTTAACCATCATTCGCAAGTTGTTAGAACTCACGACCGTCAAACATGTTCGAAGTCCTGATTTTTTAGGCTCTGAACCCATTGAAAAATAACCTTGATTCAACCGATATTACCACAAAGATGAGTATCCAAAAGATACCATCTTTTCTTTATTTCTGCTATTCAAAGGCAATAAATGGGGTAAAAGACGAATTAAAGTATTATTTTTTGCAATGCAAGGTTAAATATTGTAAAATAATACTGGTACTTGGAGGGATAATATGTCAATTCTTGAAATTCGCGACTTATATGTCGCCGTTGAAGATAAAACCATTCTTAAAGGTGTGAACTTAACCGTCAAAGGCGGAGAGACACATGCCATCATGGGACCCAACGGAACGGGCAAATCAACTTTAGCTTCCGTCGTCATGGGACATCCAAAATATACGATCCTTTCAGGATCTATTTTACTCGATGGCGAAGACATCACTACACTTGCGGTTGATGAACGGAGTCGTAAAGGGATATTTCTTGCGATGCAAGCGCCCATCGAAGTTCCGGGGGTCACGAATTTTGATTTCGTAAAAACAGCCGTTCAAGCACATATGCCAAACGATAAAAAACTACGGATTGGCAAATTCATTCTTGATTTTGAAAGCGCGGCTCAAGATTTACAAATGGGAACAGGCTTGGCACATCGCTACTTGAACGAAGGTTTTAGCGGTGGAGAAAAAAAGCGTAATGAGATTTTACAGATGAAGCTTATTAAACCTGCGATTGCTTTTCTCGATGAAATCGATTCGGGTTTAGATGTTGATGCTTTGCGCATTGTTGGTGAAAATGTTACAGCAATGAAATCAAATGATTTAGGAATGATATTGATTACGCATTATCAAAGGTTGCTGGATTATATTGAGCCTGATTTTGTTCATATTATGATCAAGGGTGAAATTGTCAAAACCGGCGGAAAAGAATTAATTACAAAAATCGATGTTGAAGGTTATGACTGGTTAAAAGCCGAACTGGGTGTCACAGAACTTGAAGAGATAAGAAAACCCGTATCACTTGGAACTTGTGCTACAAAAGTACCACTGAAGTAGGAGGGTGACTGATGAAAATACCCAACTTGCTCATTAACGAACTGGATACCTTACTGATTCAAAAAGGGAAAATTACACAAACGCATGCGTCCATCAAATCGCTTCTGAATGAAAAGTTTATCCGTTTGAAATTTAATAAACGAAAAACAAATCATTCTCCCATCAATATAATCATGATGGGTCAAAATCATGATATGGAACTTTCACTCGAATTTGCAAAGAATATCTCCGAGCAAATCAATTTTTTTCTCATTGCTTCACCCCACATGGGTCCACTTAAACTTTCTTTTTTAGGAAAAGAAAATGTTAATGTTGAAATCACTCAGATGATAATTGGACGGCTGAAATCACCCAGTCACATTGAACGAAAAGTATCACTCGCTAAAAATGCGTTGATGAAATTGACAACCGCCATTCTGATGGATGGAATGTTAACAATGAATGATTCGGCTGTTTTACTAGGAGAAGAGGCTAATTTTCAAAGCGAATTGTTAGTGATTGGCCAACATAACGATGATATATCTATCACTCAAAAAGTTGACCACAAAGCCAAAAAATCTTATTCGACTCTCAATAATTCTTTGGTTGCGAATGATCAGTCGCATCTTAAATTTGATATATATGGTACGATTGATAAATATTGTGCGCAATCTCAATGCTTTCAACATTCAAAAGGTATTCTTTTGGGTGAGAAGGCTTGGATTGAAGTTGACCCCAAATTAATCATCAATGAATTTGATGTTGAAGCGGGACACGGTGCCGCTGTGGGTCAAATTAATCAAGACGAGTTATATTATCTTTCCAGTCGCGGACTCGATGAATTATTAGCTAAAAGATTGATTATTCAAGGCTATACGGATCCTTTTGTGACTGCATTTCCTTTGATTCAGCATCAAAAATATATCAACCAGGCTATTGCCCGGAAAATGGGAGGTCGATAACGATGGAACTTAATCGTTGGCGTCAAGATTTTCCGCAACTAAAAGATAACGATTTAATTTATCTAGATAGTGCCGCATCTGCTTTGAAGCCACAAACTGTCATCGATACAACCATGAATTATTATCGTGATTTATCGGTTAATATTCACCGTGGCATTTATGATGAAGCTTATGAGGCAACAAGACTGTTTGAAGCGACACGTGAAGCGGTCGCAAGTTTTATTCATGCCGAAGTAGATGAAATCATCTTTACTCGTGGCGCAACTGCAGCGATGAATTTAGTGGCATTGTCCTTTGGAATGACAAATATCCAAAAAGATGATGAGATTATTGTCTCTGAACTTGAACATCATTCATCGGTACTGCCTTGGCAAAAAGTAGCGACTTTAAAACAAGCGAAACTCGTATATATTCCACTTGATGAAAACGGAAGAATTACCGTCGAAAATTTTAAAAAAGTTTTGACAAATCGCACTAAAATCGTGGCTTTAACTTATATATCGAATGTGATGGGTTATGTGACCCCGATAGAAGCTATTATCCAATTGGCCCATGAGAAAAAAGCATGTGTGATTGTGGACGCTGCCCAAGCTGCACCGCACCTTAAAATTGATGTCAAACGTTTGGATGTCGATTTTTTAGCCATTGCTGGTCATAAAATGCTAGGACCAACCGGTGTGGGTGTTTTGTATGGAAAAAAAGCTTTGCTTGATGCGATGGAACCACTCGAACTTGGTGGAGAAATGAATGAAGAAGTCAATCTATATCACGCCATTTGGAAAGACGCACCTTACAAATTTGAATCAGGGACCATGCCAATTGCCTCGGTAATTGGCTTGAAAGCAGCGATTGAATACCTTGAAAAAGCTGATCTTGTTTCCGTTGAAAATCATGTAAAAAAACTTCGCAATTATGCTTTTCAACAAATGAAAAAAATTGAAGGTATCAAAATTTATAATCCGGATGCCGATTCTTCCATAATAGCGTTTAATATCACCGGTGTTCATCCTCATGATGCGGCGAGTTTCTTTGCAGAACATCGTGTGGCGCTTCGTGCGGGACATCATTGCGCACAATTAATTATCAAATGGTTAGGCATTGAAGCTTGCCTGAGAGCCTCTTTTTATCTTTATAATACCTACGCCGATTGCGACCAACTGGTTCAAACGACAAAAGCAGCCGTCAAGTTCTTTCGTTCGGTCGGCTTTGAAGGATGATACTATGGAAAAACTTGACAATCTATACCGTGAAATTATCATGGAACATTATAAAAACCCAAGAAATAAGGGACTCGTCGATGATCCTGCATATGTCACAGTCCATATTAAGAACCCATCATGTGGTGACGATATTACCATTCAATCACATTTTATCAACGGAAAAGTAATCGATTGTCGTCATGACGGACATGGTTGTAGCATTTGTTGTTCTTCAGCTTCAGTTTTAACTGAAACCGTCATCGATAAAACTGTGACTGAAGCAGAAAAGCTCGCTGATAATTATTTAAAAATGGTGTCGAATAAACCCTTCGATGCATTTCTTGATTTAGAAGAGGCATCAGTCTATTCAGGGGTTCGACAATTTCCTGCACGCATTAAGTGTGCCTCGATTGCATGGCAGGCATTTCTTGAAACGCTGAAAAAAGGAGCGTGAGAATCATGTCAAATGAGAAAAAACCCGATGTGGATCAAATCATAGGGGATTATAAATATGGTTTTAAAACCGATAATGTTACTAATATCTATTCTACAAAAATGGGATTGTCCCGTGATATCATTCGGGAAATTTCAGCAATTAAAAACGAACCCCAATGGATGCTTGATATTCGTTTGGCGGCTTATGAATCATTTTTAAGGATTCCCAATCCGAAATGGGGACCTGATTTATCGTTCATTAATTTTGATGACATCATCTATTACATTAAATCAAGTGATCGGGTCGAAAACAGTTGGGAAGATGTTCCATCTGAAATTAAAGACACTTTTCAAAAACTCGGAATTCCTGAAGCTGAACAGAAATATTTGGCAGGCGTCACAACTCAATTTGATTCGGAAGCTGTATATCACAGCACGATTATCGAATTAGAAGAACAAGGGGTTGTTTTCCTCGACACCGATTCTGCCTTGAAACGTTATCCGGAGTTATTCAAACAATATTTTGGTAAAGTTGTTAGTCACGCTGATAATAAGTACGCTGCCTTAAACACAGCGGTATGGAGTGGTGGATCGTTTATTTATGTTCCCCCAGGTGTCAAAATTGAAAAACCATTACAATCCTATTTTCGAATCAATTCTGAAAAAATGGGACAATTCGAAAGAACTTTAATCATCGTTGATCAAGGGGCTTCGGTCAATTATGTTGAAGGTTGTACTGCACCGATTTATTCCGCAGATTCGTTGCATGCGGCGGTGGTGGAAATTTTTGTATTAGATCATGCGTATTGTCGTTATTCAACTGTCCAAAATTGGTCGAACAATATCATTAATTTGGTGACAAAACGATCACTTGTCGAATCTTACGGCCACATGGAATGGATTGATGGAAATATCGGGTCTGGGCTAAACATGAAGTATCCTTCCTGTATTTTAAAAGGGGACTATGCCAAAGGTACGACCATCTCGATTGCTTTTGCAGGGAAGAATCAGCATCAAGATACAGGCGCGAAAATGATTCATATTGGCGCTCATACGACTTCTAAAATCATTTCGAAGTCTATTGCCACAAAAGGTGGTCAGGTGAATTACCGAGGCATTGTTAAACAAGAAGGACGAGCTCTGAATGCGAAAAGTAAAATCGAGTGTGATACGATTTTAGTTGATCAAGAATCGCAGTCAGACACACTTCCGACCAATATCGTTAAAAATTTTAAAGGGCAAATCGAACACGAAGCGACCGTCTCTAAAGTTAGTGATGCACAATTGTTCTATTTGATGAGTCGCGGATTATCCCTCGAACAAGCTACAGAAATGATTGTGATGGGTTTTATTGAACCTTTTGCAAGAGAATTACCGATGGAATATGCAGTAGAGTTAAATCAACTCATTAAACTTGAAATGACCGGTTCAGTGGGATAAATTCATTTAAACACCGCTATGTGGCGGTGTTTTTCATCTCTTGAAATGAATTTTTGATTCAAAAATAACTATTTTAAGTGCTTTTTTTTGTATAACGTATATTCTTTTTGTTTTTCTTGTGTTAAAATACGAGAAAGGCGGTGTTATGTATGAAATTGGTATTGGCGATTGTCTCTAATGAAGATGCCAACAAAGTCATCAAAACATTGATCAAGGAAAATTTCTTTGTCACGAAGCTTGCGACGACCGGCGGATTTCTGATGAGTGGCAACACGACGATATTAGTCGGAGTTCAAGAAGAAGTCTTGGATAAATGTATCCAAGTCATTTCTGACACCTCAAAAAGACGCACCAAATTGGTACCCAATGCGATTTCAAGCGAATTCGGTATTTTTTCCTCGACACCTGTTGAAGTTCAAGTTGGCGGTGCAACGATCTTTGTCCTTGACGTCAATCAGTTTATCAAAGCTTAAGTATTAGCTTCGACTTTATCTGGTCAGCAAGAAAATTGCTGACCTTTTTTTTATCTTTCTTGGGCTTTACATATGAAGGTTATCTATGATATAATATCATTATGTATACGGTTACATATATCGAGGGATTTTATGAAAAAACATCAGCTAGAAATATTTGAATATGGGGACTTTCGATTAAAAGATGCTAATGAGTTTAGCTATCTTTATCTACCCTTGTTTAATGAACATGGCATCTTATCTGCCATCACGCCCGATTTAAATGGTGATATCAAATTAGATCAACACCATTTTGCTTTAGCGCCCGTGACGTCAGAAGACCTCGTCAATGGTTTGCGAGGACGTAATGTTTTTTTCTGTGTTGATGGTGACTTATGGTCTTTTTCTGGAAAAACACCTTATCAGAAACTTCATCCCGATCATGTCGTTTTATCGGGTGGATTAGTCTATCAAAATGTCGTCAGATTCAATTCAAAATTTAAAGTCTCTGTCTGTAGTTTTGTGCCTTCACATGATTCAAAATCAGAGTTACATAAGTTTGTTTATACGAATACTTCTGTGAATTCGCAAGAAATTATTATCACAACAGGTATCCCTATTTTCGGTCGCAGCGCTGATAATATTAGAGACCATCATCACGTCACTTCGCTCTTAAATACCGGACATGTCGTCGTAGACGGCATCATCAATGAACCTTCGATGAAATTTGATGAGCGAGGTCATCGCTCGAATGGCGCAACTTATGGGGTATATGCCAAATCCAGTCTCCATGAACATGTTTCTCATTATCATCCGCAAATGCAAGCTTTTGTGGGCGAAGGTCAAGATCTATTTTATCCTTCCGTACCACAAAATAATCTAGGAAGCAACTATCAAGTCGGAGATACCATCAAAGGTTATGAAATCATTGGCGGTCTTCAGTTTTCGAAAGTATTAATTGCGCCTAATGATTCGATAGAGTTGATTGTGGTTATCACCATCAGTTCAAATCGCAATACTAATATAAAAGAAGCGAAAAAATATCTTGATTTTTCTGAGTTTAATCGCTACTTCAATCAAATGACTGAATATTGGCAAAAAGATTTAAAAGCCACTGATTTTCATTTGTCTGATGAACATCAATCAGGATGGGCAAAATGGGTCAGTCTTCAACCGACAATGCGACGCATCTATGGTTGTTCTTTTCTTCCTCACCACGATTACGGACGAGGCGGAAGAGGGTGGCGAGATCTATGGCAAGATTCGATTGCTTTAATATTTAAAGAACCTAAAAAAGTTCGTAATGATATTTTCGGTCATTTTGCTGGCGTCAGAATTGATGGCTCAAATGCGACCATCGTAGGAACGAAACCGGGGGAATTTCTCGCTGATCGTAATCGGATTGTCCGCATTTGGTCTGACCATGGTGCTTGGCCGTTATTAACGGTATTACGTTACGTTGATCGAACCGGTGATCTTGATTTCTTATTTTCTCGGCAAACTTATTTTAAAGACAAATTTATTAGTTACACGCGTGAAATCGATTATTCCTATGATGAATCTTTAGGAACTCAATTGCTTGATCATAATAACCATGTTTATCAAGGCTCCATCCTTGAACATCTGTTACTCGAAAATGTCATTCCGTTTTTTAACGTGGGTGAACATGGTAACATCCGTATCGAAGATGCGGATTGGAATGATGGGATGGATATGGCAAAAGAAAAAGGTGAAACCGTTGCTTTCACTGCGCTTTATGCTGGCAATTTATTGAAATTAGCAAATACTTTAACTTACTTACATGACCAAGGTATCAAATCAATTAACGTTCTCAAAGAAGCGATGATATTGTTTGATACCATTGATTCACCGATTGATTATCATAATATATCCGCCAAATTGCACATATTAAATAGCTATTTTGAGGCCATCAAACGAGGTGTCTCAGGAGAATCCGTTAATCTTCCAATTGAATTGTTAATACATGATTTAAAGGCTAAGCATGATTTCTTCTATCAACATCTTAATGAACAAGAATGGATGGAAGGCCCCCAAGTTGACGAGGGATGGTTCAATGGATATTATGACAACCGATCACATCGGTTAGAATCAACCGATGAACGAAATATTCGTATGACTTTGACGGGACAAACATTCACATTGATGAGTCAAATGGCTTCTGTGCCTCAGATTGCGAAAATCATCCACTCTGTGAACCGCCATTTGATGGATCCTACCATTGGCATTCCACGATTAAACACCGATTTTCAAGAAAATACCATGAAAATGGGAAGATTTATGGGGTTTGCTTATGGGCATAAGGAGAATGGGTCAATGTTTTCGCATATGGCCGTCATGTATGCTTACAGTTTATTTGAAAATGATTTTGTCGAAGATGGCAGAGCCATCATTGATAATATTTACCATTATATGTCTGAAGTTGACAAAGCGAAAATCCTGCCAGGCATTCCTGAATATATCGACAGCGAAGGCAGAGGAATGTATCATTATCTCACTGGGTCGGCTTCTTGGATGTTGCTAACATACATCGAACAAATCTTTGGATTAAAAGGTTATTTTGGTGATTTGGTCGTTCAACCACGATTACAAGCGAATGATTTTAAAGCAGGATATGAAGTCAAAATTAATACACTTATCAATGCTCATTTATGCGAAATTATTTTCAAAAATCCTGATCAATTGGATTACCGACAATATCAAATACATAAAGTCAATGACAAGATTATTAATGCCCCTCACTTTACAATTAAAAAGAATGAAGTGACTGAACCGATGACATTTGTCATCGTTTTAGGAGGTAAATAAATGAATAAATACCATTTAGTGTGGGCAGATGAGTTTAATTATTCTGGAAAACCTGATCCTTCGAAATGGAATTACGATACGGGTAATAAGCACTGGGGTAATAATGAAGTTCAATATTATACCGATGGCGCTAATGTCCAAGTTAATCAAGGAATGATGATTATTCAAGGACGCATTGAAACATTGGAAGATAGCCCGTATACCTCGTGTCGCCTAACAACCTATCAGCGAAAACATTTTCAATATGGGCGAATTGCTGTCAAAGCAAAACTTCCCTCTGCAAAAGGGTCTTGGCCAGCTATTTGGATGCTTCCAGTTGATAAACGTGGGGCAAACCCAATTCCTTGGCCGAAGTGCGGTGAGATTGATATTATGGAGCATGTTACATCGATGATGGATACCATCCATGTGAGTTTGCATACAGAAAAATACAATCATATCATCAGAACTCAAAGAACTTTTTTTGAAAAAATAGCAGGAGTCACTCAAAGTTTTCATGAATATGCGATGGATTGGATGGAAGACTATATCGAATTTTTTATTGATGGAAAATCGTTTCATCGATTTGATAGGCACGTTTTAGGATTTGATGATTCTGAAGCGGGATGGCCCTTTGATAAGCCTTACTATTTGATTATCAATCTTGCGATTGGTGGAAGTTGGGGTGGCGAAGTCAAAGTTGACGAATATCCCTGCGATTTTCCAATTGAGTACGTTCGATATTACGAAATTATCGATGAATAGGTCATTTTTTGACCTGTTTTTTTATGCTTTTCAGATAGGTTGTACCAAGGTGTTGAAATCATGAACTGTCTATTGTATAATAGTTATGTAAATGGTTACATAACAATAGAAGGAGAAAAAAATGTCGAAAATAATTCTCACACAAAAAGATTCTGATTATCGTTTAAGTTCTGTGTCTCATCTCAAAATTTCCACCGCTTCGGTTCTACCGAAGATTTTGCTAGATAAAAAAACTCGATATCAAGAAATATTAGGGTTTGGCGGTGCTTTTACTGAATCGGCTTGCTACAATCTGTATCGTGTTTCAAAAGAAGTACGTGAAAAAGCGCTCAAACTTTATTTTGATCCCGAAGAAGGCATTGGCTACACGATGGGGAGAGTATCAATCCATGGGTGTGATTTTTCTCTTAATAGCTATACATACATTGAAGAAGGCGACAAAGAACTGAAGACTTTTGATATTTCTCGTGACCGTCAATGGGTTATCCCAACCATTCGTGATGCAGAAAAAATCGCTAAAACTTCTATCAGACTTTTAGGGTCTCCTTGGACACCACCGGCTTTCATGAAAGATAACAACTCACCCCTTAGAGGCGGACATTTATTAGAAGAATTCGCTGATAGCTGGGCAAGATATTATGTTCGTTTTATTGAAGAATATCGCAAAGAAGGCATGAATATTTGGGGTGTATCGGTTCAAAATGAACCCGCAGCTGTACAAAGATGGGATTCTTGTATTTATTCTGCAGAACAAGAAAGAGATTTTGTGAAAAATCATTTAGGTCCGATTCTTAAAAATTCAAGTGCTAAAGATGTCAATTTACTTGTTTGGGACCATAATCGCGATATCATCGTTGAACGAGTTAAACCCATCTTATCTGATCCTGAAACCGCAAAATACGTTTGGGGAACCGCTTTTCATTGGTATGTTTCTGAAGCATTCGAAAATGTTGGGAAAGTTCATCAAATGTTTCCTGACAAAGGATTGCTTTTTACTGAAGGCTGTGTCGAAGATTTTAGTACCCATAAATATCGATGGGAATCGGGCGAACGTTATGCTCGAAATATGATGGGTGATTTAAATAATTATTGCCAAGGTTATATCGATTGGAATCTTTATTTAGACAATTTAGGTGGACCTAACCATGTTAATAATGTCTGTGACGCACCGATTATTTTAGATATTTTCCCAGAAAAAATTATCCTTGAAACGTCTTATTACTATATTGGACATATCTCTAAGTATGTTAAACCGGGGGCCTTCCGCATTGGTATGGTTCAACCGCACCCAGATTTAAAAGCCGTCGCGTTTGAAAACCCCTCTGGACAAATAGTGTTAGTTTTGATGAATCCAACCTCCTCAGAAATTAAATTTCAAACGCAAATCGAATCGAATGTTGAAGCTTTTGTATCGCCAGCACGTTCCATCATGACATTACTATTTTAGGAGTATTTTATGAAACCTTTTAAAGCGGTTAATCTTGGCGGTTGGTTCGTCTTAGAAAAATGGATGAAACCCTCTTTATTTGAAACTTATCCAATTGAAGCCAGATGTGAAACTTCTTTTGTTAAAAATCACCCTCATGCACTACAAGCTTTGAAGGAGCATTGGGAAACATGGATTACAAAAGCCGACATTGTTTGGTTAAAAGAGCATAACATAGATCTTGTTCGCATTCCTATTCCATGGTGGCTTTTCCCAGAAAAACATGTTTTTCCATTTCCTTATCATTCCCCTTTGTTATATTTAGATTCAGCAATGGATTTTATTCATGAAACAGGAATGAAAGTCATGCTCGATCTTCATACGGCTCCCGGTTCACAAAACGGTTTTGATAATGGCGGAATTGATGGCGTTTTGACATGGCATCACGATCCTAAGAACATCGATTTAACTCTGGATGTTTTAGATGCAATTGCTTTAAGATATAAAAATCATCCTGCCCTTCATTCGCTTCAAGTTTTGAATGAACCGCATTGGACCATTGATATGACACTCATGCAAGATTTTTATTCTCGTGCCTATCATCGCCTCAGGGCAATTTTAAATAAGGAGACCGTCATTGTCTTTCATGATGCTTTCCGTTTTTCACCTTGGAAACAGTTTTTTATGGAACATAAAATGGATAATGTATGTCTGGATACCCATCGGTATCAATGTTTCGATGACAAATTCTTTAAAATGACGTCAGATGAATTTTTGGGTTTTCCAAAACAAATCGAAAAAGAACTCATTGAAATGAATGATATTGTTCCTGTCATTGTGGGTGAATGGAGTCTTGGCGCAAGAAGTTACGAATTTAATGGGACACGTGCCGAATTTGAACGGGCATTCGCAGATAGTCAACTTGAAATCTATAATAAATTGAGTGGTTGGGTATTTTGGTCATACAAAATAACAACCTATGATAGCGGTTGGAATTTTAGAAGTTTGGTTGAAAGAAATATTTTGCATCTATGAAAAAATGGATGGTTTTAATTGTTACTAGTTTTTTATCATTGTCTGTGATGGCTTGTCATGATATTACGACTACTTTACCCCTATCATCATTGACCTCAACGACCTCATCACTTACGCAATCCATCGACGTGACTCACGTCGATGTTTCTGCTTTCGCGACCAATAATTCTTTAGAACTTGCGAATATAATGACGAATATTTCTCCTTGGAATACGGGATCAAAAACTCCCATTACCCTAACAATTAACGATTTAATTGAATATCAACCCTGGGGAGGAACTGGAGCCGCCTTAACATATTCATCAGCGTGGTTAATCAATAATTCCGTTGACCGAGATGAAATTATCGAATATATCTTTGGCAATGATGGCATGGCCGTTCAACTCGTTCGTCTTTGCATTGGCGCCAGTGATTTTGTAACACCATCCATGGGACATTACACTTACAATGATACTTATGGCAATGTCACAGACATGGAATTAACGCAATTCTCCATTGCAAAAGATCAGGTGATTATTGATATCATTAAAGATGCATTAATAATTAATCCTAATCTCATCTTCATGGCCGCGCCATGGAGCGCACCGGCTTGGATGAAAACGACCAATAGTTTATATGGTGGCGCTTTAAAGCCACTCTATTATGATGTATACGCAGAATACTTAATCAAGTTTATTGAAGCCTATGCGGCTGAAGGGATTACTATCCATTATCTTTCGGTGCAAAATGAGCCTTATTATGCATCTAATGAATATCCCGGCATGCTTTGGTCGATTGATAATACACGTCGTTTTGTTGGCGAATTTTTAGGACCTAAAATGGATACAAAAGAAATGACGACTAAAATTATGATTTGGGACCACAATCCGGTCGATAACTTTGGAAACCTCATTAATTTTCCAATCAGTGTGTTAAGCAACGAAACGGCAGCGCAATATATTGATGCGATTGGTGTTCATTGTTACACTGGCAACGATAACGATATGTATAATTACCTCGATTATTTAAGACAAGGTGCACCACATATTGAAGTATTTATGACAGAATGTACTGCAGTGACGACTTATCGTAATCGTGAAAGCAATATCGAATGGTCAGTAAGACGAATGTATACCGAAGCCTATAATCGTTTTGCGAGAGGAACGACCTATTGGAATTTGGTGATGGACCCGCAGGGCAATACCCATCTAGGTGGTTGTTCAAATTGTACGGGTGCTTTAACGGTACCTGCGAATGGAAGTAGTGGCTATGCCTTAGAAGCAGATGGATTTGTCATCTCACATTTTTCAAAATACATTAAAATAGGCGCTAAAAGAATTTCGGTTTCATCGAGCCATACTAGTTTAGTTTCTACAGGGTTTAAAGATGAACAAGGTAAAATCACTTTAGTAGTTTTTAACGATGGACCGGAAAGAACTGTCACAATATTATGGCAAGATCATTATTTTTTAATGAAATTACCCGCCAATAGTCTAACTTCAATTTATTGGTATCTTCCCAATCCGAATTTGACATAAAAATACTTCAAGTATCAGAATGAATACCGATTCTAGCATTGAGGATACAACAAAAATTCAGTTTCCTATAGGAACCGAATTAGCCTTCAAGGAGGAATTAAATGAATATTGAAAAGATAATGCAAGAAATGACGATAGAAGAAAAAGCTCAATTGCTTAGTGGCCGAAAACTTTGGTTTTTTAATGGAGTTCCACGTTTAGGAATTCGTGATTTCATCGTGTCGGATGGTCCCCATGGCATTCGCGCTTATCAAGATTTTAATGATAATAATGGTCATCCACGTAAAAAAGAACCAGCGACCGCATTTCCTTCCGCCTCTTGTATGGCTTCAACTTGGAATGAGGAGCTTCTATTCTCAATTGGTGAAACAATCGCTAAAGAATGTAATCATTATCAAGTTGATATTGTTTTAGGTCCTGGAGTCAATGGGAAAAGAAGCCCCTTAGGAGGGCGTAATTTTGAGTATTATTCAGAAGATCCCTATTTGACTGCACGTATGGGCATTGGGTTTGTCAAAGGCGTACAATCACAAGGGGTTGGTACATCTTTAAAACATTTTATTTTAAACGAACAAGAAACATCGCGAAGATTTATTTCTTCGGATGTTGATGAGAGAACTTTTCGTGAATTATATGCCTTACCCTTTGAAATGATTGTTAAAGAGGCTAAACCCTTAACAGTCATGGCGGCATACAACCGTGTGAATGGCATCTATGCTTGTGAAAATCCAGAGACCCTCACAAATTTGCTTCGAAATGAATGGGGATACAAAGGCATAACGATATCCGATTGGGGTGGAATTCAAAACAAACGAGCTTCTGTATTGGCAGGATTGGATATCGAAATGCCTGAATCAGAATTTGTTTTACCTTTTATCGAAACTGTCAAAGCAGGGCAATATCCTTTCGAGATGATTGATTCTGCGGTAGAAAGAATTTTAAAAACTTATCAATGGATGTTAGCGAATCCTAACCGAGGAAAAATCGCAGATTTTGAAGCCAATCATTTGATTGCCCAACGTGTCGCTGAAGAAGGGATTGTCCTTCTTAAAAACGCTCACTCGATTTTACCGCTATCTAAACATCGTCCGGTAGTTGTTTTGGGATCATACGCTCAAAGCCCTCGAACGCACGGTGGTGGTAGTTCTGAATTGCGGGCATATAAAACCGAAGTGCCTTTAGATGAAATCAGTCGCTTTGCACCCACATTGTTTTTTCCTGATTATACTTTGAATGAAACATCAGAGGCAGCCATAAGAGAGGCTAAAACAATAATCCTTTTTACAGGAACAACAGTAGAACTTGAACATGAAGGCGATGATCGTATCAATATGCGATTGCCTCAAGAGCAAATGGATTTTATTAAACAGGTTTGTGAACTTAACAAAAATGTGGTGGTTGTCAATAATTCAGGATCTGCCATTGAAGTCACTGATTTTATCGACGACATTCAAGCATTGCTTCAATGTTGGTTTTTAGGGTCGGCATCAGGGGTCCCAATCGCTAAAATTCTTTTCGGAGATATCAATCCTTCTGGAAGACTTTCAGAAACATTTCCTATAAAGATTGAACATACTTCAACTTATCCAATTTTTCCTGGAAAGAGCGATAAAACCGATTACACAGAAGGTTTGTTTACTGGATACCGACATTTTGATACTCACCAAATTCAGGTTGCGTTTCCTTTTGGCTTTGGTTTGAGCTACACGACATTTGAGACGACTAATTTACTGGTTTCTTCACGAGTAATCACTCAGAATGACACTTTAAAAATATCAATTGATGTGAAAAATACCGGTTTAATGAGTGGGAAACAAACTTTGCAACTGTATCTCCGTTCACTCAATAGTCGCCTTTCAAATCCAGATAAAATACTGAAAGGATTTGTCAAAGCAGAGATCACGCCGGGAAATGTAAAAACATTTGAATGGTCGCTCACTTCTGAAGCTTTTGCCAAGTATTTTCCTGAAAAACACCAATTTATGGTGGAAAGTGGTCATTATCAGATATTAATTGGAACATCCGTGAATGAAATCATTGCGGAGGATACCATCTTTTTTGAATCCAAAGATGATACAACAATTCACCTGTCTATCGATCATCCTGTCCGTTCATGGGTGGAAACGCCTAAATATTACGAAATTATCAAATCTTTATTGGCAGAAAATCGTGAAATCCATTTCTACGAATATGAAGAACCGCTCAAGCGGATTATTCGCAGAATTCTTAACGAAAAACATCTCGATTCATCCAATATTGAACAAACCATTGTTGATATTCAAAATCAAATTAAATAAGCGATAATGGCTCATAAAAAAAACATGTAACCATTTACATAAAAAGTATTGAAAACGCTTTATCTCTATGATAAAATTAATTTGGTATTTAAAAATCATTAGGAGGGTTTCTATGAAAAAACTATTGTCAGTCTTTATGGCTTTGACAATCTTGATTGCTCTAATCGGTTGTACAGAGCAACCAACGACTACCACTACGACTTCTGGACAACAAACCACGGTCGATTTAATCAATATTGAATCGAATACTGGTCTTGATAAAAATGTTGTTGCAGAAATTGACATCGTGTTGTGGAGTGGCGATGGCTCGACATTATACGATATGGGCCACCAAAATTACACAAAAGATGATTTGTTAGCTCAGAATAATGCAGCTGCATATGCAGTCGCTAAAGCTTTTAATCAAATTTATCCTAACGTCAAGATCAATGGCTATTTCCAATCCGGAGGACCTGGGGCCCTTTGGAGCCAAGTTCTTGAGACTTATCGCGATGACAACAGTCGTTTTCCAGCACTCTGGGCATCTGTTGATTTAACAGGTGACGTTGCGAAGGGATTAGTTGCGGATATTTCTCGTTTCCAAGATGATCCGTTGTATAAAATGCTGAACCCAAGCGTTATGAATATGATGAATTATTTTGGATTCCAAGCAGGATTACCTCAATACATTTTACCGTGGGGCGTTTATGTTAATAAGTCCTTAGCAGACGCCAATGGTATTGAAGTACCTGGTTATGATTGGACCATCGATGAATATTCTGACTTTACTTCCAATTATTCCAATAACCCTGAGAATCAATACTACGGGGCAATGGATACCGCTCAGAGTTTCATCAATACTGGAACCACCACGATTCGTGCTTCTCTAGCTTCTTACACCAGTGGAACAACATTCCTTAATTTAAATTCAACGGAAGTTCGCTCCATGATAAAATATTTGCATGAATGGGTTGACAGTACTTTCTGGGGAAACTTCGACAAAGAGTCTTTTGCACTCGGTGAAAATGCTGCTTCTGGACCCGCTCATACGTTATTCACTGCCGCAAACAGCTGGGATTATAACTTATTCAGACAAGGCAGAGTATTAACCTTTGATGGTCAACCTTGGATGATGGGAGACTGTGCGGAACCTAATCCTGATTGGTGGGCTGTATGTAATATTGATGATTGGGATATCTATCCACGTCCTTCAACCCCTTACCAAGACACGACCATCGGTTTAGTTCTTGACCCCATGGCTATATACAACTATTGTATCGATGATGGCGATTTGTCTTGTTCACCTCAAGAAGAATTGATGATTCAAGTGGCATATACTTTTGCAATTTTCTGGTGTGCTGATTCTCGTTCTTTCGCTGCTAGAGCCGCTCAAGAATTTTACGATCCAGGTTCAAAAGGTTATTCATCGGCATTGAATGACTCTATGCCAATCGTTTCTGGCGAAATGTTTGAAGCTCAAATGGCGC
This sequence comes from Caryophanales bacterium UBA5603, assembly GCA_002424815.1. Classification (GTDB taxonomy): domain Bacteria; phylum Bacillota_I; class Bacilli_A; order Izemoplasmatales; family Hujiaoplasmataceae; genus UBA5603. The sequence continues at coordinate 37,019 of DILB01000010.1, forward strand.
ATTGGTATACACCTACTAAACATCAACGTTTTAATCAAAAAAATGATGATGGCGAATACATTATGCCAGGATTTAAAGAAGTATTAAGAATTTATGAAGCTGGTCTTTTCTGGGATGTTAGTGATAAAGCTTTCCCATGGTACTATTCATTTGAAGGATCTCGTCAAGATATTCTTGTCGAATGGCAAAATTATTGGAATCCAGATTATAATGGTGGAAAACAACGTTACGATGCTGACTACGAAAGTTCTATCTTATCCTTGTTACCAACGTGGAATACGTTAGTCAATCAACGTTATAACGATGCTTTCAATCGTTTGAGAAACGGTCTTAAAACTTATTACGGTTATAAAGACAGCGATTTCTAAAAATCATTTATGAATAAAGGTGTGTTTTGCAGCACACCTTTTCTTTTTATCTATTGGCATAACTCTTTGAGTTATGTTATAATTATGCCGTATGATACGGTTTACATATGGCATTTTGATGAGCTTTTGTTGGAACACGGAGGACTTATATGAATTATAAACGTTTCTTAAAACCGCTGATTATTATCTTTATTTTCGGTATCCTATTCGTACTGCTCTTTAACAACCCCTTTGTTCAATCCGATTACCATGAATGGAAAGAAGAAGTAACAGAGGAAATGTATCAAGAAGCCCTCGATGTCATTAAAGGCTCCGAGGCTTATATCACTCGCTATTCTTACATTAGTTTTCTTGATGATTTTTCCATCAAATACGGATTACAGAACGCCAATGCTGTTTTATCAAATAACCCTGCGATCAACGATTATGCTTATGATGGAATAAAAGCAGCGGATTTAAAATCTGATTCTAAAGCCAGTTATACCGTGAATGTAACACAAGCGGGGCTTTATCATCTTTTTGTCGATTATTACGTTCGCTCTACCGTATTGAATAACCTCACCGTGGCTGTTAAAATCAACGGTGCTTATCAATTTGATGATGCCTTAACCGTTGACATTCCTTTGGTTTGGCGGGATGATTCCAAAAATTTTGTGTTAGATACTTATGGAGATGAGTCGCTCCCTAGCCAATTAAGAGTACTCGAATGGCGTGAACTCGGATTACATAATAATACTTATACCACCACAGAACCATTGATGTTTTATTTGCAAGCGGGAGCGAACACCATTGAAATTGAAAATATCATGAATGGTGAATTATTGCTTGGAGATCTTCGTGTTGTTGCGCCTGTCTCAAGAAAATCTTATGAAGCCTACAAAGCATTGAATGCGAATGCAAACAAACCTTCAGCGTTAATTGAAATCGACGCAACCCAATACTCTGAAAAAAATAGTTCGTATGTGCGTTTATATGCATTTCAAAATCCTTCTGTTTCACCCTATGGTCCCATCGATAAAAAATTAAATGTCATCAATGGTGCGGCATGGTATCGCTCTGGACAAGAAGTGACTTACACTTTCACGGTTGCTGAAACCGGAAAATATCAAATAGCGTTACATTATCTCAATGACAAAAATGAATTTTCGGTATTTCGTGCCATCTATCTGGATGGGATGATTCCTTTTGAAGAATTGGTAGCGTATGAATTTAAAGAAACAGGTGCTGCAACTTGGCAAAATGAGGTCTTAGGAAACGATTCTGAAGCGTATGAATTCTATTTAACCGCGGGAACCCATTCCATTTCTTTCCGTGCCGTGACCAACCCCATTCGCAGAGAATTGAGAGATATTCAGTTGTTAGTCGACCATATCAATGCTTTTGCACTCAATATTTTAAAAATAACAGGTGCCACCATCGATATTGATCGACAATGGAATTTCACTCAATATATTCCACAAACGAAGAGTTATCTCGATGCATATGATATCATCGTTCGCCGCACCATCGTGACATTGAGTGAATATACAGATCAAAAAGATCTTTCTGCCTCTTTGGCTTATTTGAAAACAGCCGTCACTTTATTGAACAAGATTCGGATTAACCCCGATAAGATTCCGCTTTATCTTGCGACTTTATACAGTGGGACAGGATCAGTTACACAAATGCTCGGTGATTCGCTGGCTGCTATCTCTAATCAACCCCTCTATTTAAATGCTTTTTATGTGTATAACGATTCGATTCTTAATACACCCAATGCCAATGTTTTTCAAAAAGTTGGCAATGGAATAAGAACTTTTTTTGCTTCATTTACTAAAAAGAAATACGTGACAGAAGATGATCCAGAAGCGCTCAATATCTGGGTCAATCGATCATTAATTTATGTCGATTTAATGCAAAAAATGGCTGACCAAGCTTTTTCAAATTCCGATATTAAAGTTAAGATTTCTATTATGCCAGATGCCAGTAAATTAATTTTAGCTAATGCGGCAGGTAAAACGCCTGATATTGCTTTAGGCTTAGTTTCTTATATGCCGTTTGATTTAGCAATTCGCGGAGCCCTTCAAGATCTCACAGAATTTGAAGATTTTTGGGTTATCGCCGACGATTTTGCGCCTGGAGCATTCATTCCTTATGTACTTGAAGATGGCGTATACGCAATTCCTGAGACGGCCGAGTTTCATGCCCTCGTTTACCGGATTGATACAATGCGTAGTTTAGGAATCACGAAATATGATACATGGGATGATATCATTGCCATGTTACCAACCTTACAACGCTTAGGAATGAATTTTTATTATCCGACCAGTGGTGGAGCTTCCTTAAAATGGTTCTATCAAACCTCTTCACTAATTTATCAATTTAATGGGTCTGTCTACGCTCCCGATGGACTCTCAACTTCCATCGCATCTGAAAATTCCTATAAAGGTTTGAAACTTCTTGCTGATTTGTATACAACGTATAGTTTACCCTCTTATGTAGCAAGTTTCTATAACTCCTTCAGGTATAATACTTTACCCATTGGAATCATTGATTTTGGTACATATTTAACTTTGAAAAATGCTGCACCCGAACTGACTGGCCAGTGGGCATTAGCTCCTTATCCAGGCGTAAAAGATGCCAATGATGTTGTTCAACGTTGGTATATCGCCAATGGATCAGGCGGCGTGATGTTTAAAACGGAAGATGAAGTTAAAAAACAACAAAGTTGGGAATTTTTAAAATGGTGGATGTCAACGCCAACCCAAACTGAGTTTGCATTTGCTTTGCAATCAACTTATGGTCCTGAGTTCGTTTGGCTTTCCGGAAATATTCGTGCCATTGAAAATTCACCGATTGATGCAACTGACAAAGCAGTCATCTTAGAACAAGTTAAATGGCTCGCTGATATTCCTCGTACTCCTGGACAATATTTACTCGAACGTGGATTATCTGATATATGGAATACTGTCACCTTTGATGGTACACCGATTCGGGTTGCCATCGATGATCAAGTTCTTAAAATTAACCGTGAGATTAAAAAGAAGATGATCGAATTCGGTTATATCGACGAATTCGGAAATATCATTGTGCCTTATACTGTTCGTGATATTCATTGGATTATTGCGCAAATCACGATTGCGAAAGAAAATGGAGGTGACGAGTAATGATGGCTGAAAATCCAACCGTTGACAAAAAAGCCGGCGGTTTCAAAGGGTTTTTTGATACAAAAGTGAAACCTGCTTGGGAAAAAGTTGACAAAGATAAAGTATCCACCCTTCTTTTGTTAGCCCCTTACATCATTCTCTTTACCTTATTTATCGTCATTCCGGTTTTAGTAGCGATGGGATTATCTTTCACGTATTTTAACGTCATCGAGATGCCTCAGTTTGCTAAAATGCTAGGGTTTTATAATTACATCATGATTATTACTCAAGATGAAGTTTTTTTAAGATACGTTCTACCCAACACCTTAAAATACGCTATTATTACTGGCCCTGGAGGATATGCGTTATCCTTCCTAATGGCTTGGATGCTTTCTCAGATTCAATCGACACCGCGTAAATTTTTAGCTTTAGCACTTTATACGCCTTCCATGTTGGGTGGCGTCTTGACAGGTGTTATTTTTAGAACCTTGTTTTCTGGAGATGAATCAGGGTATATTAATGCAATATTCCTTGACTTAGGCATCGTGAATACACCGATTGATTTCCTTCAATCGGGTGATTATTTGATGTCAATCATGATTTTTGTTACACTTTGGAGCTCAATGGGAATCGGATTCTTATCCATGCTTGCGGGTATTCTCAATGTTAACCGCGAAATGTATGAAGCCGCTTATATCGATGGCATTAAAAATCGCCTTCAAGAGATCTTCTACATAACCATTCCTTCAATGAAACCGCAGATGTTATTCGGTGCTGTGATGGCGATTGTTGGAGCCTTTAATGCGGGTGGGATTGGTGTTGCACTATCCGGATCCAATCCGACGCCTCAATATGCAGGACAATTGATTGTCAATCACATCGATGACTATGGATTTATCCGCTATGAGATGGGTTATGCAGCAGCGCTCTCTGTTATTTTATTAATTATCATCTTGCTCTTCTCAAGAGTTGCTTACCGGCTATTCGGGGAAAGGGATCGGTGATAATATGGCTAGTTTTTTAGGAACTCAGATTAATCCGAAATCTTTTCATCGTTCGCAGTTAAAATTCTATTTCATTTTATTACCTATTGGATTATTCATGCTATTACCGGTTTTATATGTCGTCAGTCAAGCATTTAAACCCTTATCAGAGCTGTTTTTATTTCCACCAAGATTCTTTGTATCCAATCCAACCTTAGATAATTTCGCTAGATTGTTTCGAACGGCATCGGGAACAGGGGTTCCAATGACACGGTATTTCTTTAATTCAATTATCATTACGGGATTGACGATTTTATTAACCATTCTTATAACTCTTGCGACAGGTTATGCGCTATCTAAAAAACATTTTCGCTCTAAAAAAGCTTTATTCTCTATCAACCAAACGGCTTTAATGTTTGTAGCAACAGCGGTCGCGATTCCTCGTTATTTGGTTGTCACATCTTTAGGATTGACGAACTCTTTTGCGGCACATATTATCCCTTACTTGGCAATGCCAGTCGGGCTTTTCTTGGTCAAACAATTTATTGACCAAGTTCCGGATGAATTGATAGAGGCAGCGAAGATTGATGGAGCGAATGACTGGCATATTATTACCAAAATCATCGGTCCTTTAGTCAAACCAGCACTCGCAACCGTTGCCATTCTCTCCTTCCAATTTATTTGGAATTCAACTGAATCCTCGAATATTTATGTCATTGATGAAACTAAAAAAACGTTTGCGTTTTATATGAGTACATTGACTGCGGCAAGTGCCGGTCCTGCTGGTGTGGGAATTGCGGCGGCAGCGGGCTTAGTCATGTTTATCCCAAATCTTGTAATATTTATCGTAATGCAAGGAAATGTGATGGACACGATGAGTCATTCAGGAATCAAGTAGGGGGTGGCAGAGATGAGACTATTCAAAAAAATCATGATTCTGATGATGCTTTCAATCGTTTTAGGAATGACGGCGTTGTCAATTTCACCTTCATTGAATGCATCTTCTTCAACAACCTATACGTATGCCCTCAATGATGACTATAAATATGTTCGGACTCAAGATGCTTATCTCCCCGGGCAAACAATCACTTTTTTAGGACTTAATAAGCCTACGGATATTGCAATTAATACTAACAATCACCTCATCATCGCTGATTCGGGCAATGCTAGAGTGGTCGTCTATAATCCCACAACAAAAACAATCGTCCGCGAAATAAAACATGCGCAAATGCTTAATCCGATTGGTGTTTTTACAGTGATGGAGACATCCACTTATGTTAACGAAGGCGATATTTATGTCGCCGACCCTACTTCGGGCTTTGTTTTCCGTTTTGATCAAATGGGGGTTTTGCTCGAGCAATTTGGGAAACCCGATTCTATCATGTATGAAGTACTTGCCTTTCAACCTGAAAAAATCGCCGTTGATAAGGCAGGCATTATGTATATCGTTTCGAAAGGCTCCTCTGATGGAATTGTGCAATTGTCAAATACAGGGGCATTTTTAGGATTCTTTTCATCCAATAAAGTAACATTGAATTGGCGTCAGCAATTCCAGCAATTTATTTATAGCGACGAACAACTTTCAAATCTTGGCATGAATTTTACACCGCCTGTATTCACTTCCGTTTTCATTGACCGCGTTGGAATCGTATACTCGACAAGTTCTTCGCAAAGAGTCAATGCCAACATGAAGAAACATAATACTCAAGGAAATAACATGTTATCTGATATCTTCTTATCTTCTTCGAAATTAGGAGATGTCTTCGTTGATCAAGGCGGTATCATCTACACATCGGATCAAACCGGTTGGATTGATGTTTATACCAATGATGGAGAATTCATTTACACGTTTGGTGGGTCATATGATTTTGGTATTGCTGGAATCTTTAAGGCACTTTCTGCCATTGCGGTTGATAACAATGGTCATATCTGGACCGCCGATTCAGGCAACAGTTATTTACAATCCTTTGTGCCCACAGATTATGCCAATATGATTTATCAAGCGATTGATGATTATAATGAAACGCGTTATCTTTCATCCATCGAAATTTGGTCCGAGGTTTTAAAACTGAACCAACTATCCATTCTCGCTCACAACGGGATTGGTAAAAATTATTTACAAACCGAACAATATGATTTAGCGGCATATCATTTTAAAATCGCTGGTAATCGCGAGTTATATTCCGAAGCCTTTTGGGAACTTAGGAACATTTGGTTGCAACAAAATCTATTGCCGATGATTGGACTCGCAGTATTTGCTTTAATTGCAACCGTCGTCATCAAAGCAACCGATCGTAAATATCGATATTTAACCGGTGCACGAAATGTTGTATCTAAGATTAGAAATACCCGAATAATCGATGATATTCTTTTTATGAAAAAAGTTTCTTCGAAACCCGGAGATTCCTTCTATTATCTGCGAAAGAATAGTAAAGGATCTTATCTGGGTGCGATTCTCATCCTTGTCATCACTTTCTTATCTTATTTGCTCTTTGTGGCAGGCAAAGGATTCATCTTCCAATTTGTTGATTTGAAAGATTTAGATTTGGGGTCCATCATCTTAGGGTTCATAGCAATCATCGGATTATTCATTATTTGTAGTTATCTTGTGACTTCGATTCAGGATGGTGAAGGAACCCTTGGTCAGATTTTCAAGGGAGTTGCTTATTCATTCTATCCTTTCATTATTGCCTCGATTTCTTCAACCTTGATTAGTTATGTGGCAACCTCCAATGAATTATTCTTACTTAATACAATCATGGTTGTTGGCGCCGCATGGACGTTATTGCTGATATTCATATCAGTGGCAGAAATTCAAAATTATACTTTCGGAGAAACCATCAAGAGTATTTTATTAACCTTCATGTTTGTTATTGTCATCTTGCTTGTATTCTCATTTGTTCAGATGACAATCCGTCAAGTGTTTGTTTTCTTTGAAGAAATCATTAAGGAGGTGTGGCGCAATGTTATCGGTTAAAAAATGGTTGATTGGAATCGCGTTATTATTTGCGACCATCACCCCAATAATCATCCATGCAGCCTATATTACGACAGGACGTGACACCGATGTTAATCCTGAAGTATTAACAGAAATTCCCATCACCGATTTTGATGCTTCTGGATATGCTTTGCTTCAAGAAAATTCGGTCTATCGATTCTATTGGCAAGAAGCACGCGATGTTTTAGCAATTTATGACAAACGCAATGGATATACGTGGAAAACAGGTCTCGATGTCGATCCTGAAATCACTAGAACGAGTCAAAACACGGTATGTAGAAACGCTAAAAACGACTATAACGATGGTGAAATCACGTTTGGTGAATTCCAAGATATCTGTGAATTATCCGTCGATACCATTACTGGTACGACCACCGGTCCTTTGCAAGCGAACTCCTTGATTTATTTTGAATATTTCTCAAAAGGTGCTAGTGATTCGATTTGGTCATCAAACACCGTTTATTCCAGTTATCGTAAAACAGCACTTTATCGCGTTACTTCTCGGTTATTGAAAGTCGGTAATGATTCAAATCATTGGCGATTCACCGTAAGTGCTTCAGCTCTAGGGGTTAAAAAAGACCTTGATTTAGAAATTATTGCTGATTTATATCTTTCTACCAACGGATTCCAACTTGAAATTTTAAATGAAAATTTAAGCGGAACTGCTTTACCTTTCCTCTCATCGATTGGCGTTGCCAATTATATGGGGGCTGCAGGGGGCGCAAAGAATGTCTTTAAAGCCATTGAATCAGATGGTTTATTTGAAGGTGATTATACAATAACGCCTTTTCAACCACCGATGATAGGCGGATACGCTTTTGTTCCTGATGGTCCGGGGGCGCTCATTCGATTCCGCGATAATTCAGTTTCTTTGTCGCGTTATGACGCTTATGTTTACGGACGAGATCCGAATCAAAACGAACAAAATTATCGTACAACAGCAGGTGGATTCGTTCCATTTAAAAAAGCATCCATTCCTGTCTATGGTATCGCGCATGGAAATAATCAAGCAGCCTTTGTGGCATATGCTTCAAAAGGGGCGGAACATATGCAAATTATTTCCATCCCCGAAGAAAATATTTATAAATACAATTCAACTCACGCGAAATTTAATTACAATTTTAATTTTAATAAGCTCTATACTTTGGATGGCGATGATCCCGTCCCTTCAATTTATCCGGATATCAATCATTTTGATGTAATCATGAATTATGAATTTTTATCGGGCGATGGTTCGACCGATGGGTATCCTGCAAATTATGTCGGAATGGCAAAAAAATACCGTGATCATCTAATTGAAATCGAAGAATTGACCGAGAAAACCAGTGTCATGGAAAACATCGGTATCCGCCTTGACTTTTTGATGGCTGATAGTGAAAACTCAATCGTTGGAACGAAAACCATGGTTGCGACGCGTGCAAATGATGTTTTAACAATATTACAAGATGTCCAATCCAAAGGTATTACCAATATCAGTAGCGGGATGCTTGGATGGGGAAGTGGCGGTTTGACCTTAGGCGATCCTTCGAAGACCCGATTTATCAATTCCATTGGTTCTAAAACAGAGTTTAAAAGAATCTTGAAAGATCTTGATGAAATGGGAATTGATTTGTCATTCTATCAAGATTATTATTCGATTAATGATATGCAAATTTCTTTATATCGGAATGCTTCTCGTCATCCAGCAGGATGGTACAGTCGCATTTTGACGAATAATGAAATGGTTTCGGTTTTCTATTATGCTCGTCCAATTAAAAGTGTTGAATGGCTCAATAAACAGGCAACGACTTTCCTGAAGATGGGGGCACCTTCACTAACTGTGGCGGGAATGACATCCAGTCTTGTGACTGATTATACATTACAAGGCACTAGCCGCACGCAAGCCATTGAATTGTACCGACAATCTTTAGCTAATTTAAGTTCACAAACAACACTCAATCTCACAAAACCAAATGAATTTTTATTTAAATATACGGATCGTTATCTGCAGATGGATGTTTTCACAACGCAATATTTGATCCAGACAGATACGGTTCCATTCTTACAATTAATTTTACAAAATACAATGGAGATGTATGCCATTTACGCTAACTTCTCATTTTATACGATGCATGATATTTTAAGGATGGTTGATTACAACCTTTATCCCTCTTTTATTCTGACTAAAAATCCTTCTTATGTTTTGACTGATACTAATTCAAGTATCTATTATTCAACAGAGTATGAATTATACCAAGAATTGATTCTTGAAATTTACCATTCTGTCAATGGGGCTTTAAAGCAAGTGATTGGCAGTGAATGGATTAATCGCGAAGTTTTGGCTTCGGGTGTGATTCGTAATACTTATGCCAATGGGACAATCATTCTAATCAACTATGGGGATGAACCTGTGACTGTCAATTCAACGATGGTCCCTTCAGAATCCTATGTTGTTTTGGGAGGTAATTAAAGATGGCTAAAAACAAGACTTTAAAAGCTTTGACCGAAACATCGCGTATTGAAAACCAAAATAAAATCGCTTATCTTTTTATTCTCCCATGGTTACTAGGTTTCATTGCTTTTGTCATTTATCCATTTTTCCAAACGATGTATAACACTTTATTTCAAATTACCGCTGAAGCAAATACTTTGATATATACTTACAATCTCAATAATGCCGCAGGCAATTATGGGACGGCTTTCCGTAATTTATATTTCTTTCCTCAACTGATTGATTTTGTCATGATGGAAATCACTTATGTCCCAACGATTATTATTGTTGCATTTATCCTTGCTATTTTATTAAATACGGGTGTAAAAGGACAAAGCCTGTTCCGTGTTATATATTTCTTCCCAGTTATTATCATGAGCGGTCCCGTCACTGGAATTCTTCGTTACAACGGTGCTGGATCATTACTTGATTATGAACGTAATATCGTCTTTAAAATGATTTTATCGTATTCTCCTGGAATGGCAGAAGCACTCTCAAGTCTTTTTTCAAATTTTACGATGGTTTTATGGTTTACGGGGATTCCCATTATTCTCTTCATCAACGCGCTTCAAAAAATTAATGTTAATCTGTATGAAGCTGCGAAGATTGACGGTGCGAACTCCTGGCAAATTTTGTGGAAAATAAAAGTGCCAATTGTTCGTCCCACCGCTTTTGTCACTTCCATTTTTATCATCGTTCAATTGGGCACCTATGCACTTAATCCTGTATATTACACGATACAAAATGCCATTTATACCAGCGCTGCCGGTATTGGTTTAGCATCGACTTTTGCCTTTATTTATTCAATCATTGTCTTCATGTTGGTCGGGGTTGCTTATCTACTGCTCGGGAAACCTGAAAAAGTTAAGCAAGTGACATTATCATCCATTCAAAGAAAGAGTATGGAGGACATTGCCAAACGTCGATTAAAGATGAAAAACCAGGGGGTGAGCGTCGAATGAAAACCCTCTTAGGAAAATTAAAATCACTATCTTTAAAATTAGATGCTTCTAAAATTAAGACAAAAGAATATGTTCGTTCTCACAAATCACGCATCACGCATCTCATTTCTCAAATCGTTATTTATGTCTTTTTAATCACGATTGCTTATGTCTTTTTATATCCGATTTTAAAGATGTTCTCGATTTCTTTTATGGAATCCAGTGATCTTGTTAACCCGGAAATTATTTGGTTCCCTGCAAGAATTTCTTTTTCGAATTACGCAGTTGCTTGGAAGGTCTTGAATGGTTCAAAATCATTACTCAATTCCATTCAGTATTCCTTCTTGCTTGCGCTCTTCCAAACCATTGTTTCGGCGTTAACCGGTTTTGCATTTGCACGCTATGAATTTAAAGGCAAGAAAGTATTATTTACAATTCTTTTATTGTCATTCATTATCCCAATTCCTATTTTATTGATAACCCAATACAACATGTTTAACACGCTTTATCGTGCCCTGAGCTGGACGGGTCCCGGAAAGGGATTGAATACATATCAATCACAACTAATCATGGCTTTCTTTGGGCAAGGCGTCAATAGTGCCATTTTAATCATGATCTTCGTTAATTTCTTCAAATTGATTCCTAACGATCTATATGAAGCTGGTAAGATTGATGGCGCCAACCCCATTCAACTGTTTTGGCATATCACCATCAAATTATCGCTTTCAACCATCGTAGTCGTCTTTCTATTCTCCTTTGTTTGGAACTGGAATGAAACCTATGTCACTAATATGTTAGTGGGTGATGGCGTTGAACTCTTCACCAACCAATTGGGTAAATTCGATTCTTTGTTTGGAACGCGAACGAGCGATACAACGAGACCCGATGGTGGAACAGGCTTGCAACTAGTAGAATCCTATAAGATGGCCGCCACAGTCGTTTCCATTATTCCCTTATTGTTAATCTATTTTGTCGGTCAAAAATCCTTTGTTCAAGGAATTGAAAAAACCGGTATTACAGGCGAATAAAAAATTATTTTCACTTATAATTCATAAAAATCGCAGCGATTATTCTGCGATTTTATGTTATAATCTTGATAAATCAACCCTTTTATCAACAAGGACGTGTTATATTGGATATTAGTCGCACCGAGTTAAAATTTATGATTTCTTATGAAGAATACCGAAAATTAAGAAATCAACTTTCTTTATTAATGGAGCTTGATCTTCATTCAGAAGAAGCCACGAAAGATTATGCTATTTCCAGCGTCTATTTTGATGATTTATATGCTTCAAGGGTTGGCGAAAAAGCTGATGGAATTGAATATCATCAAAAATTTCGATTGCGAACTTACTCAACGGGAGATGTTCGGCTTGAATACAAGACAAAAGTTGGTCAGATGACAGGAAAAGAATCGCTTTGGGTGAACGAAGAATTATCGCAAGCTTTGATTAATCGTGATTTTGATGTCTTGTATGACCATCTTGATGAACCTTTAATTGCGGACATTGTTACACGTATGAAACTGGATGATTTACATCCTGAGGTCGTGATTGAATATCATCGCGAAGCCTATACTTATCCTGAAGGAAACGTCAGAGTGACCTTTGATAAGGACATTGGGGCTTATACATTTGGTTCAGATCCAAGGTTTATTCGACGAATCATTGAACCAACGATGATGATTCTAGAAGTCAAATATTCAGGGTTTATTCCTGAACATATTCGCAAAGTAATATTCAGCCATCGTTATCAAGTGAGTTCGTTATCAAAATACTATATGGGTTGGATTATCCTCTTCAATTAGAGGAAGAAATGGAATGTAAAAACTATGAATGGACTATTTTTAGCATTATCAGATATCCTGGATCAAATCCAGTCAATGGAACTCAGCGTAACTGAAATTATCTTGAATTTGTTAATTGCTTTTGTGCTTAGCCTTTGGGTATTATTTATCTATAAACTGAGTTATCAAACCACCGTTTATAACAAAAGTTTTTCGATGACTTTACCGGTTTCAGCACTGGTTACCGCCATGGTTATTATGGCTGTGGCCAGTAACATTGTGCTTTCTTTAGGAATGGTCGGTGCATTATCAATCGTTCGTTTTCGTACAGCCATTAAAAACCCTCTAGACACAATCTTTATGTTTTGGACCATTGGTATTGGCATTACTGTGGGTGCGAACTCGTGGTTACTCGCAGTCATCGGTTCAATTGTAATCGGTTTATGTATTTTGATGGTTCAATCGCTTGAATTATTCACAACACCCTTTATTCTGATTGTAAGAATATCCGGTGAATTTGATGAAGATGAATTGCTTAACGCCGTTAAGTCGATTTATCAAAAATATCAAATTCGCAACAAAACTATACTTGAAGACAAAGCGGAATTCACCTTTGAAGTTCGTGGACAGAAAGATTTTTCTAAAAAAATCAATCCGATTAAGACGCTTAAAGGTGTTGATCAAGTGATGTTATTAAGTTACCGTGGAGATTACGTTATCTAATTATTTTTTAGGGAGGCGAAGCTGTGAAATCGCGCCAAATATATCTTTACTACAAAAACGTCGACGAAGAATCTTTAATCGCATTTTTGTCGTCTTATCCCGAATTAACCCTACTATCCAAACAAGAATCCTTTTTGAAAATCGCATATGAAGGCACTTTTGAAATTGAATCTTTTCAAGAATTACGTGAATTGTCGATGCAAGAACTTTACCTTGATTTTGTGGCTTTTGTCCAACCGCAAACAGACAATTTTCCGATGGATGACATTTTATTTTATCTTCCTCGTTTAAGTCCGGGAGTCTACACCATTGAAAGTTTGATACCAGAAATAATCTTTTTAAAATTAGGGAATTTAAAGATGAAATTGAAAGAATTTTATCTTCAACTTTTGGGGACCGACACCATCGATTCAATACTCGGTTTCATTAAAGAAAATCAAAATGCAAGTCAAGCTTCGAAACGGTTATATATGCATCGAAACACTTTAAATTATCGTCTCGATCATTTTATTGAAAAAACTCAGATAGATGTGAGAACTTTTAAAGGAGCTTTAGCTGTTTATTTGCTTTTTAGAGCATGATTTGTGCACTTTGCCCATAGAAAGAAGACGCTTTATTTTGATATAATAATCTCAAGTTATAATTAATTAGGAGGATTACATGGCAACCTTAACATTTAAACAACTCGATAAGATTTATGACAATGGTGTTCAAGCTGTTTTTGATTTTACCCTCGATGTAAAAAACAAAGAATTTATCGTTTTCGTAGGCCCTTCCGGCTGCGGAAAATCGACCACATTGAGAATGGTCGCTGGTTTAGAAGAAATTACGGCCGGAGAATTATACATTGATGATGTATTGGTCAATGATGTCGCGCCAAAAGACAGAAATATCGCGATGGTTTTCCAATCTTACGCACTGTATCCCCATATGTCAGTTTATGATAATATGGCTTTTGGTTTGAAACTTAGAAAAATGCCAAAAGATGAAATTGAACGTCGTGTTAAAAATGCGGCCGATATTCTAGGCTTAACCGGATATCTTGATCGTAAACCAAAAGCACTATCTGGTGGACAACGTCAACGTGTTGCCTTAGGCCGTGCAATCGTACGTGATGCAAAAGTATTCTTAATGGACGAACCCCTCTCTAACCTCGACGCTAAATTACGTGTCGCCATGAGAGCTGAATTGATTAAGCTTCACGAAAGACTCGGAACGACGACTATTTATGTTACCCATGACCAAATTGAAGCCATGACAATGGCCACCCGTATCGTTGTCATGAAAGATGGTCGCATTCAACAAATCGGTGCCCCAAAAGAAATTTATGACAATCCAAACAATATGTTTGTTGGCGGATTTATTGGAACACCGGCCATGAACTTCCTTTATGGTGAAGTTCACAAAGACGGATTCTTCTATGTTGAAAACTTGAAGTTAAAAGTTCCAGAACCTAAATTTGCGATGTTAAAGGAAAAAGATTATTTGGATCGTCAAATTGTTTTAGGTATTCGTCCCGAAGATTTACATGATGAATTAGTCGCTTTAGAAACTTATAAAGAATCCAGCGCTAATTTCCTTGTGGACGTTGCTGAATTACTTGGAGCTGAAACTAATATTCATATTTCGATTGGTAATACAAACATCATCGCCAAAGTCAACGCGAGAAGTGATGTCCATATCGGCGATCATATTAATCTTGCTGTCAATATGAACAAATGTCATTTCTTTGATGCTGACAATGAACTCAGAATCACCAAAGGATCACCCGTCAAAGTCGACGCTGCTCAATAAACCATCCACTCACCGCCATCGTTTTGGCGGTGTTTTTTTTCAAAACCATTATCTGATAATCATGTTATAGTAATATTCGGGTGATAATATGATTGATTATATCCGGAAATTCATGGATGGTACATTTGTCGTTTGTTTGAATCATGAGCCTTTTGTCTTTAATATGCCCATTGAACGATATTTAAATGCTTTGGCACTCAATCGTCTTTCAACGTATCAAGCAAGTGTTAAAGCGGCGCGCAAATATTTAAAGATTAAACATAAAGTTCCAATATACCTTGGCAGCGAATTAATTCTATTGCAACTAAAAGGTATCAGAGCGGAAAATACGTTTTTGGTTAATCGAACTAATATTTTGGATTTTACAAAATTCAATGATCATGAAGTCTTAATCCGTTTCAAATCGGGACACATTATCCGACATACCGGTTATTTGCCGTTTCTAAGACAATGGCGACTCTCATCAATGCTTGAAAATCATCTTGCAGAAACAAAAGACAAAAAGAAAATGTTTACATCCATTAAATAACGATACTTTTAAGTGGTATTTTAGACGGAACGATAGTATAATAATCTTGGTTAAGTATCCAAATATTAGGAGGTCACAAATGAACAAAAAATCTCTTGAAGATGTCGTATTGACTGGCAAACGGGTTTTGGTCCGCGTCGATTTCAATGTGCCAATGAAAAATGGCGTTATCACCGATGATAATCGAATCGTCCAAGCACTACCAACCATTCAATACATCATTGAGGAAAAAGGAAAAGCAATCTTATTTAGTCATTTGGGTCGTGTTGAGACCGCAGAAGACAAAGCAAAATCCTCACTCGCTCCTGTTGCAGCGCGTTTGGCTGAGTTGCTCGGCAAACCAGTCACTTTTATTCCGGAAACGCGTGGCGAAGCGCTTGAAAAAGCTATTGATGAGATGAAGTTTGGCGATGTTGTCATGTTTGAGAACACTCGATTTGAAGATATCGAAGGTAAAAAAGAATCTAAGAACAACCCAGAACTTGGGTTGTATTGGGCAAGTCTCGGTGATTTATTAGTCAATGATGCCTTTGGAACAGCCCATCGTGCCCATGCCTCCAATGTTGGGATTGCGACGCATTTACCTGCTGTTGCAGGATATTTGATGGAAAAAGAATTGCGCTATATTGGATCGGCTGTCGATAATCCAGTTCGTCCATTTGTCGCTATTTTAGGGGGCGCCAAAGTTTCTGATAAAATAGGTGTTATTGAAAACTTATTGGCAAAAGCTGATAAAGTTTTAATCGGCGGAGGAATGGCATATACTTTCATGAAAGCCCTTGGACTTCCGATAGGCAAATCCATTTGTGAACTGGATAAAATTGATTTAGCAACGGATCTTCTAAAAAAAGCAAATGGGAAAATTATTCTTCCTGTTGATGTTGTTGTGACAAAAGAATTCAAAAATGATACTCCTTTTAGAACAACCGACTATAAAGGCATTAAAGATGATGAAGAAGGTCTCGATGTTGGACCCAAGACCATTGAACTATTTAAAAAAGAACTTAAAGGCGCAAAAACAGTCATTTGGAACGGGCCTCTTGGGGTTTTTGAATTTGAAAACTTTGCAAAAGGAACAAAAGCGATTTGTGAAATTCTTGCCGGAATGAAAGATGCTAAAACTATTATTGGTGGTGGGGATTCTGCAGCAGCGGCCATCCAAATGGGATACGCAGATAAATTCACGCATATTTCAACAGGTGGTGGCGCTTCTTTAGAGTATTTAGAGGGTAAAGCACTTCCAGGGGTTGAATCTCTTGACGATGCAGAGGGCTGTGGCTGTGGCTGCGGCTGCGGGTGTGACGATTAATCGAGAGTAATCGTTATTTCAGAATCTAATAAACTTTATTCTTAAATACCATGAACCATCTATCATATGGCATAAAATGATTTATCCATATGCAAAGCGGTGATACATTAATGTGTATTTCGCTCATGTTTTACATCTGAAGGGAGTCAATTATGGAAAAAACAATTACAATCAAAAGTACGGCAGGTTTACATGCTGAATTGGCGGCGAAAATGGTTCAATCCGCCAGCAGATATGACGTTGATATTAAATTAATCTACGCAAATGTGACAATAGATGCAAAATCAATTTTAGGTTTAATGAGCTTGGCTGTACCAAAAGGCGAGAATGTTAAGTTGGTCGCAACCGGCGATAATGCAGATAAAGCGATTGCTGATATTGAAAAGATTTTAAGTTGACAGAGGAAATGATTATGAGAAAACCAATCATTGCTGGCAACTGGAAAATGTTTAAAACGCGTGATGAAGCACTGTTTTTTGTTTTACAAGTGTCACCGCTTCTGCCTCCCATTAAGAATGTTGATACAGTCATTCTTGCACAAGCGCCTTTATTTCGTTGCCTCGTAAAACGTCAAGGAGACAATTTACGTATCGGTGCACAGAACGTTCATTTTGCCGATGAAGGGGCTTATACGGGTGAAATTTCCGGTCCTCTTTTGAAAAGTTATAATATTGATTATGTCGTTATAGGACACAGCGAACGACGCAAGTATTTCTATGAAACAGATGAAATAGTTAATCAAAAAGTGTTTGCCGCCATCCGCAATGGACTTCTGCCAATCGTCTGTGTTGGGGAATTACTTGAGGAACGCGAAAATGGGACAACCAACGAGGTTCTTCGTCGACAAGTGACGAAGGCTTTTGCCGGAGTTTCTGAAAAAGATATGAAAAAAATCGTCATTGCATATGAACCTGTGTGGGCAATTGGTACAGGAAAGACGGCTACCGCCGATGTTGCTGATGAGGCCTGCGGCTTTATTCGCAGCATCCTTGCAGACTTGTATAGCGAAAATCTTTCTCAAATAGTTCGTATTCAGTACGGTGGTTCTGTGAATCCTAAAAACATTGAAGAATTGCTATCGAAACCGAATATTGATGGTGCTTTAATCGGGGGAGCTTCGCTTGATCCAGAACAATTTGTCATGATGGCAAATGCAGCGTTAAAAAAACAGGCACAATAGAACCGAAAAATTTTCGGTTCTTTTTTTTGTTTTTTTAATCAAGATATTGAAAATAAATCCGTTCATGTTAAAATAATAAGGACATATTTTGCAGAGGAGTTTTACATATGAAGAAATTAACTTCAATTATTTTTGTTTTTTTGTTATTCGGCATTACGATCGCTTGTGATCAAAAGACCACGACAACATTGACGGATGTGACGGTTTCGTCCTCATCTCAAACCACCACGACCACCACAACGATAACATCTGAAGAGACAACGACAGAAGAAACCATCACCGTCTCCACTAAATCAATTAATTTTATTAATTATTCTGATGAATTTATCAATGCGGGACTCATTAATAAAATTGATTTTTATTACTTTTCAAATAAAGAAGCTATTCCTTACGTTGATATTTTAACACTTATAACCATGTTAAAAGGCATCATTGATAGTACCATCGTCGTACAAGAAAACGCTGATTCTATGACGGTCCGAGTGTCGGTTACTTATACATTGACTGAAGAAGAAAAAGCAGAATATGGTATTGAAGAAGATACCATCACTGAGTATGTTTTATTCGATTTTCAAGAAGGCACTGTCACAGCACCTAATGTCGATAGTTTCGATGCTTTTTCAGGAGAAACAGAAACGGACTTTTCAAGCGGATTGACTTTAGTAAGTTATGAATCAGAAGATCTTCCTGAGTTTTTTGTTGATCTCGATGATTACGGATTTATCTTAAATGTTGTCGAACAAATGGGACAAAAGACTCAGTATTTATTACCACTGTCGATTGCCAATTTATTTTTGACAGGTTCGATGTTTGATTTAGTCAATAACGGCAATTATCTCTATGGCGTTGATACGTATCAACTGGGAAAAATCAAAAAAGAATATCCAAATGTCATTGCTGAAAACAATGACTTAACGGCAGACATGAAACAAGAATCCATTAATTTCTTGGCCTTAGTATTTGATCATTTCTACGGACTCAAGGCTTATAAAAACATTGAAAGTTTCCAAACATATCTTTCAACCCGATTTTCAGCGATACGATCTTTTGAAAACTCACTCTATCGCTTCGTTGATGGTTTAAAAGACCTGCATACTTCTGTTATTACAACCGGTCATACCAATCCAAACTACGACCACTATGCGACAAATCCCTATCCATCTTATATTTATGATTATTACTATGAGTATTGGGGTGCAGGTTGCACTTATACCGACCCCGACATCGAAGATGTTGAGTTCTATCAAGATATGGCCTATTTCCGGATTAACTCATTCACAAAGAATCTGAAAGATGATATCTCAAAAGGAATGGAACAAATTCGTCTGGCTGGTTCAACCACAGTCATCATTGATATGACTTGTAATGGAGGCGGAGTTTTAGCGGGCGTCTTCCATTTACTCAGTTATATGACCAATGATAATATTACTTTCTACACAGACACACTCGGAGCTTTTTCACAAGCAGAATATGACGTTGAAGGCAGTCACGCTTTAAATGCTGAGTTCTTTATTCTGACTTCGGCTGCTACTTATAGTGCTGCGAATCTTTATACGGCTCTGGCAAAAGAACGCGGACTTGCAAAAACAATTGGGACAAGATCGGGTGGCGGGGCTTGTTCAGTCAAGGCTATCGTTCTTCCTAATGGCGCTATTATGCAAATGTCTTCGAATATGAATTTGACTTATTCTACTGGAATTACAGTTGAAGAAGGCGTCCCTTCCGATTATAAAATTGACTGGTATCGAAATTATACGAATAAAGTTGCATTTCCAACCCTCGAAACACTTTATTCAATTGTTCAAGGTTTGAGAGAATAGCTATATGATAAAGCGTCGGAAAATAATCCCGACGCTTTTTTTTGCATAAAAAAACCCATTCAAAGGAATGGGTATGATAAATTATTTGCTGTAAAGTTCGACGATTAAAGCTTCTTTGATTTCTGGAAGAATTTCAGTTCTTTCCGGTAAACGAACGAAGGTAGCCGCAACTTTGTTTTCATCAAAACTGACAAATTCGAGTCGAGAGATAACAGACGCTAAAGCATCTTTAATGATTTGTAGATCTTTTGAAGATTCTTTAACAGTAATGACTTGACCGGGTTTGACGCGAATCGAAGGAATTGAAGCTTTCTTACCATCTAATTGAATGTGACCATGGTTCACTAATTGACGGGCTTGTTGACGAGTTCTTGCAAAACCAGCACGATAAACGAGATTGTCAAGGCGACTTTCAAGTAAAAATAAGAAGTTGACACCTTGTTTTCCTGGCAATTTTTTCGCTTCATTGAAAGTTTTACGGAATTGTTTTTCGTTGACTCCATAAGTGAAACGAACACGTTGTTTCTCTTGAAGCTGGGTTCCGTACTCAGAAAGTTTGGAACGTTTTTGTCCGTGTTGCCCAGGGGCATAGGGGCGTTTGTTGAGTTCTTTACCGGTTTCGGTGATGGAATAGTTCAACCGGCGTGATACTTTCCATTCTGATCCTGTGAATCTAGACATATATTGTCCTCCAAATTTTTATTACGCGTAATGGATAGAGGAGTTTCAGTGATTTTCAAGCGGATTGTTTTAATGGTTTCTCGTTAAGCAGTTAACGGTACTTCCAAACCTAATTTGGAACAATCGGACATCAAAAAGACTAAAAACAACTGCCTTTTATTACATGCGCACGGTATATTATATATTATCTACCTTAAGTTGTCAATCAAAACGTGAATGGCTTTTTCTAATATCTTTTGATCAGATTCATTGAAGCGATTCAAGATAGGTGAATCAAGATCAAGGACGCCATAGAGTTGATCATTCTTGATAATTGGGATGACTATTTCTGAAAGTGAGGCTTCATCACAAACAATATGTCCCGCAAATTGATGAGTGTCAGGTACGACAATGGTTTTTCTGCTTTGCGCTGCTGTACCACAAA
The DNA here is from genome assembly GCA_002424815.1 of Caryophanales bacterium UBA5603. Lineage (GTDB taxonomy): Bacteria > Bacillota_I > Bacilli_A > Izemoplasmatales > Hujiaoplasmataceae > UBA5603. The sequence goes on from DILB01000010.1 coordinate 58,150, forward strand.
CGCCTTTACCTAATTCGATGGTTGTACAGGCTGGGAGTCCTTGAAATGGACCTAGATAAAGTTTTTTACCATCAAACAAATAAAAGCCCGCCCAATTGACATCATCAAAAAAATACTTGACGATGGCAGCGAAATTGGCCAGATTAGTTAATGGATTTTCAGAGAAATGAATATAACCCTGAATGTTTTCAAGGAAATACGCATAGAGTTGCGTTTGATCTAATTGCTTCTGAAGAGGCTTAAACATTTTTATCACCGCTTCAATTATATAAAATTTACCTGTATTTCACAAGAAATATGATAAAATAGATAATGAATTTGAAAAGAGGATATATTAATGTATGAACATATTTTGGTTCGCTATGGCGACCTGACTTTAAAAGGAAAAAATCGTCACTTATTCATTAAAAAAGTCAATGAATTGATTAAAGCAAAAGTCACGAGTCTTGATGTCTCGTTGGACATTCGTCATGATCGAGTTTATATTGATTTGAAAGATACTCCCAAAGAAACGGTCATTCAATGTTTAAATCGGGTGTCCGGTCTTTATTCTTATAGTCTCATTTCTAAATGTCCTATCGATCTTGATAAGATTGCTGAAATTGCGACGCAAATGATCCTTGATAAGACCCAAGGACAACCAACAAGCTTTAAAGTAGAAACAAAAAGAGCTGACAAAAATTATCCTCTGACTAGTCAGCAAGTCTCGCCAATCATTGCCGGAAAGATACTTAGGCAGATGACGAATCTTACCGTTGATGTTCATCAACCTGATTTAACACTTAACGTGGAAATCCGAGATGATGGCGCTTATCTATTCATTGATCAAATTAAGGGGATGGGTGGATTTCCGGTTGGAATTGGTGGAAAAGCGGTTTTAATGTTATCAGGAGGAATTGATTCTCCGGTTGCGGGCTATCTTGCCATGAAACAAGGAATCGAAATCGAATGTATTCATTTTGAGTCCACTCCGATGACATCCATCGAATCCGTACAAAAAACGATTGATCTCGTTGAAAAGATGGCTTTATTCGCTCCTGATAATAAAATTAAACTGCATCTCGTTCCTTTTGAACAGATTCACTCAACCATTAATATTCATGTAACTGATCCATATTTAATTACAATTTTAAGACGTATGATGTATCGTGTCGCGGAGAGAATTATGATACAATCGAAATCGCTCGCGATTATCAACGGTGAGTCAATTGGTCAGGTTGCTTCTCAAACGCTTGAGAGTATGCAATGTGTCAACGATGTCACGAAAGCTTTAGTTATTCGTCCTTTGGCGACTTATGATAAACATGATATCATGAAGATTGCGCGTGACATTGAAACGATGGATATTTCAACGCGTCCATTTGAGGATTGCTGCACAGTATATTTACCGCAAAACCCCGCAATTCGACCCCAAATTCGTTTTGCAGATGCTTTTGAGACAAATTTTGATTATAAAAAATTAATTGAAGAGGCTGTGTTACATACAAAAACAATAACCGTCGATGCTTATAACCATACTGACATTCTTGGTAAAGGACTGACTGTGGAGGAAAGCTTGTCATGAAAACCTTAGAAACTATTAGGCTTCAATTACGTAATTGGCAATTAGAAGATGCCCCGCAGATGTTTGAATATGCTAAACTACCGTCGGTTGGTCCCAATGCAGGATGGGCTCCTCATCAATCGATGGAAGAATCGGAAATGATTATCAAACGTTTCATCGAACAAAATGATTGTTGGGCGATTGTTTTAAAAAGTGAAAACAAAGTGATTGGTTCAATCGGACTCCATCGCAGGACTGATCTTTCGGGAGCTTTTGTAACAGAATTAGGTTATGTTCTTTCAACACCCTATGAGGGCAATGGGTATATGACTGAAGCCGCTCAAGCTGTGATTACTCATGCTTTTGAAGAGTTAAATATCCCGTTAATTAAATGTTATCATTTCATTGGTAATAGAAAATCAGAACGGGTCATTCAAAAGTGTGGTTTTATTTACGATCAGCAAATGGTTTATAAAACGGTTGCGACGGGTGAAAAAATATCTAAAAGTTATCATTTAAATAAAAAAGAATATGAAAAGAGAAGAGGGAAGAATTTATGAGTCACACATGGAATCTCGATAAATTGTATTTAGGTTTTGATGATCCGCAATTTGCATTTGATTTTGCTCGCTTGGAAGAAATTATCAAAGAGTATAATCGCTTTCAACCTCGTTTTGCATCTTATGAAAACAAAATTACTACGCTAAATGAATTTTTGAGATTGAACATTGAGTTTCAATTGCTTGTCGATAAACTATATCATTTTGCTTCTTTAAATCAATCGGTTGATTCGACGCATCAGCAAGCAATCAAATACATTACAACTTTCCAAATGAAATTCACAGAGTTAACCGCAACTGAAACCATTTTCAAAAAGTGGTTAAGAGATTTTCCAAACATCGAAGAAGCTATTGCAAGCGATAAATTACTTGAAGAACACCGTTTTCATCTTCTTGAAATCATTCATCATGCTCAATATATGCTTGATGAAAAAACGGAAATACTCATATCAAAACTTCGTCAATCTGGTTCTTCAGCATGGGGTCGCCTTCAATCTTTATTAACATCAACCATGGCCGTTCCTTATGAAGGGAAAGAAATAACTTTATCTGAAGTTCGTAACCTTGCGTATCACCAAAGTGCTGATGTACGTAAAAAAGCTTATGAAGCTGAACTCGCTGCTTATAAAGCCATTGATAAATCGTTAGCCTTTGCGATCAATGGCATCAAAGGTGAAGTAAATACAATCTCAGAATTTCGCGGTTATGCTTCGCCTCTAGATCAAGCTTTAGTATTATCCAGAATGCAAGAAACCACTTTGAATACGATGCTTTCCGTCATGAAAGATTATCTACCAATGTTTAGAAACTATTTGAAACGGAAAGCACAATTACTTGGCCATAAAAACAGTCTTCCATTTTATGATCTTTTCGCACCAATTGGAACTATTTCCAGAACCTATACGATTAATGAAGCAAACGATTATATCCTCAAGAATTTTAAAACGTTTAATAACCGCCTGTATGAGATGGCATATCGGGCTTTTAACGAAGGATGGGTCGATTACTTGCCTAAAAAAGGTAAAGTAGGTGGCGCTTTTTGCGCAAACCTTATCTCAATCAAAGAAAGTCGCGTTTTGACTAATTTTGATGGCGCTTTTGGTGATATCATCACACTTGCCCATGAACTAGGGCATGCCTATCATGGCGAAGCCATCTTCAAAGAATCACCGCTTAATAGTGACTATACTATGCCAGTTGCGGAAACTGCTTCGACGTTTTGTGAAACCATTGTCAACAAAGCAGCCTTACGTGAGGCAAAATCGGATGAAGAAAAAATCTATCTTCTCGAATCATCCATTCAAGACTACACACAAGTTATCGTAGATATTATGAGTCGCTTCATTTTTGAAAAAACTGTTTTTGATGGACGTAAAAAAACTGTATTTGATGAAAATGAATTAAAAGAAATTATGCTCGATGCTCAAAAACAGACTTATGGGGATGGTCTTGATCCTGACTTTTTACATCCTTATATGTGGGCGTGTAAAGGTCACTATTATAGCGGTGGACTCAGTTATTATAACTTCCCTTACGCCTTCGGTCTCTTGTTTGCGAAAGGTCTTTATGCCCGTTATTTGTCCAACAAGGAAGCTTTCGTAGCTGTCTATGATGATTTGCTTGCGGCGACCGGACAAATGTCTGTAGAAGATGTGGCAAAATTGGCTGGCATCGACGTTACAAAGCCAGAATTTTGGATAGGATCTTTAGAAATCATCAAAGAAGATATCGATCTTTTCATGGAACTTACGAAATAGTAATTTTTTTCATCTTTTTTCCAACAAAATCAAAGCCTCCTTGGTTTATTCAGTGTCAATGAATAAGGAGGTTTTTTTATGAAAAAAATATTATATACCCTTTTTTCTTTATTTTTATTGTTTGGAATCATCGCATGTAATGAACGCTTGACGACGACTTATGAGCTACCTGCGGTAGACTCGGTAGGAAATTTTAAGAATTATGAACAATTAGAAGCTTACTTATCGCAGTTTTTCACAAAAGAAGATCAAGGCTATGTTTTAAAAAACGGTAGGTTCTTTTTCTCTGAAGCTTCCATCGCGGGAGCCATGATGGAAGATTCAGCGACCGTTACCTCTTCATCTAACGCTTATTCACAAACAAACGTACAAGTGGAGGGTGTCGATGAAGCCGATATCGTTATCACCGATGGACGATATATTTACATTGTCGCAATGAATCGTTTTGTGTTGATTGATGCTTTTTCATTAGAAATTTTATACTCTTTTCATCAAGAAAATCTTTATTTAAACAATATGTATTTCACTGGAACCCGGGTTGTTTTAATGGGAAATGAGTATACTTACGACGAAACAGTTACAAAAGATTTTTATTACCGTTATCGGTATAATTATGGTGTGAAAATTATTGTATTAGACATATCTGATGTCACAGATGTTGAAATTACAAAAGAAGTCTATTTCGACCAATCTTATTTGGCTGATAGTCGCATGATTGAAGGTAACCTCTATTTAGTCATGAACAATTATTACATTAACTATGGATTTTCTGAGAACAATTTCGTTCCTACTTATGTAGACAGTTCCGTAGGTTCTTCCGCAATTCGTGTTTCCCCTGAAAATATTTATTATATGCCAAACGATAACTATTCATTATCATATTTATTGATTGCCTCATTTAATGTATTTGAAGACAAAGAAGTGAATGTCGATGCTTACTTAGGGAGCACCTATCAACTTTATATGAGTTTAAATAATCTTTACACAGTCGTTTATCGTTATACTTATAATGTAACGACCGAAATGTATGAAAATTATACTTACATCATGCGTTTTGAAATTCAAGCTGGAAGATTGGTTTATGAAGCAATGGGTACTGTTTTTGGTTCACCTCTCAACCAATTCTCCATGGATGAGTATGACGGAACATTTAGGATTGCGACAACGGATTATATTTGGACACCCACGATGAGTGCAGTGACCAATCAACTTTATATCCTGAATGCTGAAACTGAAGACAAAATGGAAGAAATTAGCGTATTAAGAGGACTTGGAAAACCGGGAGAAAGAATCTATGCGGTTCGTTTTAGTGGAACAACGGCTTATGTTGTAACATTTGTAAACACCGACCCACTTTATAAATTAGACCTATCCGACCCAACCAATCCTTCGATTACAGGAGAACTTTATGAAGAGGGCGTGAGTGATTATCTCCATCAAGTGAATGATGATTTAATGATTGGTGTGGGAAGATCATCAGAAACTGTCGGTGGATTTACTCGATTCACTGGCGTCAAGATTAGTTTATATGATACTTCTGGAAATACACCGGTTACTCTTGATACTTATTTCGCTGAAGGCGAATACAGTTATACACCCGTCACTTATGATCATAAAATGTTTGTTTATTATCAACCCGAAGGTGCAGATTATTGGCTTTTAGCCATTCCAGTGTTCGAGTATGGCAATGATGGATCTTTGAATGGCTTCTACTATCAACAAAATCTTTATGTCTTTAAGATTACTTTCGCTGGTGATTTGCAATACTTGACGAAGATTCCCGTCAATTTTAATAGTGGAAACTATGATTACTATTACTATGATTATTTACTTCGCGGATTGTTTATTGGCGATTACGTCTATTCTATTTCTTATCATCAAATAAAAATGTATGATATCTCCAATGATTTTGCTTTCGTTAATGCAGTAAATTTCGCACCTGTAGAATAGAAATATAATCACAAAAATTAAGATCGCCGAAATTTCGGCGGTCTTTTTAGTTAATAAAACTTAAATATGTATCATATTCTTTAGAATGTGATATGGATTTTTCAGGATATTGGTGCTATAGTTAAAATATACGATGATTACTATGCAAGAATTTCCAAAGGGGAGGATTTATATGAGAAAACGCATTTTGCTTGTCTTCTTCATGATTCTTACAACTTTTGCTCTTGCCGGATGTGATTGGTTTACGACTGCTCTGACGACGACAACATCTGAAATCACTACCACAACGACAACTACTACTCCATCTTCAACCGATTCCACGGTGTCAACTAACCCATTATCCTTTACCATTTCATTTGAGGAAAATGGCGGTAGTGCTGTTGATGACATCACTCAAGAAAGCGGAAGTGCAGTTTTAGCACCTGCAGCGCCTTCTAGAACTGGCTATACATTTGTTGGCTGGTTTTCTGATGTGGCATTGACAACAGCTTATACTTTTGGAACAATGCCTTCGAGCAATTTAACGCTTTATGCAAAATGGCAGATTAATCAGTATACCATGACCTTTAGTGTCGATGGTGGAACAACCGTTACAGCAATCACACAAGATTTTAATACCGCTGTGACACCTCCAACGACCACTAAAACAGGTTATACTTTTGTCAATTGGTACACCGAAGCGGCGTTGACGAATGTGTATACCTTTGGCAACATGCCAGCGCAAAATTTAACACTATATGCAAAATGGCAGATTAATCAGTATACCATGACCTTTAGTGTCGATGGTGGAACAACTGTAACAGCAATCACACAAGATTTTAATACGGCTGTGACAGCTCCAACGACCACAAAATTAGGTTATACTTTTGTCAATTGGTACACCGAAGCAGCCTTGACGAATGTGTATACTTTTGGCAACATGCCAGCGCAAAATTTAACACTATATGCAAAATGGCAGATTAATCAATATACCGTTACTTTCTATGATGATCAAGGAACGATTATAGAAACCCAATTGGTTAATTATGGTGAAAACGCCGTTGCCCCTGAGAATCCACAAAAAGTTGGCTTTATTTTCCAAGGGTGGGACGCTGAATTAACTAACATTACCGCGGCAAGAGAATTCCATCCGATTTTCTCTGGTCACTACCAACCACTTGTCGATTTGATTATTTCTATGTGGGGTGAAGAACCGCCAACGCTAGTAGACATCGATCACACAATTGAAATTTTAATGTTTGTGATGGGATCTACAAGTGAAGAAGAAACATACACTTTGACAAATACAATGATGAGCATGTTACCAGATCTGATGTCTTATACGACTTTGATTGAATTCCAAACATGGTTTGCTTCATTACCAGCAGCGGGATTTGACAAAGATCAAATGATTCATATGATGGTTGCGGCTGTTTTAATGATGGTTAATGAAAATGTTAATGAGTTTAATGTTCAAAACTATTTAGATAACATTGCTTATTTCGAAAATGAAAAGAGTATTGCTGAAGCTGCACTCTTAGCAATTACTACAGAAGCCAATGCTTATTGTGAAACTTTGTTACCTGAACAAATTAGCATCTGTAAAAATTACTTTGATGTAAGAATGTTAGAAGTTCAACTTGAAAAAACATACAACGATAAATATTATAATGAAACCTGGTATTTATATGGCGAAGATTTTAATTATAATCTTTACTATGGTCTTGAATGGTTGCTTTATGATTATTTTGTAAACAAGTACGATTATCAAGATAACGAATTTGCCGCCTATTTATGGTCTGAATATCAGGATAAGCTTGCTTTGCTTTCGGCTGAAGAATTGGCTATGTATCAACCGATTCTTGATGCCTATATTGCTTGGAAGACGGTTCAAATGTCGACTGCTCGTGATGCGGCTCATGCAGTAATGCCATTCTTTGATGGAGTTTTCCATGAACCAGTCATGTACCACATCGAAAATTATTTTGTTTATCCATCCATTGATTTGTTCTATCAAATCCAATCATACGAATGGATGATTGACGAAGAAGTAAGATGGATGAATGAAGAAATTGAAAGACACGCAGTGATGGTTGAATTACGTGATTACCTCTGGACTGAAGCCGGAACCGCTAAATTAACCATTCTTGGGACAACGGTTTATGACATGCTTGCAGGTGTCATTGAAGGATTTGATGCTGATACCTTCGATTTATTGTTTGGTTTATTAACTGGAACAATCGATCCATCATCTTTGGATATGTCAGCTGAAGCAATCACCGATTACGCATTAAAAATCGCTGGAATTCTCAGACTATTCACACTGACAATCGATCAAAGTGATGTTGATAATTTAGTAGACCTTTCTATAGATCTGATAGCGATTTTCATTAAAACTTCCGATATGACCGTTGAAGAGCAAGCCGAAATATTGTTAATGCTTGAAACGGCACTTCCATATTACCTTAATGCTGCAGGAGAAATTTATTTTGAACTCATTGATTTGCTTGAAGGACTAACACCTGAAAAAGTTCAATTAGTATTAGATTTCATCAACTATATTCAAAATTCACAGATGGAACAAGATCCTTATTCATTGATTATTGAGCTATCGAAGTTAATTGATGCATTCTTGTATGATGGAACCTTTGATATTTCATTAATTATCGGTTATGTCATTGAAGGATACTATACCGTTGAAACTAGAGGTAATATAGATGTTGACCTAGTTGCAGCTGTTAAAGATGCCTTCATTGCATCCATCGATCAAATGATCCTTCTTGCGCATGATATTAAGGATTTTGATCCTGAAAACTTAAGCGTTGATGACATGATTAAAATGTATGAACTTCAACATCGTGCACAACATCTCTTCGAAGTTATTATTTATGGAGATTTTTCAGACATTTTAGAACCTTACGATTATCTTGACGTCCATAACATGTTTGTTCGTTTGATTGACCCGTGGGGAGAAATGGATTACGAACAAGTAGAGGCATTAATTGATGTCATTATGACCACCTTTGGATTCGATTCTGAAATTCGCACACTCTTTACCATTATGTCAATTGTGGAATTAAGAGAGTTCGTCATCAATATCAATTCAATTGAGGATGTTCAAGAATTGTATTACATTATTTATAACATGGGTTATGACAATGAAACGATTGCTTCTATGTTGACAACCTTCTTAGTTGAATATTCCGATTATATGGTTTATTATGTTATAAATCAGGATGAAATCGATTTTATTCAACAAATGTATGATTTATCAATGAATGATTATTGGGTAAATTATTTTAACTTAATCGACCTACAAGCGATGATTGATAATGAAATTTCGTTAATGTCAGAGCCCATGGCCACAGATGTTGCCAATGTGTGGGCATATTTCTTAACGAATCGGGATTTGGAAGATCAAATGTGGCAAGCTTTTTATGACGCGAGAAATAATCCGGATTATTATTATTTCTGGGATGATTACATTTATTTTGATTTAGTCTGGATGCTTGATTTAATTTATCGAAACTACAACGGATTTTTACAACCTTGGGAAAAAGAATATGAATATCAAGATTACTTAGATTATTTTAATTCTCTTAGTTCATTTGAACAACAGATGTATGGCAATGCACTCTATTATGCTGAGATAAATTATAATTATCATTGGTCCGTGTATTACCCAGCATTTATGGCTCTGCAAATAAATTATCCAGGCGCAACAGTTCAATGGACACCTTTGCCAGAATGGATTGTTTATAACATTCAAGATTACATCTATTATGAACAAGAAATGAATTATGCTTTGAGCAGTGCTGATTATTACTACTGGATACTACAAGATCTTTACGAAAAACAAATTTGGGTCCACATTCACGATTTCTTAAGTCTTCCTGCAAATGTGACTTTGGTAGAAGAAGTCGCATTGATACTACTCGATGAAATCGTTTCATTAATCATGTATGAAGATACAGATACCTATAATGTCATTATTGGATTAATGAGCGGTACGTTGGATCCTTCTACATTAGATTTATCTGCGGCAGGAATCATGGCTTTTGTTAATGCTGGCGAAGACTTCTTATTACATTTCCTATCAAGCATCGATGAAGCTGATAAAGCCAAAATCGTTGAATTACTTCAAAAAATCGCCTTCATGTATGCCTATTCACAAGGCCTACCCGAACTAGAAGCAGATGCACTTTATTCGAAGATATCGACAGGTATTAACTACTACTTCTATGGCATTTTCCAAGTTAAGACAGTCTTTACTAACTTCTTAGCAACATTATCGACCTTTAAGATTCAGACAGTTATGGATAATATAGCCATCCTTGATTCACTACCTCAAGAATGGGAATATTTACCTGGAGAAGAGCAACAAGAATTTGATGATAATATTATTCGAGCTGTTTCGATAGCATCGATTATTGATGTATTATTAACCGGCGACACACTTGATACAGATTTCTTAATTGAGATGATTATTCATGGATATTTTGATTTTGAATACGGATTTGTGTACGATGGTGAAGTCGATGTTGAAAATTTGACTTTAATCTTACAAACTTTGCTTGCAGATATTATTATCCAGGCTGCGATTGTCTCAGAATATGATTTATGGATATTGATTGATGAGGTGCAAAGAACCGTCATTTATGATGATCCGTTAACAACGGAGTTCATTGAAGGTTTAACCACTGCTGACTTAGATGAAATTGATGCGTTCCGTGTTTTAATTGAAGAGTTAATGTTTTTCTTAAATAATGGTCCAGAAAATTACTATCCAATAACTTAAGCATTATGAATTTCCTCAAGGAGCCGAGTTTCATCATCGGCTCCTTTTTTTTATTATTCGTGGTATAATAGTTATGGTGATACTATGATTACATCGGTTTCAAATGACAAAATTAAGGAACTCATGAGTCTCAGACAACGAAAATACCGTGAGGAATTAAATCAATTTGTCGTTGAAGGACAACATCTGGTCGATGAAGCGATAAAATTAGGCATCGTAAAAGGTATTTATACGAACCTTGAATCTTATGCCAATCTTCCTTATTCGTTTCTTGTCAGTGAAGAAGTCATGAAAAAAATAACTGAGGTTATCGAACCGCAAGGTGTTATCGCTATTTGTCAAAAACCTGCACTAAAACCTTTAAGTGATCGCATATTAATGCTTGACCATCTTCAAGATCCAGGCAATTTTGGAACGCTCCTTCGCAGCGCTTTGGCATTTGGTTTTGAAACCATCCTTTATCAAGATTCGGTTGATCCATTCAATTCAAAAGTATTGAGAAGTACCCAAGGGGCCATTTTTCGTCTTAATTTAATTGAAACGAATTTATTATTATTTATTGAAGATCATCCCGAATATACTATTTATGGGACGGCGCTTAAAAACGCAGTCAGTTTAACAACAATACCACGCTCCGATTCAAAAATCGCTATTATCCTCGGTAATGAAGGATCGGGTGTCAATGAACTTATTTTACAAAAAACAGTAGCGAATATCTTCATTGACATTGAAGCGGTTGAGTCATTAAATGTCGCAGTTGCTGGATCGATTATCATGCATCATCTTAGGAGGTTGGAACCATGACATTTCAATACAGTGTTGACCGGATATTTGCCGAAGAAAACGGGGTTTTATTAGCAGAAATTAATTTTCCACATCGCGATGATAAACGGGTGAATATCACGCATGTTTTTGTGGATGAATCTTTGCGTGGCAAAGGAATCGCTTCTCATTTGATGGAACTAGCTTATGGTTACATCAAAGGAAGGAATCTTTTAATTGTGGCTAAATGTCCTTATGCCATTGAATGGTTCAAAAAACATCCCGATTATCAAGACATCGTCATCAATGTCAAAACCAAACCAACAGAGTAAATAATTATTCATATACCACGCTTGCCATCATGGGTATACTGTGGTATAATATTTCTAGCATAAGTACTTTAGAGAGGGTCGGACCCTCTCTTTTTAATGAAAAAAATGGAGGTGTTTCCATGGATATGAAAATGTTAAGGCATCACATCGAAGAGAAAGTTAAAAAACTTGAATATGATTTTTATGACATGCAATATGTCAAAGAACGAAGAAATAACATTTTGCGAGTATTGATCGATAAAAAAACAGGCATCGATATCGAAGATTGTGTCAGAGTCTCGGAAGTTATTAGCGCTTTTTTAGATGAAACTGATCCGATTACTGAAGATTATTCTTTAGAAGTCTCTTCGCCCGGAGCCGAAAGAAAACTTCGTGATCGCGAAGAAGTACTGAATTCATTAGGAAGATATGTTCATGTGGAAACGCATAATCAAACTTTAGAAGGCGATCTTGTTAGTTTTGAAGGCGATACGATCACTCTAAAAGTACAAAACAAATTAACCGATATCCATTATCTTGACATTACTCTGATCCGTTTAGCGATCAAATTTTAGGAGAAAAGAAAATGATTAGTAAAGAATTTTTTAAAGCTTTAGAACAAATTGAAGCCGATCGTGGCATATCAAAAGAGAAAATTTTAGATGTTTTTGCAAAAGGGCTTTTAAATGCTTACAAAAAAGATTTTAATGGGCAACAAAATGCGAAAGTTGTTTTCAATGAAGACAAATATGAAGTTCAAATCATCGCAACTTATGAAGTTGTCGAGACGGTTGATCCCGAAGTTGAAAAAGGAACTCAAATAACATTGAGTGAAGCCTATGAACTAAAGAAAAATGCCAAGATTGGTGATGTCATTGAGCAAAAGATTACGCCAAAAGATTTTGGTCGTATCGCTGCTTCTAGTGCGAAACAAATATTGACTCAAGGGTTAAAACAACTTGAAAGAGAACGAAATTTTGAAATATTTACCGACAAAGTTGGTGAAATGATCATTGCTGAAATTGTTACAGTTAATGATGAATTCGTGACGTTGAATCTGGGATATGATACAGAAACTTCGATTCCAATCAAAGATCTTGCTCAAGCAGATTTACTCGTAGGATCTCAAGTCAGAGTTTATATCACTAAAGTTGAACAGACGACCAAAGGACCGAAAGTCTACGTTTCTCGTACTGATCGTAATTTGGTTAAACGCCTGATGGAGAACGCGATTCCTGAATTACAAGAGGGCGTCATCGAAATTATTGGTCTAGCTCGTGATCCTGGAGATCGCTGCAAAGTCTGTGTATCAACGAATAATCCGAAAGTCGATCCTGTGGGTGCTTGTTTAGGACGTAATGGTGCCCGTATTAAAGACGTTATTGACCAATTAAACGGTGAGAAAATCGATGTGTATAAATTTAGCGATGATCCAAAGGAATTGGTTTCTAATGCCATTCAACCGGCTAAATCAGTGGCTGTTTTGATTGATATTAAAGAACATTCAGCGATTGCGATTGTTCCTGATGACCAATTATCACTCGCCATCGGTAAAAAAGGTCAAAACGCTCGATTAGCTGTTCAATCAAGCGGTTGGAAAATTGATATCAAATCAACGACTGATGCATTAATTCAAGGACTCAAATTTTAGTTTGAGAGGAGCATTTTCAGTATGAATAAAGTTAAGAAAATTCCACTTCGAAAATGCGTCGTAACCAATGAACGTTTTGAGAAGAAACAATTAATCCGAATTGTAAAAAGTCCAGAAGGAATAGTTTCCGTCGATTTAACGGGTAAAGCGAATGGCAGAGGTGCTTATGTATCAAAAAGCAAAGCTGTGATTACTCAGGCGAAAAAAACGAAGGTTTTGGAACGTCATCTTGAGACACCGATTCCTGATGCTATTTACGAACAATTGCTTTCGTTGGTCGAACATGAACAGAAATAAAGTTTTAGGAAACATCGGTCTAGCCAATCGTGCAAGGGCTGTCACCTCTGGAGAAGATCAAGTCTTAGATGCCATTCGAAAAAAACGGGCCATCCTTGTTTTCCTTGCTAGTGATGCAGGACCCAATACAACAAAAAGAATCACAGATAAATCAAGTTTTTATAATGTTCGATTATCAAATGAATTTACTGCAGACGAACTTTCCACTGCGATTGGTAAAGAAAATCGCAAAGTCATTGCGATAACGAACCGTCACTTTACTGAAATGATTGATTCAGCCATCCATGAAATATAGAGAGTAGGTGTCACTATGGCGAATAACAAAAAACCATATTTTAAGAAAAAAAGCAACACCCCACAAAAAAAACGTCCGGAAACAAAGACTGAATTCCGTAAACCGAATGTTCCTCTTCAACCTGAGATTGTTGTGAATACCGTTTTTTATAAAGAAGGTATGACCGTTCTTGATTTGGCAGATGCCATGCATCGTCCGGTTCCAGAAATTATTAAAAAATTAATGTTTATGAAAATAATGGCCTCCCAAACGCAAGCCCTCGACCGCGAAACGGCCGAGTTATTGACCATGGAATATGGCATGGAATTACAAGATGTCATTAATACTGATATGACAAAATTTGAAGAAATCGATATTATCGATGATCCTGACCAATTGATTGAACGCCCACCGGTCGTTACTATTATGGGTCATGTTGATCATGGAAAAACAACTTTGCTCGACACCATTCGTCATAGTCGCATTACCTCTTCTGAAGCAGGAGGAATCACGCAACATATCGGAGCTTACCAAGTTAATCATAATGGCAAAGCTATTACATTTATCGATACGCCGGGTCATGCAGCATTTACTGAAATGCGTGCTCGTGGGGCAAAAGTGACCGATATCATCGTTTTGGTTGTCGCGGCTGATGACGGCGTCATGCCACAAACAAAAGAAGCCATCGACCATGCTAAGGCGGCAAAATGTAATATTATTGTTGCAGTCAATAAAATGGATAAACCAGCAGCCAATCCTGACCGTGTCAAACAAGAATTAGCAGATCTTGACCTTTTAGCAGATGATTGGGGAGGAAACACTCCTTTTGCTTATGTTTCGGCTTTAAAAGGAACTGGTGTTAATGATTTATTAGAAACAATTTTATTGGTTTCAGAAATGATGGAACTGAAGGCAAATCCAAAACGATTGGCTTCGGGTTCCGTTATTGAAGCTAAACTTGATAAAGGTAAAGGACCGGTTGCGACCATCTTAGTCAACACAGGTACTCTCAAAGTGGGCGATCCCTTCGTTGTTGGATCAACCTATGGTAAAGTACGTGCGATGGTCGATGACCTTGGCAGAACCATCAATGAAGCAAAACCATCAATGGCCGTTGAAATTCATGGACTCAATGATGTTCCACTTGCTGGTGATCCTTTTATGGTTTTCACCAATGAGAAACAAACAAGGGATATTGCCTTGCAACGATTAGAAAGAATTGTGAAAGCTGAACATGGTCTAACCAAGACGATGTCGCTTGAAGATTTCTTTAAAAAAGCTGAAAGCAATGAAAAAGAATTGCGATTGATTATAAAAGGTGATACACAAGGATCAATCGAGGCATTTAAAGGCTCAATTGATAAAATCAAAGTTGAAGGTACCTCGATTGATATCGTTCGCGCAGGTGTCGGCGCCATCACCGAAACCGATGTATCTTTAGCAGAAGCAAGTAAAGCGATTATTATCGGATTTGACGTCCGTCCTCAAGCTTCTGTTCGTGAAACCGCCGATAATAAAGGTGTTGAAATTCGTTTGTATGATATCATTTACGAAGCTTTAGATGATATTCAAAAAGCCATGAAAGGTTTACTAGATCCTGTATTTGAAAAGAAATTAATTGGTGAAGCAATCGTTCGAGAAACATTTTCTGTTTCGAAAATCGGAACGATTGCAGGCTGTATGGTATCGACAGGATCCATCAAACGCGATTCATTGGTTAAAATCATTCGCGAGGGAAAAGTTATTTTTGAAGGCAAAATAGCCTCACTTAAACGTTTTAAAGACGATGTTAAAGAAGTTAAAACCGGTTATGATTGTGGCATCATGATAGAAGGTTTCAATGACATTCAGATTGATGATGTTATCGAAGCTTCCACAATGCAAGAGGTGAAAACCAATGCCTAAACCACAAATTGATCGACTCGAAACATTAATTCAACGGGAATTATCACTCATATTACAACGGGAAGTCAAAGACCAAGTCGGTTTTATTACTATCACGGGGGTCAAGGTTACCAACGAACTATCTTTCATCTTTGCATATTACACGGTTTTTGGTGGCCCTGAAGTTCTAGTAAAAACTCAGGAGTCGCTTGATCGTGCAAAAGGTTTTATTAAGAATCAACTTGCTTTGCGGGTGAAGATGCGCAAAGTCCCTGAATTGGTTTTCAAGTATGACGATACATTTGAAAAAGGCCGAAAAATCGACACAATCTTAAAAGATATTAAATAAAACCAGAAACTTTGGATTCGTCCAAAGTTTTTCTTTTTCGATAAATTGCATCTAACCATTGAATAAGGTATAATGATTATCAATGAGGAGGTGAATCCATGAACGAAGCTATTCGCGCCAAATTGCAATCCTTACCGGAAATGCCGGGTAGTTATCAGATGTTAGATCAAAATAATCAGATTATTTACGTAGGCAAAGCAAAGAATCTTAAAAATCGAATTAAGACTTATTTCGTTGGCTCTCATGATGAAAAAACAACACGACTCGTTCGTGATATTATCGATTTTCGATATTTGGTCACCCAATCAGAGTTGGAAGCTTTTTTGCTTGAAATCTCTTTAATCAAGGAACATCGCCCGAAATACAATGTGATGTTAATGGATGATAAAACTTATCCCTATATCGAAATAACTCACGAGAAATATCCAAAAATTATCATGACAAGAAAAGTTACCAAGAAAAACCGCTTTCTTTTTGGCCCTTATCCTAATGTGATGAGCGCGCGTGATACGGTTGATCTACTCAATCGGATTTATCCCCTTCGAAAATGTCAGACGCTTCCAAAAAAGGGTTGTCTCTATTATCATATTGGCCAATGTCTCGGTCCATGTGTCTACCCAGTCCCAGAAGAAGAAACTTCCCGAATTGTCGAAGAAATTCGTCAGTTTTTATCTGGCAATACGACATATCTCCTTGCGAAGTTAAACAAAAAAATGGTTGAACACGCAGATAAAATGGAGTATGAAAAAGCGAAAGAGATTAAAGATTTAATTGCGTCAGTGGATAAAACAACCCAAAAACAACAAATTATTTTTGCTGATCAAAAAGATCGAGATATCATCAATTATTATGATAATGGTGAGTTTTTAGCAATCACGATTTTGTTCATGCGTCATGGAAAAATCGTGTTTTCAGACACCTCCATCCACGATTTTTTTGATGAGCCTGTGGAAACCCTCTTGGCTTTTTTGGCTCAATTTTATGATAAGCATTTAATGCCCTCAGAGGTCCTTTTGCCTCAATCACTTTCATCCGATTTATTAAATAACATTTTCGAAAATAAATACTTGATACCCAAACGCGGTGACAAGTTGAAATTAATCAATACAGCCTATGAAAACGCAAAAATTTATTTAGAAACCAATCTGCAAATTCATCTTCAAAAATTGAAACGAACTCTCGGAGCTGTTGATTCACTAGCTAAAAAGATTGGCCTCGACTCTATCAAAAGAATCGAAGCTTTTGATAATTCAAATACACAAGGAACTCAACCGGTTTCGGCGATGGTTGTTTTTATTAATGGACTACCTGATAAAAAAAGTTATCGCAAATATCAAGTAAAATCGATATCAGGTCCCGATGATTATGGGACGATGCGGGAAATAATATACCGACGATATCAACGACTTTTGATGGAAGGCTTGAGTGAAAAGCCAGATCTTATAATCATGGATGGTGGCCTTGGTCAAGTTCGTGCTTGTAAAGAAATCCTTTCTACGTTGTTTCTTGATATTCCCGTCATCGGATTACAGAAAGATTCATTTCACAAAACCGATGCAATCATCGGTTTGAATGAAGAAATAATTTCATTGGATCGACATGCACCTCTATATGTTTTTCTTACAAAAGTTCAAGAAGAAGCCCATCGATTTGCAATAACTTATCATCGAGAAAAACAATCTAAACAAATCTTCGCATCAATTCTAGATCAAATTCCCTTAATAGGTAAAATATCGAAGCAAAAACTGTTGGAAAAGTATAAAACAATTGAAGCGATAAAAAATGCGAGTGATCAAGAATTAAAAGCATTAGGTATCAAAGAATCAGCAATTGAAAACTTAAAAATTGCGTTGCTCAAGAAGTGAGAGTAACGCGATTTTTCTATGCTTATTTTATTGTTTGTGATAAAATGATGGAAGGTGATGGATATGTCCCAATTTGTTTACGGGCCTTTACATAGTGTGATTGTTGAAAATCGCATTGTAACGATAAAAATCAAAAAACGCATTATTTACTACTACATGCCCAAAGGTTTATTTACAACCTTTCTTCAATATTTAAACGAGGGAATTTACCTTTTCATGACTGTTTCTGAACATCAAAAACGGATAAAAGGTGTGATGGCGTATTCCGTTGAGTCACTTGAAAAGATCCTTTATCCCGACCGTCAGAATCCAAGGATATTTTACGATACAAAAATCATAAAAAGCGGGATTAAAAATATTGTCAATGGGACACAACCCAAATTATTTCTTGATTTAGAAATGTCGATGCCACCTTATCAAAATTATGAACGATTTATTTCAGAAATCATTCAGTGTGGCATGATTTTGACGGATAAAGATGATGTGGTTTTAGAGAAACATTCCGTTTTTATTAAACCGGTTCTTTTTAAAGAGCTATCTAATAGAACTAAGAAATTTTTAAAAATTACGCAAGAAATCATTGATCAAGGGATTCAATATTACGATTTTTATCGGCTACTTGAACGAATTATCCGAGTCTATCGGCCAATGATTGTCGTTTGGGGGCAAAATGATATCATTGAAATCAAAAAATCGTCTCAATTGCATCACCTTCCAGATTTAACTCGCAATGTTCAATTTATAGATTTGCTTAAGTTACATAAACACTATTTTAGTCTGAAAAATGATTTAGGTTTATTTAATGCGTATAGCCTCTATAATTCACCTTTTTCAGAAAGCCAAAATCACGATGCTTTAGAAGATGCGATGATTACCAAAATCATATTTGAATCATTCCGGAAAGTATGTAATGGCATCGTTAAAATTGACTTATCAGAGAAAAGTGAACAGAAAATGACTGAATAATTTTAAAAATTTATAATAAAATAGAGGACCGAATCATTTCGGTCCTCTTTGTATTTTAGATTGTTATAATACCATAATTACAGGCATGATCATTGGATCACGATTGGTTTTATCGTGAATGTATTTGCCAAGCGTCTTGATTAAATCATTTTTCATGCCACTGATATTTATTTTTTTACCAGTATTGAGGTAGCGATCGGTGACATCAAGCGCCATTGATTGTAATGTTTTGATCATCTGTTCATTATCTTTGAAGTAAATAAAACCTTTTGATATAACCGAAGGAGTACAAATGACTTCTTTACGTTCTTGATTGATGGTCATGACGACCGATAACAATCCATCTTCAGAAAGTTCTCTGCGATCTTTGATGACTTGAGAGCCGATTTCACCAATAGCTGCTCCATCAACATAAACATCTGATGTTTGCACTTTACCTGCAATACGTGCGGAGTTTGCTGTTAGTGCTAAAACATCTCCGTTTTCCATAATAAACGTATTTTCGGGTTTCAGACCACAATCAACCCCTAACTGAGCATGTTTTTTTAACATCCGGTATTCACCATGAATGGGCATAAAATACTGAGGGTTAATCAGTTTCAACATAAGCTTTTGTTCGTTTTGGCCTGCATGACCTGATGCGTGCACATCAGCAAAAGGCGATTGAGTGATGACGGTCGCGCCGGCTTTATACAAAAGATTAATGGTTCGATTGACGCTTTCTTGATTGCCTGGAATAGGAGAAGAAGATAGGATGATTGTGTCTCCAGGAATTAGACTAATCTGTTTATGGCTTCGCGAAGCAATGCGAGAAAGTGCGGCTAAAGGTTCTCCTTGAGAGCCTGTGCAAAGAATCGTCAATTTTTTACGTTCGATATTTCCAACTTCACGACCATAAATGAAAGTACCTTCAGGGGCTTTAATGTACCCCATTTGAATGCCAACTTCGATGTTTTTTTCCATCGAGCGACCAAATACAGCAATTTTTCGTTGTGTGGCAACACTCGCTTCAACAATTTGTTGGACACGGTGGACATTTGAAGCGAAAGTCGCAATGATGATACGCCCTTCAATATTTTCAAACAATTCATGAATGGTATCGGATACGACGCGTTCAGAAGTTGTGAAATCTTCAAGCTCGACATTCGTTGAATCGGATAAAAGACATAAAACGCCATTTTGGCCTAATTTTGCAATCTCATGATAACTTGCATCTTGGAAAGTGGGAGTGAAATCGAATTTAAAATCACCTGTATGGACAATGACGCCTTCAGGAGTTTTGATTGCGATGCCGTGAGAATCTGGGATTGAATGATTGGTACGAAAAAAACTAAGCTCAATTTCATTAAGCTTGATTGAAGTTCCTTCATGATATTCTAAAATATTGGCTTTTAAGCCCCGGTGGTCTTCCATTTTATTTTTGATAAGACCGATGGCGAGTCCATTGGCGTAGATAACGGGAATTTTAACCTGTTTTAAAAGAAACGGAATTGCGCCGATATGATCTTCGTGACCGTGTGTGATGATTAAGGCTTTGATCTTGTCTTGGTTTTCAATGAGATAAGAATAATCCGGTATGACGTAGTCAATCCCCATCAAAAACTCATCAGGAAATAAAAGTCCTGAATCAATAATGACAAGTTCATCTTTGTACTGCACACAGTACATATTCTTTCCGACTTCTCCTAAACCACCAAGCGCAAAAATCCCGACTTCACCGAAATTTAAATTATGATTTTGCATGGTGTTGTATTTTATAATCCTTTCTATTAACTGGAATGATTTATCCTATGATGTATTATACACAAATCATGGGTCTTTTGCAAATGAATGAACTGTAATTGCTTGAAATATCATATTCTACCAAGTCATAGATTCGACCGAGTTGGTCTTTTGTTAGGTCAAGATTTATGTTATAATATTCAAAAGTGGAGGTGATGACATGGTCGCAAAAATCTTGATTGATGTACCTGTAAAGGCTGTAGATAAATTGTATGACTATGACATTCCTGCAGAACTTGAAAATGTTATTGAAATTGGATCTCGGGTGATTGTTCCCTTTGGACCCCGAGAACTTATGGGATTTTGTATCGATCTCGTTGAAAAAGCGGATTATGATAAGGAATTAAAAATGATTATCAATGTGTTAGATATTGAACCTTACCTAACACCTGAATTGATTCGATTGGCAAAAAAAATTGCGATTGATACAACAACAATGCTCATCAAAGTATTAGAAACCATGTTGCCAGCAGCACTGAAAGCAGTTTATACGGCCAAACTCATAGTTGTTAATCGAGATAAAATGTCAGACGTTTTAAAAAGTCTGTTCAATCATTCTGAAGAATTATTATTTGACAAAAATATAATTCCTTATGCCAAAGCAATCAAACAAGCTATTAAAGAAAATAGTTTGCGTCAAACCTATGATATTAAATCGAAATCACGACCTCAATTTCAAAGAATGATTCAATTAATTGATCCTAACTATTTGGCGAAATCCAAAAAACATTTGCGTTTGATTGAATATTTGATGAATCAACCAGGACGAAAAGCCAAGATAGCAACAACCTTAGAAACATTGAATCTAAGTACCTCTGTTATTAAAACTTTAGAAAATAAGCAAGTCATCAAAATATTTGAACACGAAATATATCGAGAAGTAGAAATGCTTCATGAAGCAATCGATAAACGAGTTGAATTGAACAGCGATCAAGAAACGGCTTATCAAGAAATTATCAAAGCGATTGATACTCCGCAAACCTTTTTATTGCATGGTGTCACAGGATCTGGAAAAACAGAAATTTATTTGGCCGCAATCGAAGAAGTTCTCAGACGTGGTAAAGAAATCATTTTTCTGGTCCCTGAAATCGCTTTAACACCGATGATGGTTCAACGCTTTAAAGGACGGTTTAAAAACCAAGTTGCCATCCTTCATTCTGGCCTATCGATCGGTGAAAAATACGATGAATGGCGTAAGATAATTCGCAGCGAAGCCAAGATAGTTGTTGGGGCAAGAAGTGCCTGTTTTGCGCCGTTTACCAACCTAGGCTTAATTGTTATTGATGAGTGTCATGAATCCACTTATAAACAAGAGGATATGCCAAAATATTATGCGATTGATGTGTGTTTACATCGAGCGCAACATTATGGAATTCCGGTAATATTAGGATCGGCAACACCAAACGTTGAAACATATGCACGTTATAAAAGAGGTTATTTCAAACTACTTGAATTACCCAAGAGAGCTCAAAACGTTGATATGCCACTTGTCAATATTGTTGATATGAAAACAGAATTTAAGAGCGGGAACACATCTACACTTTCAAATTCATTGCAATTAGCCATTCAATCAAGGTTGCTAAAAAACGAACAAACCATTCTTCTCATCAATCGACGCGGATATTCCACTTTTGTCATCTGTCGGAATTGCGGTCATGTTACACAATGCCCTAATTGTGATATATCTTTAGCATATCATGAAATTGATCATTCTTTAAAATGTCATTATTGTGGACATAAAGAAGACATTCATAAAACCTGTCCAAAATGCGGATCTTCAGAACTTAAATTCATGGGTACAGGAACACAAAAAATTGAAACGGAAATCCAAGAATTATTCCCGCAAGCACGAATAGTACGAATGGACAACGATACAACCAGAACGAAAAATGCTCATGAAAAATTACTCAATGAATTTGAAATGAACGGAGATATTCTGATTGGGACACAAATGATTGCCAAAGGCCTTGATTATCCAAAAGTAACTTTGGTAGGTATCATCCAGGCTGATGGAAATTTATTTAATGCTGATTTTCGATCGCCTGAAAAAACATTCCAATTAATTGTCCAAGTATCAGGACGTGCCGGCAGACATGCATTAGCCGGAGAAGTAATCGTTCAAGTTTATAATCCAGATCATTATGCCATCAGATATGCTATTAACAATGACTATCTTGGATTTTATAATTATGAAATGAAAATTCGTCAATTAGCCCGTTATATTCCCTTTTATTTTTTAATACAAATTATTTTAATGGGTGAAAATGTACGCGATTTATTTCTTCGAGGTCGGGAAATAGTCAAACTATTTAAATCCAAACTATCTCCTGAAGCGATTATACTTGGTCCTGCATTACCCGAAGTTGCGCGAATAAAAAACAAATATAGTTGTCAAATTTTGATTAAATATCGACAAGAACCACTTCTTGACGATTTGTTATTTGAAGTCGTTGACACCTATGAGACGGATAAAATCTATGTGTCTGTCGATAAATCACCGATGTAGGAGGATTTGACATGAAAATTGTTTTTATGGGTACCACAAATTTTTCTGTTCCAATCTTAGCGGGACTACAAAAATATCATGACATTGTACTGGTTGTAACACAACCTGATCGCCCTTATGGCAGAAAACAGATATTGAAAGCTTCTCCCGTTAAGCTATATGCAGTTGATAATAATATTCCAATCTTCCAACCTGAAAAAATTAAAACGGATTATCAAATCGTTTTAGATGCCCAACCCGATGTGATTATTGTCGCAGCATTTGGACAAATGATTCCCAAAATATTACTAGATTATCCCCAATATCGTTGTATCAATGTTCATGCTTCATTGCTACCTAAATATCGTGGCGGGTCTCCCATGCATACCGCTATAAAGAATGGGGACTTAAAAACAGGCGTAACCATTATGCTCATGGCCCCAAAAATGGATGCTGGAGCGATTCTTTCACAATCAGAACTCTTGATTGATGATTCCGATAATGTTGGAACCATCGAATCGAAACTCGCTTCTTTGGGTCGTGATCTTTTGCTCGATACTTTGATAAAATTAATGAATAATGAAATCTTTCCTCAGGAACAGGATGAATCAAAAGTCACATTTGCATATACGATAAAACCTTCTGAGGAACGACTTGATTTTTGTCAAACAGCAAAACAAATTTATAATCATGTCCGGGCTTTTTACCCATGGCCCATCGCCCATATCTATGTTGATGGCCAAATCATAAAAATTCATCAAGTGACAATGACTGAAAAAATGAGAGATATTGATGCATCGGTTGAATGCGGAACCGTTGTGGGAATCATGAAAGGTGAGGTTTACATAAAAGTGAAAGATGGTATCATCATTTTGAAAATAGTCCAACCTGAAGGTAGACAGGCAATGGATATCAAGTCTTTCATGAATGGGTCTGGAAATAATGTTTTTTGTGTGGGAAAACTCTTAAAATAGATATTAAAATCACATCATATTATGTTATAATATTAAATTAGGCTATAGGTATAATACGATCATCCCATCGAAGGAGGATATACATGAACCGACAAAAGAATTTGTTTTCTAGAGAAGAAATGTATTTGATGAATGTTGAAAAATTAACAGAACGAGGAGTCTCTATCGATGAGATTGCTGAAATCGCTTTTCGGCAACAGTCCCGTTGGAAACCCGACATATCATTGGCGGAGTGCCTTGAATCTGTTCAAAAGATTCTCTCATTGAGAGATGTTTTCCATTTATTACAACTAGGAGCAGAAATTGATCGTTTGACTGAAGAAAAAGCTTTTAAAGGACCTATTCAAGAAATTCTTGCCTCGGATTTAGGTATGTTTGGCATCGATGAACTTTTCGGCTTAGAATTAGCTGGTTTATACGGAACCATTGGTAAAACTAATTTTGGCGATATTGATGTTAATAAACCGCTTGCAATTGCTAAACTTAACGATGCCGGCAAACATAAAGGTGGTATTTGCCATACCTTTTTAGATGATATCGTTGGTGCGATTGCAGCCGCAGCGTCTACCCGTGTTGCTCAAATCGAGAACGAACTTGAAGCCAAAGCAGATCCCAATATCATTGAACAACCGAAATTATTTTAATGATTTTTATTTAATTTAAGATGAAGGAGGTGAAGCCCAATGGACAATCGAGAAAAGACTTTAGATGAGTTCTTTCGCAAAAACGATACGACGCAACGTCGAAAATATACCAAAGATGTTAAAAAAATAGAACCCGATAAAATCGATGAGTATTTTGAATCTGTCACGACCAAAAAGGCTTCGAAAAAGAAGACCTTCACCGATAAAATGGTTGATTTCTTCCGGCTTTCATCTTTTAAAAATAAATTTGATGAGAAAAAAGTTTCAGTGAATCGTGAACAAAGAGCATTGGAAGGAAAGAGTCGCTTTACTGAATTTTGGTATCATATTGGTCAGTTTTTTATCAATCGTTTTAGTTTTGAAGCCGGCGTTGATATTCTTGATGAAACCTCGGTTTTATTTCGCAAAAATCTCGTTATTAAAAACATATTAGTTGTTACTAACATTGTTTTTTTAATGTTTACTATGATTGGTTCAGAAGGAGTCAATCTCAGAGTCAATTTGATTTTGTCTTTCATCTTCTTTCTTGTGATGTTTTTTACGAATTTATCGATTAAAAAAATTATTCGAGAAGAACCCAAGACTTTGCAAAAACAACAGATGGCCGAATATGTTTCAGCGGTTTATATTTTGATGATGGCCATTGTCGTTTATACAAAGTTAAGGTTAACAATTGGCATGAATACGACCGATTCTGCTTTTTTTAGTATCACACAAGCAGGTTATTCGCTCATTTATTTCTCTTTAGTTGTATTAGCTCTATATCAAGACTCAAAATTATTAAAATTAATATTTAAAGTCGCCATCATTTTAATGACAATTGTGCATATAACAATTCTATACCCCGTTTATTTATATGCCACTGATTTTGTTGCACTTTATGCTTATATTAAAGGACCCGTCATCACTGATATTGTTTTGAGAACCCTAGTCCTCGCTGTCTTTATGATTGCCCTTTATTCAACAGCACGAATCAGTGAAGATATGAATAACAAACGTAAAGAAGAACTGATCAAAAGAAGAGCGATGGAGAAGGACTTTAAAACCGTCGTTTCAGATGTTTTTGACGTCATCAGTGTTTATAAACGTCCTGGTAGTGCCGATTATGATATCGCCTATGACCAATCCGCCAAACGCGTCGCCGATTTGGCTTCAAGATTAGGCAACTATTTAGGTTTCTCGCCGAAATTATGTAAGGAAATATATGATTTCTCTACCATACACATTGAGAAAAAAGCGGTTCTTACGCTGGAAGATTATGATGACAAAGAAGTCCTCGATGAAGTCGACTTCCGTAAAATCCGTGAAAAGACGATTATTGGATCGATTATCATCAAACGTCTCCAACTCGATCAAAAGGCTGAAGAAATTGTCAGAGCTCACTTTGAAAAAACCGCGGATTCAGACTTTATAAAAGAAATGAATGGGATACAAAACAATCGAGAGTCGCAAGTGATATTGTTAGCCCATATGTATGAAATTTTGCGACAAGATCGCAACTATAAACGTGGATTAAAACATTCACGTTGCATTGATTTGCTACAACTCGAATTTTATCCGTATTTTGATTCACAAATTCTTGACCGTTTCATTAAATACGGTGAAGATTTTGAATCGCTTTATTACAAATTGACAAAGGAATAGGTGAAGGTTATGTATAAATATTTTACTTCTGAATCGGTGACAGAAGGACATCCTGATAAAATTGCTGATCAAATCAGTGATGCAATCTTGGATGCCATTTTGACCGATGATCCAGAAGCAAGAGTTGCTTGCGAAACATTAGTTGCCACTGGGCTCGTATTGGTTGCTGGAGAAATCACCACCAATACTTATGTTGATATCCAAAAAATTGTTAGACAAAAAGTGACTGAAATCGGTTATGACCGAGGTAAATATGGATTTGATGCTGAAAACCTGGCAGTGTTAGTTTCTATTAACAGTCAATCTCCCGATATCGCCATCGGTGTCAATGATTCAGAAAACCATGAACAAGGTGCAGGCGATCAAGGCATGATGTTTGGATATGCTACCAACGAAACGCCCGAATATATGCCCATTGCAATTATGCTCGCACACAAATTAGCTCGACGTTTAGCAGAAGTCCGTAAAAAAGGTATTTTGTCTTATCTTCGTCCTGATGGTAAAACACAAGTTACCTGTGAATTCGATGATTTAGGTAAAATCAAACGTGTTGATAAAATCCTTGTATCTTCTCAACATCATCCCGATAAAACACACGAACAAATTGAAAGAGACATCATTCAACAAGTCATTTTACCCATCATTCCTCATGAATTCATGGATGCAAATACTGAAATCCTCGTGAATCCGACAGGTCGATTTGTCATTGGTGGGCCGAGTGGTGATACCGGATTAACAGGAAGAAAAATCATCGTTGATACCTATGGTGGAAGAGCCCATCATGGTGGCGGTGCGTTTTCGGGAAAAGATCCGTCAAAAGTTGATCGTAGTGCCGCTTATGCTGCAAGACATGTGGCTAAGAATCTTGTGGCAGCCGGTTTAGCCGATGAAGTTGAAGTTCAAATTTCTTATGCGATTGGCGTGGCAAAACCAACCTCAATTGGTATTGACACATTCAATACCGGAAAACTCTCTGAAACGGAACTAGCCAACATTGTTAATAAACATTTTGATTTACGACCCAAAGCGATTATCAATCGACTGGGATTAAAAGCACCAATTTATCAACAAACTGCCGCTTACGGCCATTTTGGTCGAACAGATCTTGATCTTCCATGGGAACGGCTGGACATGGTTGACACGCTTAAACAATACCTGCCAAAGAAATAGGTGATTAGCATGGTTTTTGCCATTAGATGGGATATTATCATTGAAGTTTCGTTACTGGTTTTAGTACTGGCTGGTGCGATTGTTGTTTCATCAATTTTAATTATTCGCAGACTTCAAAAAGAATTCAAAGATTTATATCGTCAACAATCAAAATTTGATATAGAATTACGAAAATCTGCGAATCTTATCTCAAAAGTCATCAAAAATGAAGAATTTGAAAAATATGAAAACAGCATCATTAAAGAACTTGCTTTTATAGATAAAAAAGCGCTTTTGGATTTAATTGATACGACTTATCAACTCATCGATATCGAAGATGAAACCAATCAATATGTTAAAGAAACTTACGAAAATCTTCACGAAACGCGCCGTCAACTGGATAGTAAAGTTTTAGGATATAATCAACTTATTTCAATGTTCCCTTTCAATTTTTATGCGGGCATCTTGAAAATGAAAAAAATGCCGCACTATACCCATAACGAATAATCAATCACCCGGGATTCCGGGTTTTTTTATTAAAAAAATCGATCCCGATAAACGCGAACCGATACTGAAACATTCATTAGATTTGATTGTAATAAATACCTTGTTGTGAATGCCGCCTTCTCAATTCTTTGTCTATCTCATTGACAACGACAAATTTTTTAAGCGTCCAAAGTGGTTCAATTAAGAGATTTTTGGGGGCATCACCGGTGAGTCTTTCAAGGACAACGTTTGGCTTTAATAATTCAATTTGATCACAAACAATTTCAACATATTCATTTAGACTTAATATTTTAAAAGGATTCGTTTGAAAAGTGTTTTCTAACGGCGTATTTTTTAAAACGCATAACATATGAATTTTGATGCCTTGAATGTCAAAACGATTGATATAACGGATGGTTTCAGTCATCATATTTTTAGTTTCATCTTTTAAACCGTTGATGATATGCACGACAACACGGATATTTTTTTCTCTTAATCGTCTGATGGCATCTTCAAAACGTGATAAACTGTAACCGCGATTGATCCAATCTGCTGTTTTGTCATGGATTGTTTGTAAGCCAAGTTCAACCGTTAGAAATGTTCTTTGATTTAATGTGCTAAGGTACTCTAAAGTTTCTTCGGATATTGAATCGGGGCGAGTAGCGATTGATAAACCGACAATGTCTTCATGAAGCGATAGTGCTTTATCAAACAATTTTCTCAATTTTTCAAGAGGAGCATAAGTATTGGTATTGGCTTGAAAAAAAGCAATCATTTTTCCTGTAGGCCATTTTTGCGTCATAACAGCTTTTATTTGTTCGAATTGTTCTTCTAAAACAAGATTTTTATCGCCCGCAAAATCACCTGAACCTTTCTCTGAACAAAAAATGCATCCTAAGTCAGAAATGGTACCATCTCGATTGGGACAAGTGAAATCACCATTGAGTGCAATTTTAAAGACTTTAGAATTGAATTGGCTTTGATAAAAATCTGTCAAAGTTCGGTAAGGTTTAGCTTTTGAGAAAGCATCCATGATTTCATCACCCAAATACCATTATAGCATGTTAAAATGTTTCTGTTTTCATATTATCTGTTTTATGATATGATAAATGCAGGCTGGGTGATGATATGTATAATGTCTTAAAAGATAGTTTGATAGCACCAAAAAATTTACTTAAATACCGAAACAAATCTGGTTGGTATGTATTTTTTTATCTTGTCTTGCTGACGGCATTCGTTTCCATCGGTGCTTTTGTCTATTATTTAAAACTGCCCAATCCGGCACTTATCACGAGCGAAGAGACCTTTTGTACTTACGAATTAGGAGTTTTAACGTGTGAAGGTAACGATTATAATCCTTCGACTGAGTATTCAATTTATGGGTATCCCGTTTATTTTTTAAATAGCAATAGCAATATAACTGATATCGGCATTATGCCGTCTCAATCGATGGTGTTTTCTGAGAGTAGTCTGTCTTTTTATATGGAAAATCGATTGGTTCAAAGCATCTCGATTTTAGATATTTCTAACGAATACGGTTTTACTGGAACGATGATATTCATTGGAAAAATTATCCTTACGATGTCTTTAATTTTAAGTTTCTTTGGTAACATGGCTATGCTTATGTTTGTTGCTTTAATTTCAACATTGCCGTTTATGCGACTTAAAAAAATTATTTCATATAAAAAAATATTGAAATTAGTTATTTTTGCCATTTCTCCTTTTGCAGTCCTGATGACTTTTTACAATCTCATTAATTTTGACGATTTATGGTTTTTTATTTTGATGCTAATTGCATATCGGAGCGTATTCATGTTACAACGTGAATTATATTATCAAACGTACCAACATCTCGGATCTTTCGAAGGGCTTTCAAAGCCGTCTCGTCAACCTGAGGATGATGATGTTTCTGAATATACTGATTATGAGGTTACAGAAACTGAAGAAGAAACAGAGGAAGAAGAGAAGGAAGAGTAATACTTCTTATCGAGGCTTGCAAATCGATTTGGTTTGTGTTAAGATAATTTAAAAGGCAATGAACTAGAAGTAGTACTTCAGTCAATCGTTTATAGAGACCCAGTGTTGGTGTAAACTGGGAACGAAACTTTAGGAATTAGTCTAGGGAGCCGATGTCCCGCAACACGTGAGGGTCATCCGTCCATCGGCGTTAACGATATAAGAGCCGGAATTTTCCGGAATCAAGGTGGTACCACGGTTATGACAATCGTCCTTCTTTTAGAGGGCGATTTTTTTATTTATTAGGAGGTCATTCTATGAGTGCATTTGTTCCAAGTTTTAACCATAAAATAATTGAAAAAAAATGGCAAGATCAATGGTATGAATCAGGTGTATTTAATGCCAAAGATTTTGATCAGCGACCAAAATATTATAACCTAGTTGAATTTCCGTATCCTAGTGGGGCTGGTATGCATGTCGGTCATATTCGCGCTTATTCATCTTTGGAAGTTTTAAGTCGCAAACGACGCATGGAAGGCTATAATGTATTATTCCCAATTGGGTTTGATGCGTTTGGGTTGCCAACCGAAAATTATGCCATTAAGAATAAAGTTCATCCTCGAATCGTTACTGACAACAATATAAAAGTGTTTACTGAGCAATTGAAAGCTGCGGGTTTTTCGTTTGACTTCAGTCGCGTCGTTGACACTACCCAGCCGGATTATTACCGATGGACACAATGGATTTTCTTGAAAATGTATGATCAAGGATTGGTTTATCGTTCAAAAACCTTTGTTAATTTCTGCCCCGATTGTAAAGTAGTATTGTCTAACGAAGAATCACAAGGGGGAGAATGTGATCGGTGTGGCAATGAGGTTGTACAACTCAAGAAAGACGTTTGGTTCTTAAAAATCACTGAGTATGCAGCAAAGTTACTTGATGGATTGAAAGATCTTGAATCATCCTCAAGAATTCACACTGAACAAGAAAACTGGATAGGTAAATCTGAAGGAGCATTTATTACTTTCCCAATTGCGGACAATTCACATACCTTGAGTGTTTTTACAACACGACCTGACACGATTTTCGGTGCTACTTTCATGGTCATTGCCCCTGAACATCCGATTATTGATGAAAAAGCATCTCAGATTAAGAATTTAGATGAAATACGTCAATATCAAGAAGCGACTAAACGTAAAACTGAATTTGAACGTATCCAACTCAATAAAGACAAAACTGGCATTAAAATTGAAGGTCTTGACGCCATCAATCCGCTCACAAAAAAGCCTATTCCCATTTTTATTTCTGATTATGTCGTTATCACTTACGGTACTGGAGCCATTATGGCAGTTCCGGGTCATGATGAACGTGACTATGAATTTGCGAAGAAATATCAATTACCAATTATTGAAGTGATATCAGGCGGAGATATCACTGAAGCAGCTTACACGAACACTGAATCAGGTATGCTTGTCAACAGTGGATTCATG
Source organism: Caryophanales bacterium UBA5603 (assembly GCA_002424815.1). Taxonomy (GTDB): domain Bacteria; phylum Bacillota_I; class Bacilli_A; order Izemoplasmatales; family Hujiaoplasmataceae; genus UBA5603. The sequence goes on from DILB01000010.1 coordinate 89,706, forward strand.
AATGGACTCAGTGTTGAACTTGCGAAACAATCGATTATTGATTATTTAGTCAAAACCGGGATTGGAACTGCTTCTGTCCAATTTAAAATGAAAGATTGGGCCTTTAATCGCCAACGTTATTGGGGTGAACCGATACCGATTATTTATTGCGAAGATTGCGGCGTTGTTCCAGTACCCTATGAAGATCTTCCTGTGACTTTACCGATGGTTGAGCATTTTGAACCAACAGAAACCGGAGAAAGTCCTTTGGCTGGAATCGAAGCTTTCACTCGTTGTGTTTGCCCAAAATGTCAAAAACCTGCGAGACGCGAAACCGACACAATGCCACAATGGGCTGGATCAAGTTGGTATTTCCTCCGTTATATGGATCCTTTCAACAAGCATGAATTTGCCTCAAAAGAAAAAATGCATTATTGGGGTAAGATTGATTGGTATAATGGTGGGATGGAACATGTTACAAGGCATTTGATCTACTCACGATTCTGGAATCAATTTCTCTATGATCAAGGATTGGTCGTTCATCAAGAACCGTATAAAAAGCGAACAGCGCAAGGACTTATCTTAGGTGAAGACGGCGAAAAAATGTCGAAATCACGCGGAAATATCGTCAATCCAATGGAAATCATCGATGAATTTGGTGCGGATACATTAAGAGTATTTATTCTGTTTATTGGTGATTACGAAATGCCAACACCGTGGAATTCAGCGGGTGTTAAAGGCGCAAGACGATTCCTTGATAAACTGTGGCGGCTTCAAGAGAAATTGGTTAAAAAAGATCAATTTACACCATCATTGGAGAACATCATTCATAAAACAATCAAGGGTGTTGGCGAAGATATAGAAGCAATGAAATTTAACACCGCTGTCTCCAAATTGATGATTGCTGTCAATGAAGCGACGGCTTCATCAGAAATCACCGATAAAGATCTCGAAACCCTCGTTTTATTAACCTATCCATTTGCTCCTCACATTTCAGAAGAAATTTGGAGTAATCTGGGACATTCCGACTCGATCGTTTTACATCCTTGGCCTGTTTATGACGTATCAAAACTCATCGAAAAACAAGTCGAAATCGTCATTAATATAAATGGAAAAATTAGAGATAGAATGATTGTCGATTTCAATACAAATGAAGAAACCTTGATTGATTTGGCATTGTCTTCAAAAAAAGTGGTTGATCACTTAGCGGGCCAAAAACCTAAAAAAATTATTGTGATTCCGAATAAACTTGTCAATCTTGTCATTTAATTAAAGTAAAACACCCGATGAAGCGTATTCTTTTCTCGGGTGTTTTTTTATGAAAGAAAGTTTGAGTAGAAACATCGAAACACCTTGTTTTATTGTAAAAGGAATTGAAGATAATCAATGTCAAAGATGTGGCTATCAAATCAAAGCAACGGATTATGATGATTTTAGCCGAAAGTATTGTCCATCATGTGAAGCCTATGGGTTCATCGATGAATCATCAGTTTTATTTCGTTACGAAAGAAAAGTTGAGATAAAAAAACACGAGTTATCTCTAAAATTTTCGTTGTCTGAAGCACAAAAACAAGCAAGTCAATTTTTGTTGCATCAAATCATGACCCATCAAAAATGTGTTCTTCATGCTGTCTGCGGTGCAGGAAAAACTGAAATCCTTTATGAAAGTTTATTGTATGGATTAAATCAAGGATGGCGGCTATGTTTGGCCATTCCACGAACTGATATTGTTAAGGAATTGACATTACGTCTTCAAAAACGCTTTCCCGATTCTATCATCAAAGAACTTCATCAATACGCAAAAGATGATAGCTTTGCTCATATTCTCGTATCGACCATTCATCAATTAATCCATTATTATCAGGAATTTGATATCATTTTTTTAGATGAAGCAGATGCCTTTCCGTTTCGAGGTAACCCATTTTTAAATCGAATCATCCGAAAAGCCTTGAAACCGCAAGGACATTTAATTGAGATGAGTGCGACGATTGATCAACCTATGGCTAAACGAATCAGCAAAGAAAAAATTAAAACCTTTGTACTTCCTGCAAGATTTCATCGACAACATTTGGATCAGTTTCATATTGAATATGTTTCCCAGTTGGATAGTTTTGTTAAGAAGCGAAATTCTCTACCTTCACCATTGAAAAATTGGCTACAAGATTTATTAAATAGCCATCATCAAGCCTTATTATTTGTGCCAACGAAAGCTTGGGGTCAGTGGTTAGAAAAAGCAATGGCAGATAGTGGTTTTCACTGTGAAAGTGTTCATAGTATGGATTTAAATAAAAATTATAAAATCAAATGTTTTAGAGATCGTCAAATTCCGTTCTTAATTTCCACAACACTTTTGGAGCGCGGTATTACGATTAAGGGAATTCATATCGGAATTCTAAATGCTTCTCATCCAATTTTTGATGAATTTACACTGATTCAAATGGCAGGTCGAGTTGGAAGACACAAAGATCAACCACATGGAGAAATTGTATTATTTACTGAAATGAGGACGACGGCCATTGAAAACGCCAAAAAATACGTTAAGAGAATGAACACAGATGCGATTAAGAAGGGTTTAATTGACAATGATTTGCCATCTCTGTGAACAATATCAAGTCGAGACCCTTCGATTTAACACTTTATTTGTATATAAGCCTTTTTGTTTAACCTGTGAAAAAAAGTATTTTCCTCGTTTCTATCAAGAAATTATTCCTTGTGAGTATGATGAAATACTATACAATTTTGTTTACCAAGAGAGCATGCCATCGATTCGCCATAATCGATTATTGTTTCGTCATATGAAAGTATATTTTCGATTAATTGATGCGGGAAATTATGAAGAAGGGATCAAAATCATCATCGATTTCATCGAAATGAGGAATTTTCAAGATTGGTTTCCCTTTATTAAGGGAATGGGAAAAGTCTATTTTTTCTCGCTCTTTTATTATGATTTGACAGTATTCGCTGAATTATTCTAATTTACGTGTGATTTTTGTGAAAAATCAGGTCAGTTGGTTTACATCGGTTTTCGTAAATGCTACAATGTAATTGTATCAACTATAATTCGAAGGAGTGATGTAAATGAAACTCGATGTAAGAGGCAAAAACGGCTTGGAAATCACACCAGCAATCAGAAGTTATGTTGAAAAGAAACTCAAAAAGATTGAAAAGGTATTTTCAGAAGAACTCGAAGCTTTCGTAGTATGCAAGGTTGAAAAAGAATTAACGAAGGTTGAGATTACCATTCCGATCAAATTCATTACTATCCGAGCGGAGGTGGAGGACAAGGACATGTACGCCGCCATTGATCTGGCGGTTGACAAACTTGAAGCCCAAATCCGTAAGAATAAATACAAAATGAATCGTAGTTTACAAGTCAGAACCGGATTAAAAGATGCTTTCCGAACCGATGAAATTGATTTTGATAAACTAGAAAGAGAGTTGACCTCCCCCGTCAAGCGCAAACGCATTAAATTAGATATTCTCTCGACTGAAGAAGCTATTACGCAAATGGAACTCCTCGGACATGATTTCTTTATTTTCCGCAATGAAGATAATGAGGTTTGCGTCATGTATCTTCGTGATGATGGGAAATACGGAATTATCGAAACTGAATAGAATGACTTGAAAGTGACCTTTCTCAGGTCACTTTTTTTGAGTCCACAATCAAATAAAGTTGTGAAAGTACCATAGAATATGGTATCATTATAGATGTTATGAAGAGGTGAAATACATGTTAGGATTTTTGAATGTCAATAAAAAAACATTAAAACGATTAGAAAAGATTGCCAATCAAGTTTTAGCACTCTCAGAGGAATATAAAGCTCTTTCTGATGAAGAACTCAAAGGCAAAACAGCGATTTTTAAACAACGATTCTTAAACGGGGAAACTCTTGAACAGTTGATGGTTGAAGCGTTTGCGACGGTTAGAGAAGCTTCAACCCGTTCAACGGGCATGACGCCCTTTAAGGTTCAGGTCATGGGGGCTATTGTTATTCATGAAGGAAATATAGCGGAGATGAAGACAGGTGAAGGAAAAACCTTGACAGCTGTCATGCCCGCCTATCTGAATGCCTTATCAGGGAACGGAGTTCACATTGTCACCGTCAATGAATATTTGGCAGCTCGTGAAGCAAATGGCGAAATTGGTGATTTATTCCGATATTTGAATATGACCGTGGGACTTAACACCCGCGATATATCTCCTGAACAGAAGCGCGATGCTTACAACTGCGATATTTTATATTCTACCAATAACGAACTTGGATTTGATTATCTTCGTGATCATATGGTTATCTATCGTGAAGCCATTGTTCAACGTCCTCTTAATTTTGCAATTATCGACGAAGTTGACTCGATTTTAATCGATGAAGCTAGAACGCCGCTCATTATTTCAGGTGGAGAAAAAAATACCGCTCAACTCTATATGCAAGTCAATATATTTGCGATTCGACTTCATGCCGATGATTATCAAGTCGACATCAAAGATAAAACCGTCAATCTTTCTGAAGAAGGCATTCGTAAAGCAGAAAGTTTTTTCCATGTCGAGAATTTATATGATTTGGAAAACGTCACTTTGCTTCATCACATCAATAATGCGCTAAAAGCTAATTACATAATGACACGCGATGTGGATTATGTTGTTCAAGAAGGAAAAGTCATCATTGTTGACCCTTTCACAGGACGCTTGATGCATGGTCGTCAGTTCTCTGAAGGTTTACATCAAGCATTAGAAGCTAAAGAAGCGGTGGAAGTCAAAAAAGAAACCACAACACTTGCAACAATAACCTTTCAAAATTTCTTTAGAATGTATAAGAAACTATCAGGTATGACCGGTACCGCAAAGACAGAGGAAGAAGAATTTCACAATATTTATAATATGTTTGTTGTCGAAATTCCAACCAACATGCCGGTTATTCGTGTGGATGATAATGACCTCATTTTCGCCACAACGAAAGCCAAATATTTAGCTTTAGCTGATGAAATCGAACGTAGACATCGTCTCGGTCAACCCATGTTAATTGGTACAATTTCAATTGAAAGTTCGGAATTACTCAGCGAATTACTAAAAAGGCGTGGCATTAAACATAACGTTTTAAATGCTAAACAACACGAACGAGAAGCTGAAATCGTGGCGAATGCAGGTCAAAAGGGTGCTATTACGATTGCGACCAATATGGCTGGACGTGGTACTGATATTAAATTAGGCGTTGGCGTAGTTCAACTAGGTGGATTAGCCGTATTAGGAACAGAACGACATGAATCAAGACGTATCGATAATCAGCTGCGTGGTCGAGGCGGTCGTCAAGGCGACCCGGGGTATTCACGTTTCTATCTTTCTGCAGAAGACGATTTAATGCGTCGCTTTGGCGGCGACCGTTTCAAACGAATGGTTTCGATGATTACGATGACAAAGGGAAGTGAAACTGAACAACCTCTCGATTATGGAATGTTTTCAAAAATGGTTTTGCGAGCACAACACCAAATTGAAGGAAACAACTTTGACCGTCGTAAAACCGTCCTTCAATATGATGAAATATTGAGACGCCAAAGAGAAATCATCTACCAACAAAGAACGGATGTTTTATTTAATGAATCCATCGAAGATTCTGTCAATGGGATGATTGCTTCAACCATTAATGCAATTGTCTCCACTCATGAACAAGATCGTGAAGAAGCTTGGAAAGGACTAAACCGTTACTTTCCAAAAGATGCCCTTGATAAAGATTTGGTTTTAAACAAAGCAACGGATCTTTCGTCGTATGTCAATGATCAAATCAAAAGAGAAATAGAAGCAAAAAAAGCGATTGTCAATGAGAAAATCTACAATGATTTTTTAAAGGCCATCACACTACGTGTCGTTGATACTTATTGGGTTCAACACATTGATGCGATGAGTGAACTTCGACAAGCAGTCACTCTTCAAAGTTACGGACAAATTAATCCTTTCCGCGAATACCAAGAGATGGGATTTAAAATGTTTGAAACGATGGTTCAATCCATTCAAAGCGATGTTACCCGTTTTGTTCTTAAAGCTCAAGTCAGACAAAATACTGAACGAGTTCAAGTTGCCAAACCGATAGCCACCTATTCTGGCAAGGAAGATGACACTCGAAAAAAACAACCCATCAAAGCGACAGTCAATGTTGGTCGCAATGATCCGTGTCCTTGCGGCTCTGGCAAAAAATTTAAACATTGTCACGGTCAAAACGTCCACTAAACTTAGGTGATAACCTTGAACCATTTGGAACTAAAAATCATATTGTCCGAATTAAACGATGAGTTGAATAACCTTAAAAAGTCGTTTCCGATGGACAACTACAAACAACGATTAACTGAATTGGATGCTTTGTCTTCAGCATCCGGTTTTTGGTCTGATCAAAATAAAGCGCAAGGAATCATTTCCGAACAAAATGAATTAAAAGCAAAACTGAATTCTTATGAAGAAATCATCGAAAATTACGATACTTTGCAAATGACTTATGAACTATCGTTAATTGATGATAGTATCGATCTTTCACATATCGAAGAAGAAGTTCGTGAATTTCGTCACCTTCTCTCCGAATTATTAATTAAAACCCTCTTAAATAAACCTTATGATCGTTTTAATGCAATTATGGAATTTCATCCCGGCGCTGGTGGTACTGAATCACAAGACTGGGCAGAAATGCTTTATCGGATGTATACCCGATTCGCTGAGTCTAAAAGGTATAAAATCTCGGTTCTGGATTATCAAATCGGCGATGAAGCCGGATTAAAATCAGCGACAATTCTCATTTCGGGTCTGAATGCGTATGGATATTTAAAAGCAGAATCAGGGGTTCATCGATTGGTCCGCATTTCACCTTTCGATGCATCTGGACGTCGACACACTTCTTTTGCCTCCGTTACGGTTGTGCCAGAGTTGGATGAAACCATTGATATTGAGATTGATGATAATGATTTAAAAATCGACGTTTATCGTTCCAGCGGAAACGGTGGACAAAGTGTTAACACGACGGATTCTGCGGTAAGGATAACGCATTTACCGACTAAAATCGTTGTCACATGTCAAAATCAACGCAGTCAAATCCAAAATCGTGAAACAGCACTACGAGTATTGAAAGGTAAGTTGTATCAATTAGAACTCGAACGGATTCAAAACGAATACGATCAACTTTCTAATAACAAAGTCTCCAATGCGTTCGGATCGCAAATTCGATCCTATGTTTTCCATCCTTATTCGATGATAAAAGATCATCGGACGAATGCCGAGACGGGAAATGTTCAAAAAGTGATGGATGGCGATTTGGATTTATTTATTGATGCTTTTTTAATGATGCAGAGTCGTGACTCTCAAGGATAATCTATTATGATGTCAAAAACATTTAAAATTCGTAATATCGGACGCTTTGAACAATATTTCTTTTTGACGATGGGCGTCTTAACAATGGCTGTTGCCTATTATTTTTTCGTTATTCCATCTGGGTTAGTTGTCGGAGGATCCACGGGTGTAGCGATGATTCTTCATCGTTATTTACCAACCATCCCTATTTCCTTTTTTTCACTGATTTTAAATTCACTCTTACTGGTTATGGCTTTTTTCCTCTTAGGAAAGACAGAGTTTCTTAACAGCATCTATGGTTCTTTGTTATTTCCGTTATTTTTAGCAATGTTTGAAGTCATTGTGCCTAATCCACAATTTGGACCCAATGATTTGCTCTTAGTTATTTTATATGCCGGCATGTTAGCAGGTGTGGGTTTCGGTTTGGTGTGTCAATATGGCGGATCGACCGGAGGATCAGACATATTAATCAAAATCGTGAAAAGATATACCCCTTTTTCACTCAGAGTTTCAGTCTATTTAGTGGATGGACTAATCATTTTGGCGGGTGCATTGACTTTTCCTGGAGGCATCAATCAAGGAATGATCAATCTGCTTTATGCTATTGTGATGGTTTTCATTTCTGGAAAAGTATCTGATTCAATGGTCATGGGAAGTCAATCTAAAAAAGCTGTGAATGTTATCACTGAAAAACCTAAAGAAATCAAAGCCGAAATTTTTGCACAACTTCGTCGTGGTGTGACAGAAATTCAAAGTCAAGGTGGATTTACGGAAACAAAGAAAACAATGTTAATTATGGTGATTCTCAACACCGAATATCATATGATTCGTCGAATCGTTGCTACCATCGATCCCAAAGCTTTTGTTTATGTTACCCCCGCATCGGAGATTCAAGGAGAATGGTCTTCGAAAGAAGAGGTGTTCGTTAAAAATGATGAAGGTCGAAAAGCTCAAGGAAAATAATAAGTCGTACTCGGTAACCTTTGTTGATGTTGACTTGAATAAACAAGAATATGTCGTTTCAGAAGATCTCGTCGTCAATCATCGGTTGATCAAAGGCAAGGTGTTAGATGAAACGGCTTTTCGTCTTTTTAAGGCTGATTTACAAATCGATGCTTCGCTGCAAAAAGCAAAAAAACTTTTGAGCAGATATCCTAAAACCATCGAGGAAACAAAAACGTACTTACATGATAAGACCGCGACAACCGATGACATCGATCGAATCATTAAATCTTTAATTGCTCTTCACTATCTTGATGATTTTAGGTTTGTTAAACAGTACTTTGAACGATATTTTCATGCCGATGCTATCGGTCCTCTCAAAATTGCATTTGATTTAAAAAATCGAGGGGTCGCTGAACATATCATTACGGGATTCATTAACCGAATCACCGAAAAAGATATTGAATTAAACATCGAAAAACTTTTTTATAAGAAAATAGCTGCTTTTCGTCAAAAACCGAAAACAAAAGCAATGCTGTCGATGAAACAGTACCTTTATCAAAAAGGATATTCATTGGATATAGCTGAAACTTATGTTATGAAACATGCTCATGAATTTGCAAATATTGAACAAGAAAATCAATTGCTCGAAAAAGATTTTGATAAAGTTTCGCATCGCTATGAAAAAATAAATATGACAGATTACGAACGGAAGAATAAAATTATCCAGTCGTTAATGAATAAAGGTTATCGATATGAAGCCATTAAACAATGTTGGGAAGGGAGATCAAACCATGACGGACAGAATAACTGAATTTGACTTATATTTGTTTAACGAAGGTAAACTCCAAGAAGCCTACAATCATTTCGGAGCTCACATTATCAAAGATGATCTTAACCGTAATATGGGGGTCAGATTTACAGTTTATGCACCCCACGCCAAAATCGTTTCAGTCATCGGTGATTTTAATAACTGGGATTCAAGACTTCATGTGATGGAAAAAATTGATGAGGCGGGCATATACCGTATTTTTGTTCCAAAACTTTCCGAATGGAGCAAATATAAGTACTGTATCGTCACCTCTTATGGCCAAACGATTTTTAAATCAGATCCTTATGCTTTTTTCTCGGATAATCGTCCCGAAACCTCTTCAAAAGTTTATGACATCGACGGATACCAATGGAACGACACGACTTATTTAGAAAAACGCCGCAACATTCCATCGTATAAGGAACGACTTGCAATCTATGAAGTCCATCTTGGCACTTGGATGACGAAACCCGATGGAACGCTGCATAAATACAATGAATTAGTCGATTATTTGATACCCTATGTCAAAGCACATGGATTTACACACATTGAACTCATGCCTGTCGTTGAACATCCTTTAGATGAATCGTGGGGATATCAAGGAACGGGATATTATAGCGCCACTTCTCGCTATGGAGTTCCAAAAGATTTAATGTATTTGATTGACATGTGTCATCAAAATAATATTGGCGTCATTCTCGATTGGGTACCCGGTCATATTTGTAAAGACGCCCATGGACTCTATATGTTTGATGGCGAACCTTTATATGAATACTCCGATTATAAAGTTCGCGAGAATGAAGTATGGGGCACCGTTAATTTGGACTTAGGCAAAGGCGTGACGCGCAGTTTCTTGATTTCCAATGCATTATTTTGGATGCGCTATTTTCATTGTGATGGGTTCCGAATCGACGCTGTCAGTAATATCGTATATTTTCTTGGAAATCAATCGATTGGTACCAATTATCCTGCCGTCGAGTTTTTACAAAACCTGAGTGTAACAATTAAACAACACGACCATTCAGTGCTGCTTATAGCTGAAGATTCCACCACATTTCCTTTGATGACGACACCAGTTTCTGAGGGGGGTGTAGGATTTGATTATAAATGGAATATGGGTTGGATGAATGATACCCTTCGATACTTCGAAAAAGATCCCATTTACCGAAAGTATCATCATGACTTGATTACTTTCGGTTTGGTATATACTTATTCAGAAAAATTCGTTTTACCCTTATCACACGATGAAGTCGTTCATGGGAAACATTCATTGATAAATAAAATGCCGGGCGATTATTGGCAAAAATTCGCGAATTTTAGAACTTTGATTGGACTCCAATTCACCCATCCAGGTAAAAAACTTTTATTTATGGGCGGAGAATTCGCTCAAATGCATGAATGGAAAGATAAAGAAGAACTTGAATGGTTCTTATTACAATATCCATTTCATGAGCGTGCCAATCGTTTTGTTCGCGATATGATTCTCGTTTATGATCATCATAAAGCTTTATATGAACTCGATCATCATCCGGATGGTTTCAGTTGGATCGATTCAACGAACCGCGATCAATCGATTTTCTCTTTTATCAGATATGCTTCGGATCCTTCGGATTTTTGTATCGTTGTCTTAAATATGACACCCTCTTCTCATGAACATTTCCGAATCGGTGTTCCCAGACTCGGTGTATATGAAGAAATATTAAACAGTGATAAAGATATTTATGGTGGATCCAATGTTTACAACGGCCTTCCAATTGAGGCGATTCGTGAGCCGATGCATGGAATGCAATTCACTTTAGAGATTAAAGTGGCACCCTTATCGATTACGATTTTTCAATATCGGATTGCAGAAGGATTGTTTGAATAGAAAGTTGGTGCTTGATGAAACGCTCGATTATCGCTATGATCCTTGTCGGAGGACGAGGGACAAGATTGAAAGAAATAACCAAAGATACCGCCAAACCAGCGGTTTCTTTTGGAGCGAAGTATCGTCTAATTGATTTTACTTTATCAAATTTAACTTATTCGAACATTGATATCGTCGGCTTAATTACGCAATATGAGCCTTATGAATTGATGAATTATATTGGCAATGGCGGTTCATGGGATCTTGATACAATCGATGGGGGAATCTCCTTTTTGACTCCGTTTTCAAAAGCTGGGGAAGTTCAATGGCAAAAAGGGACAGCCCATGCTATTAAGCAATATTTTTCATTTATTCGGCAATATCAAGCCGATCATGTATTGATTCTGTCTGGCGATCATATTTATAAAATGGATTATCAAAAATTAATCGATCATCATATCGCTCATCAATCGTCTTTAACCATCGCAACTGTTAAGATTGATTTGAAAGAGGCTGATCGTTTTGGAATCCTTACTTTTGATGAAAATACGATGATTACCAATTTTGAAGAAAAACCAAAAGTTCCGAAAAGTAACAATGCATCGATGGGAATTTATGTCTTTAAGACCGATGTTTTAGAAGCGCTACTCACAGTGAGCGAATCTGAAGAAATCATTGATTTTGGAAAAAACATCATTCCCAAAGCGATTGCTTCAAAGATTCCCGTTTATGCTTACCCCTTTGAAGGTTATTGGCGTGATGTTGGTACTTATGAATCTTTGCATCAAGCCAATATGGATATGTTAGATGATCCCGATTTTTTGATGCTCAACGTTTCAAAAGGGATACAAATATACTCAAAATCGATGAATTTACCACCCCATATTGTTTTAGAAGATGGAATTATCAAAAAAAGCGTGATTGCTGATGGATCAATCATCGATGGGACAGTGATTCATTCAACGGTTGGATATCAATCGGTTGTAATGAAAAACGCAAGAATTGAAAATTGCGTTCTTTTGCCTAATGTTTTTATCTCTGAAAATGTCATTTTAAAAAATGTTATCGTGAATAAAAACATGATTATTCCCGCTAATTACTGTTGTACACCTGATCAAGTCACGGTGTTGGATGTTACCAACTTAATGGAAGTGGGTGTCATCGATGAATAATATTTTTATGGTTATTGATGCAACAGTTAAAGGTAATTTTAATCAACTTACGCGTCATCGTATGCCGGGCGCGATGCCATTTGGTGCCAAATTCCGACTGATTGATTTTACGCTTTCAAACTGTAAAAACTCAGGAATTCGTAACGTGGCAATTTTTCCTTATGGAAATTATCGGTCTTTATCAGATCATATCGGTTCGGGTGATCGATGGGATTTATCACGACGCAAAGACGGTATTTTTATTCTACAACCTAAAAATCTTAATCTGAAGAGTGAGGATTCGATTTCATTCCAAAGAATGTATGAACACATCGAATATTTTATTCGAAGTTCTCAAGAATATGTCATCGTCACGCCAGCGAATATCGTATGGAATATCGATTATATCGAAGTGCTAAAAAATCATTGCCAACAAAAAGCAGATTTAACCGAAGTCTTAAGTCAAGATGGCGAACGTTTGAAGACATTTTTGCTTTCTAAAGACCGATTATTAAATTATTTGCGTAATTATGATGATTTGCAGTTTCGAAATTTGACTGATGTTTTTGATTATTCGCCTTCCATTAAAAAGAATACTTATGTCTTTGAATCCGCCTGTTATTTAATTGATTCGACAAAAGCCTTATTTGAAGCTGATATGGCATTATTATCAATGGATATCAGACACCAATTATTTCATCCCATGCATCCGATATATTCAAAAGAAACCATGTCTTCGCCTTCACGATATGGCGAAGAAGCCTTTATTAAAAATAGTATCGTTGCCAGCGGCGCTGTGATTGATGGAACGGTTTATAACTCCTTGATTGGTCGTAAAGCCGTCATCAAAGCCGGCGCAATCGTGAAAAATTCCGTTATCATGAATCAATGTATCATTGAACCCGGGGCGCAAGTGGACTATGCTATTTTAGATAAAGAAACGCTGGTCAAAGCTAACGCCATCGTCAACGGAACAGCGGATGATTTATTTGTTTCAGAGAAAAAACAGATTGTCATCGGCGATGAATATTTGCGTGTTTTACAAATTGCGGTCGAATGTGATCCGTTCGTTAAAACGGGTGGACTCGCTGATGTCGTCGGTGCTCTGGCAGAAAACTATAGTCGACTTGGCGTCAATTCTGATGTTATGATTCCGTTGTATCCTCGCATTAAGGAAAAATATGGAATTTTATTAGAGATGCGGGCCGAACAAATTATTACGTATGGGGGGATTCGTTATAAAGCGGCCTTATACAGTTATCAAAATCGTAACACGACTTATTTATTCATTGAGTCCTATGATTTCTTTGATCGACCGGAAATCTATGGATATGCCGATGATGGTGATCGGTTCGCTTTCTTCTCGAAAGCATGTTTGGCTTTCATCGATGTATTTGAAGATAAACCCAATGTCATTCACATCCATGATTGGCATACGGGCCTCATTCCTTTGTTAGTCAAACAAGATCCTCTTACATCAAACATTGCGACATTAATGACCATTCATAACATTGATTATCAAGGAGTGTATTCAGCGGACATCATAAAAAAAGTAGGCATTGTAGACTATCCGGTTTTTAATTTAACGATTAATTTTATGGAAATCGGATTGAACACCGCCACAAAAATTTCCACCGTTTCTCAGACTTATCATGATGAATTACGCTACGAGTATTACAGCCGTAACCTTGTAGAACTCATCAATCGTCGTGATCGTGATTTTTATGGCATTCTAAATGGCCTTTCAGAAGAAATAAATCCCATGCATGATCTTGCTATCAAACAACCCTATGATTCATCCAATGTGTTTGAAGCTAAAAAAATCAATAAGCAGTATTTACAAAAAGTTATGGAAATCAAAGAGGGACAAGAATACTTCTTAATTGGAATGGTGACGCGAATTGTCGAACAAAAAGGCTTTGATATTTTAATTCCCGCCATCGATGAATTTATGTCACATCCACATGCTGAATTTGTTTTGTTAGGCACCGGAGAAGAACGATATATGGAAGCTTTAAAAACCATCGAACGAAAATATCCGGATCGTATGCGTTTGAACTTTGGTTATGAGTCGACCAATCCTTATTACATTTATTCAGGGGCTGATGTTTTTTTGATGCCTTCTCGTTTTGAACCGTGTGGAACAGGACAGATGATTGCTTTAAAATATGGAACAATCCCGATAGTTCGTCAAACCGGTGGACTCAATGATACGGTGGATCAATATGATTTAGTGACAAAAAAAGGGAACGGATTTAAGTTTTATAATTATGATCCCCGCGATTTAGGCTTTCAATTAAACAACGCTTTACATTTATATGAACAAAACGAACATCATTGGCAAACGATTATCAAAAATGCGATGGCATCGCAGTTTTCATTGGAAAACAGTGCAAAAGCTTATGTTGAACTGTATCGAATGATGATTGAATCCATGAAACGGTAATCGGTTTCATAGTAGTTGTTCTTATTTAAATAAGAAGAAATGATATAATGTTTTTCTGTGAGGTGTTATAACAATGAATTCAGGACATTTCCGTTCTAAAGCGGAGTTTATCAAAATATTTGAAGAACGCATGAAATCGACTTATCTTACTGAAATTTTACATTCTAGTGTTAGACAACGATATCATGTCTTAGGTCAGTTGCTTAAAGAGACCATTGCGACTGATTGGATTAAAACCAATGAAAAACTTCAAAAGAGTACCCAAAAAGAAGTCTATTATTTTTCAATGGAATTTTTGATGGGACGACTCATAACGAATAATCTGATTAATATGGGCGTCAGAGATGTTTGTGCTTCCGCGTTTGCCGATTTGGGCTTCGATTTAAATGAAGTTGAAAATTACGAACCAGATCCTGGTTTAGGAAATGGTGGATTAGGTCGTTTAGCTGCGTGCTACCTGGATTCGATGGCATCCCTTGGAATTCCGGGTTTTGGCAATTGCATACGTTATCGATATGGTCTTTTCCGTCAAGCCATCAAAAATGGTTATCAAGAAGAACGTCCTGATAACTGGCTTGCGGATGGATATGTTTGGGAAATTCGCAAGGAAGAAGAAGCTGTCGATATTCCCTTCTTTGGTTATGTAGAGTATGACGGACAAATGCGATATCGCCCTGCAGAATTTATCAAAGCGGTTCCTTATGATGTGCCTATTGTTGGCGCTGACAATGGATTTGTGACTTATTTAAGATTGTGGAATGCAGAACCTTCTCGTAAATATCCGAAAAACAAAAGTGCTTTTGAATATGAATTTGATCTTCAGAAGATTACGGGATTTCTTTATCCTGATGATACCACCGAAGAAGGAAAGCGACTGCGCTTAATGCAACAATATTTCTTTACTTCCGCAGGCGTAAAAAGTGTTTGTAATCGCCATAAAGAAAAATATGGAACATTGAATACGCTGCCAGAGCATGTTGTGTTTCATATCAATGACACACATCCAACGCTCGTCATACCTGAATTAATGCGAATTCTTTTAGATGAAGAAGGGATGGAATGGCAAGATGCTTGGCAAATCGTCACAAAGACAACCGCTTATACCAATCATACGATTATGTCAGAAGCTTTGGAAAAATGGCCGATTCATCTCATGCAACCCATCTTACCACGTATTTATCAAATCGTTGAAGAAATCAACCGACGTTTCTTTACCGAGATGGTAGACAAGTACACTTATGATCAAATTGAATTAATTAATAAGCTATCAATCATTCATCAAGGATCGGTGCGCATGGCTAATTTATGTTTAGTCAGCTGTTATAGCGTCAATGGTGTTGCAAAATTACATACCGATATTTTAAAGAACATCGAAATGAAAGATTTTTATCGTCTTTATCCCGAGAAGTTTAACAATGTAACAAACGGAATCACTCATCGACGTTGGTTAATTCATTCGAATCCTGAATTGACGGCAATTCTCGATGAAACCATTGGGAATGAATGGCGGAAACAACCAGAAAAATTAGAAAAACTACTCGATTTTAAAGACAATTTATCTGTACAATCTAAGATTGCTAACATGAAATTGATTCGCAAACAAATTCTTGCAAAGCGAATCTTTCAGGAACAAGGATTGATCATTGATCCAAACTCAATTTTTGATATTCAAGTCAAACGGCTTCATGAGTACAAACGGCAATTAATGAATGCCTTGAATATTATGCATATTTATCATTGCTTGAAGACCGATCCTGATTTTAAGAACCACTATGTTCCGCATACCTTCATCTTTGGGGCGAAAGCCGCTGGGGCTTATTATTTTGCTAAAAAGGTCATTAAATTACTGAATTCGATTGGCGAAAAAATTAACAGTGATCCCGAAACCAATGCCTACCTTAAAGTCGTCTTTGTGGAAAATTATAACGTTTCATATGCTGAAATCATCATGCCTGCTTGTGATATTTCTGAACAGATTTCAACGGCTTCTAAAGAAGCGAGTGGAACTGGGAATATGAAATTTATGATGAATGGAGCTTTGACAATCGGAACTGAAGATGGCGCTAATGTGGAAATTCATGAATTAGTGGGTGATCAAAATATATTCATTTTTGGTTTGAACGCAGAAGAAGTCACTCAATTACAACACAGTCATCAATATCATCCAAGAGAAATATATGAGTCAACCCCTGCTTTAAAAATAGTGATTGATCAATTAATCAATGGATTTTTTGATTCCGTAGATAAGAATGAATTCAAAGAAATTTATGACCGTTTATTAAACGATGATACCTATTTTATTCTGAAGGATTTTATACCTTATGTAAAAGCACATCTTGAAGCCAACGAAGCCTATAAAGATTCTGCAAAATGGTTTAGTAGTTCTATTGTGAATATTGCTAAAAGTGGCGTTTTCTCTAGTGATCGTTCAATCAAAGATTATTGTGAAAAGATTTGGCATACTGAACCGATTCTATAAACCCAAAAGTGTCGCATTGATAGCGACACTTTTTAAATATTTAAACTACTATTATTTCATCGTTTTTGTTATAATAGGAAAAGAGGTGTGACTATGAGAAAAATCCTATTGTTTTTGATGACATTAATCTTAAGTATGACGATGTTTGGGTGCGAAGGCAAACCCATTGACATCACGATTGAAGATGCATTTAAATTAATGAATGAAGCTATCCAAACATATTTAGAAGCGGATTCAATCGAACTTAATTATCAAGGGACTTACACGAGTACGCTAAATAATTTAACAGATGACGTCCATGTACGTATTAAAAGAATGGGATTACAATCAATGGTAGGCATCGCTGAAATAAGTGTTCATGCCAATAACGATGCATATCTCATCATCAATAACTACCAAGATAATATTCTATATACCCGACGTATTGAAGGAACAGAATCAAGCAAACTTTACGAATCTTATGAAACATCCACTTATAAATCGTTATTCACATCCTTCTTAAAAACTTCGATAAAATGGGATGATACACGAGATCATTTACTTCAGACAACTTCAAGTGAGATTACATTAACCTTTGACTTAGCCTCCGCAGTCATCGGCTCGACGCTTTATGTCTTGCCTGCGATGAATAGTGCAAGATTAGCAAAAGTGACTTTCGTTTTTACGCCTAGAGCAGTTCTGAAAACAATGTCAGCAACATATGAAGCAAGCATTCAAGATACCTATGGAGCATTCAATTATCAAGTTGATTTCGTCAAAATTAATCGATATGTGATTGTTCCAACGTTATCTTCATCAGAAAAATCTGGTTATCAGGAAAAAACTCAGGATGAAGCATAAATCTCAAATTATCGATTTGTCGTGGACAATCTCTTCGGACATGCCAATTTATCCTGGTGATCCGCTTCTTAAAATTGAGGGTGGTAGCCATCGTTTTGAAGATGGATTTTCGCTTAAAACACTTAAAACGGCCATGCATGTAGGGACGCATCTTGATGCTCCTTCCCATTTTTTAGTAAAGCGAGGAGATGTTGCCAATATTCCCCTAGAACAGACTTTTGGATTTGCGACAAAGTTATCCGTCGAACCGATAAATCAGGTTATTTTAACAA
>DILB01000008.1 GCA_002424815.1 Caryophanales bacterium UBA5603
AGCGCTAGGGTAAGCGCTAGCCCCAGCAACTATTAATTTAGGTTTGATTTCTATTACTTTTGCAGCTAAATCATCATAATCAATTTTTTCTGTTTCTTTTGAAACAAAATATGGATGAAATTCGTAATCAATTCCCGAAAAGTTTAAGGGATGTCCATGGGTTAAATGCCCTCCTTGATCAAGAGCAAGACCCATGACAATATCTTTAGGATTCAAAATAGCCCGATAGGCACCCATGTTAGCTTGAGAACCGGAATGTGGCTGAACATTGACAAATTTTACGCCGAATAATTCTTTTAACCGATTACGAGCAAGATCTTCTGCTTCATCGACAAATTCACAACCACCGTAATATCTTTTTTTAGGATATCCTTCTGCGTACTTGTTTGTTAATACCGAACCTGCGGCCTCTAAAACGGCTAATGAAACAAAGTTTTCAGAAGCTATTAGTTCGAGATGAGATTTTTGACGGTTTTTTTCACGTTCAATGATTTCTAGTATTTCTAAATCGGTTTCAAATAGTTTTCCCATAAATAGTTCCTTTCTTCTCTATATAAACGCCAGCATTATCACCGGTCATTTGTACCTTAACAATCTCATCTTTTGCAGTAGGCATATTTTTACCTACATAATCCGCGCGAATCGGAAGTTCGCGATGACCTCGATCGATTAAAACAACCAGTTCTACTTTCTTAGGGCGTCCAAACTCAATCAATGCATCCATAGCAGCACGAACGGTTCTTCCTGTATAAAGAACATCATCAATTAAAATGCAGATTTTTCCATTTACATCAAGATCAAGCAAGGGAATTGATTTCTTTTTTTCGTCGTCTCGATGCATTGATATGTCCAATTCGACTAGAGGAACATTAATTCCTGTATACATTTGAATGTTTGATTGAACAATTTTAGCAATTGGAACCCCTTTATTTTTGATTCCGATTAATAAAACACATGAAAGATCATCCGTTTTTTCGATAATTTCATGTGTTATTCTTCTTAGTGTCTTTTGGATTGTATCTAAATTAATTACAAGTGGCATATTGTTCACCTCGAAATTATTATATCATTTTTTTATAATAAAAGCCCTGAAAAATCAGGGCTTAAAAAATGACTTTCTTTCATTAACTGACAATCGTTGTTCTAAAAGTGATTGTTTTTCTTGCTGAACGATTTCCAGCATAATCTTCTGCCTCGATTTCAACTTTATACTCGGCTCCAGGTGTCAAATTTTTAAGAAACAAAGTATTAAGTGAGACCGATTTAAAAAATTGATCATTTAAATACACATGATATAATTTGACTTCTTGATTATCCGTAGAGCGAGTCCAAATCAAATAGGCTGTTTGATTCACTGCTTTTACTGCTTGAAGATTGTTTATATCGCTGGGAGATTCAAGATCATTGTATCCATAATCTTTTTGATATACTCGAACATAATCAATTTCAAATGTGTCCGAAATAAAACTTGGTGAAACAGTTCCTCCCATCGAACCACCCATCGCAAGATTAAGAATAAGATAAAACTCTTGATCAAATGGCCAGGCTGCATAAGTTTCTACGTCGGTATTCTGATTTGGATTAACTATCGTTTTTCCATACTCTAGTCCGTCTAAATACCACGCGATACTATACTCGTTCCATACAACAGAATAAGTATGAAATTCAGAAGTTAAAGTTAAGTCAGTTTTTGAAAAACTAATCTGTGTTCCAAGTTGATGGTTATATTTTTCTGTATGGATAGACCCAATTGCTTTATTAAGCGCAAGTGCTGAATGTTCTAAAATATCAATTTCTCCACTTTTTGGCCAAGTACCATAAACCGAATTTTTAGGCATCATCCAAAATGCCGGCCAAGTTCCAATTCCCGCTGGGACCTTAGCCCGCACTTCAAATTTACCATATTTCCAGTTTTTGATATTTTGAGTCCATATTTTGGATGATGTATACCCATGGTAATTATATTCTTCTTTAATAGCTGTTATGATCAACTTATCTCCATCAACATATGCATTTTCAGGACGATTAGTATAATATTGAAGCTCATTATTACCAAAGCCTCCGCCACCAATCTGATGACGCCATTTAGATGGATTTACACCACCAATGTATTTAAATTCTTCACACCAAGTTGGAATCCAACCATCTATTATTTCAACACCGTTACATTCTTCTGGGATATTCAATATCAAACTATCGGGATGCAATGTTGTTGTCAAAGATAAAGGTACTTCTGAGGTTGTAGTCGTTGATGAATTATTGTTACATCCTGTGACTAAAAATACAATAAAAAGCAATAAAAATGCTATTATAAATTTTTTATACATTGATTCACCTCTTAAGGAATAGTGATAATTGCTTCAAGCGGCTCAGATATTTTTCCTGAGTAATCTTCTGCGATTATCTTAATATAATTATCAGAGGCGGCTTTTAAGCCTGTCAGCATGATTCCATTAACGCTAGTATATGTTCTTAATATATTGTTTACATAAATTGCATAACGTTTAATCTGATTATCATCCATAGATGCTTTCCAAGTAATATAAGCAGTTCGATCCATAATTTGAATAATTTCAGGATTGGTTGGTCTAGTTGGATTATCAACATCATCGCTAACATAATCTTGTTGATAAACACGAACATAATCAATCACAAACTTCGTTGGGAAAATATTTTGATCAACACCTCTAGCTCCGCCCCAATCGCCACCAATCGCCAGATTTAAAATCAAATAAAAACGTTGATCAAATGGCCAATCAATAGAGGTTTGTAATGGCGTTCTAGGATTGAATGCAACCGTTGCATAAAGCATTCCATCAAAATACCATTCAATTTTTGTTTCATTCCATATAATTGCATAAGTATGAAACTCATTAAGCGCATCAATGGACGTTAATTGACCACTCGTAATCAATGAAGTTGTACTTCCGCCTCGTCCGTATGATCCCCAAAAACGATTGGTATGCACTGTGCCATGAATTTTATTGGGTTCATAGCCAACATGTTCCATGATGTCAATTTCACCACTATTCGGCCAGCCTCCATATGCACTGGTTTGAGGCATCATCCAAAATGCTGGCCACGTGCCCGTTCCAGAAGGTAATTTTGCGCGCATCTCAAATTTTCCATATTTCCAATTTTCAATACCTTGTGTCCATATTTTTGAAGACGTATATTGATATCCGTTGTAACTTTCTTTCAATGCAGTAATCGTAAGATATTCCCCATCAACATAAAGGTTTTCTGTTCGATTTGTATAATATTGAAGTTCATTATTTCCAAAACCGCCCCCACCATTATGATGATTCCATTTTAGTGGATTTACACCGCCTTCATATTTAAATTCGTCGCACCAAACAGGAACCCATCCATCGATTATCTCGATTGAAGAGCATTCTGAAGGGATTAAATCGATGAGTTTGGTTGTTAATGCTGTGGTTTGACTATAAAAAGTTGTGGTTGTAGAAGTAGTACTTTCGGTAGTAGTGCTCGTTTGTTGTTCACAAGCATAGGTAGTTAACAACAACACAAAAGTAATCATTACTATAAGTAATTTTCTTGTCATATTTAAAATCTCCATTCGTGTGAAACCAATTACATATAGATATTAGCATAATCTAGGATAATTTAAAAGAAAAATCACTGGGTAAGCGATTTTTCCTTAGTCTGTGAAAAGTTATCAATAGTAAGTAGTGTCATGGTTATTATAATTACCAGCCCACCTAAAACTTGAAGTCCTTGTATGGTGGTATGGTACATGAGCGAATATGTGATTATCGTTATTAGAGGAATAAAATTAATGAAAATATTGGGAATGGTTAACCCCAAAGAGTCAACCGCATGAATATATAAATAATAACTTACGCCAGAACAAATAATACCTAAAAATAAAAGATGAAACCAATATCATGAATCAAAAGCAGAAAAATCGGGTAATGGTGCAATCAATAATGAAGGCAAAAAAATAAAGAGGGCCATGATTGATTGGATAGTTGTTACTTTCAAACTATCATATTTTAACGTAACTTTTTTTGTTAAGATAGAATATACTGTCCATGAAATGATTGAAAAAATCATTAAACCATATCCAAGAATTGACCACCAAGAAATTTCAAGAGTAAGATCGTTAATCACAATCAAAAACACGCCCGCCATTGATAACAATATATATAAAATTTGACGTGGTTTGATTGATTCTTTAAATACGATTTTTGTGCCTAAAAGCATCGACATCGGAGTAAGAGAAGCAAAAATCGCTCCAGCTGAAGATGAAATATAAAGAAGCGCAGTATTTTCAAGGGAAGAATAAAGAAAAATACCAATCAATCCGGCAAGAAAGAAAATAATAAAATCATTTTTAGTTATTTTAAAACTTACTTTTTTCGATACTGCAAGAATTAAAACAAAGAAAACAGCTAAGATGTATCTTAACAATCCAAGAACTACAGGATGAACAACCTCAAGCATAATAGAGATACTGATAAACGAAATTCCCCAGAAGATTACGACCATAATTATAGATAAAAATCCAGTGATGCGTTTCATGGCTGTAGACCTCCTTTGAGATGATTATTCTAACTGATAAACAATATTACTTAATAAAATAAAATCGTTGATTGATAAAGCTTCAGCTCTTATCGTAGTTAAAAAACCGTTATTCTTCAATATCTGCTCCCAAAATTCACGATTGTATTGAGGGTAAGCTTCTCTGAGATTGTTGAGTAGTGTTTTACGACGTTGAGTAAAACACTTATGTACCATCTCAAAAAAGAATGGTTCGTTCATAGGGCGGTTATCAATTTGCTTTTTGATATTGATTTGAACGATGGCTGAATCAACGTTTGGTTCTGGAACAAAAACGGTTTTAGGAACCTTAAAAAGATATTTCGTTTCAGCTCGATAATTGATAACGACTGTCAATGCATTGTAATCTTTTGTGGCTGGTTTTGAGGTGACTCTCATTGCTACTTCAGATTGCATCATTAATATCATTCGATCTACTTTTAATGAGGTTTCAAGGAATCGCATCAAGATTGGGGTTGTAATATAATAGGGTAAATTTGCTACGACGACAATCTCTTGACAATCAAAAAGGTACTGATTGATATCATCATCAATATTAACATCAAGAATATCTTTTGATAATAAATGAAAAGAATTTGAACCTTTAAAGCGTTCATTCAGAATAGGAATAAGGTCTTGATCTATCTCGTAGGCTAGAACTATTTTTGCATCTATAAGTAAAAATTCTGTTAGTGATCCCAATCCAGGTCCTACTTCAATAACACCGGTATTATTTCCAATTTTTGCTTCAGATACAATCTTGTGAAGAATATTACGGTCTTTTAAGAAATTTTGACCCAAATGTTTTTTAATTCTGAATTGATTTTTATAAAGCAAATCTTTAACAGAAGCAGATTTCTCAGTAGAATTCACGACATCACCTCCTCAATTCTTTCAAGACTTATTTCTAATCGGTTAATCCACTTAATTAGCGCTTTTCCGTTACATAATGGTATTCGTAAACCCTCACATAGACGCTGTCTATTTGCTTGAGAATTGACATTTCCAAACAGGTGCCAACGATTTAAATCAGATTGATAAATTGGCTTTTTTATCTCTGAAGAGACTGTAAAATGCGAATGTAAAGCTTCAATAATGGCTTTTTCTGACGCATGCTCAATTCCGACCTTGCGTTGGTTCTTTGAAATTGCATCTTTTTTTGACAAAAAGGCTATTTTTGGGCCTCGAATGTGCATCAAAATAAAATTTGTAATCATTTTACCTGGAGTATCTGGATCTAAAAATAAAATAACACCGCGCGTTTGATGCGCGGTTTTTATTGCTTCAATTGTCTCTAAACTCACGGAACTTCCGTTAGTTATAATGCATTCTATCCCCGGAAAAATACTCTCCAGCTTCTGTCTGTCGTGAGAACCCTCGACGATTATAATTTCTTTATACATGAAAACCTCAACTGCTTTTATTTTTTTATTCTGATTGATTTCTAAAAAATCTTTTACGAATATTATCCGGAACTATAATTGAAATTGCTTGTTTCAAGACATGTATTTCCTGATTACCAATTCCGCCTGATTCGCCATCAACATTCCATTTTGATCTTGAACTCGTGACAATTTTCATTTTACTGGTTTTGAATCTTTTGACTAATGGTGTTGACCAAAAAGGTAAGAAAAATGAAAAGAAGTATATGATATTATTGAATGGAAATAAGTATCGGTATAATACGACATTAATCATTCCGTCATCTAAAGTAGGTTTATATATCATATTAATGCCTGCGACACGTTTAGAATTTATTAACAATATCAATGAGAATTTTCCTTTAAATTCTCCATCATCATATGTCACTCTCATTCTAATTTTTGGAATCGTCATCAGTTCTTCGGCGCCCTTGATAATATAGGCCAAATAACCGATTTTTCGTTTGAGGTTTGAATCAGTGACATAACTAATATCAATATATGCTCCGTTTCCGGAGACATAGCAAAAATAACGATCATTACTTTTAACAATATCCATTTTGACACTTTTATAATTTAATATAGCATTTACCGCAGTTGGTACGTCTTTAGATAATCCTAAAGTGTTTCCAATATCACAACAAGTTCCTGCAGGAATATATCCTATCTGAGGACGATAATGTGAATGCATTAAACCGTTGACGCATTCATTAAACGTTCCATCTCCGCCAGCTATCACGAGAAGATCAACCATATCGAGGCAAGCTTTTCGAGATAGTTCAGTTGCTTCACCTTGGTAATTGGTTTGGTGACTCTCCACGACGTAATCAGCATCAATGAGTCTTTGTATCACATAATCTGCTTTGTCAGCGAAATCTTGTTTGCCGCTTTTTGGATTGTAAATGAACGTACATTTTTTCATATTAATCACCGGGTCAATTATACCACAATCCAAAAAACTTGACACATCAAAGAGTATTTTTCGCAATTCTGCCACAACATTATTCAAAAATCTGATATAATGTTTTTTGGTGATTATATGCAGAAAATTGATACCATATTGTTTGATTTAGATGGTACTTTGGTTGATTCTAATAATCTAATTTTAGAAACATTCAAAAGAACCTTCCAACTTCATTTTTCAAATAAAATATTGACTCAAAATGATTTAATTCAGATGATGGGACCGCCTCTTCAAGAAACATTTTCTCGTTTTTCTTCAGATACAAACGTCGTTAACTCAATGATTAACTCATATAGAGATATTTACCAACAGATTGAATTTGATTATGTCAAGCCCTACCCACATATCATAGAAACTTTAAAAGCATTCAAAGATGCAAACTTCAATATTGGTATCGTAACTACTAAGTTTAAAGAATCAGCAATGCCATCCATTAATCGTTTTGGAATTGATAAATATATTGATGTAATTATTGGACTCGATGATGTTAAAAATCATAAACCCCATGCTGAACCCGTTCTAAAAGCGTTACAATATTTTAAACACCAACAAGCACTCATGGTGGGTGATAGTCCTGGTGATTTGCAATCGGGTGCTAATGCTGGCATCTTAACTTGTGGTGTCGATTGGTCATATCGACGCGATGAACTAATTTCACTCAAACCAACATTTTGGTTGTTAGATTTCATTGATTTATATCCAACGGTAAAAAAATATAATGAGGATATTAAGGGGGAATAATTTATGGATTGTGTTTTTTGTCGAATTTTAAATGGTGAAATACCGACTTACAAAGTCTATGAAGACGAAAACGTCTTGGCAATTCTCGATATTTCACAAGCAACAAAAGGGCATACGTTAATTTTAGCTAAGCAACATTTTAAAAACCTTTATGATATCGACGAGGATCTTGCTGGAAGAATTTTTAAAGTGATTCCGAAAATTGCTAACGCACTCAAAAAAGCATTCAATCCAATCGGGTTAAATGTTCTCATCAATACAGAAAAACCATTACAAACTGTTTTTCATTTTCATGTCCATCTCATTCCTAGATATGTCCATGATGGCGTTGAAATTGATTTTATCAATAACATGGGTAACACAAGTAAAGAACAATATCTTGATACTATGAACAAAATTAGAGATAGTTTTTAAAACATTTCATGGAAAACCCTCGTTGATAATTAACAGCGAGGGTTTTTATTTTGATTAAATTTATCGAATGATGTCTAATCCCATATAAGGGCGCAGCACTTCTGGAACAATGATTGATCCATCCGCCTGCTGATAATTTTCCATGACGGCTATCACCGTTCTACCCACCGCTAAACCAGAACCATTTAGTGTGTGAACTAATTCGAGTTTCGAATCGATAGTGCGTCTAAACTTTATATTAGCTCTTCGTGCTTGATAGTCTTCGGCATTAGAAATCGAACCAATTTCACGATATTTATTTTCAGAAGGAATCCAAACTTCGATATCATAGGTTTTACGCATACTCTGTCCAAGATCACCAGTACAAAGTTCTACAACTCTATAAGGAATTTTAAGTGCTTGTAATACAGCCTCGGAATCTTTAAGCATCGCTTCAAGATCATCATAAGATTCTTCTGGTTTTGAGAATTTAATTAACTCAACTTTATTGAATTGATGTTGTCTAAGAATTCCCCGAGTGTCTCTTCCTGCGGACCCGGCTTCCTGTCTAAAAGCTGTAGTGTATGCAACATACTTAATTGGAAGTAATGATACATCTAACACTTCGTCACGATGCAAATTGATTGTGGGAACTTCTGCGGTCGGATTTAGATAAAGATTGCGATCATCATAAAGTTTAAATGCATCTTCCTTAAATTTGGGAAATTGTCCTGTAGCAATCATCGAGGCTTCATTAACAATATAGGGTGGAATGATTTCGCGATATCCGTGTCGATTACTATGAAGGTCCATCATGAACATGATGAGAGATCGTTCAAGTCTTGCACCCATTCCTTTATAAACAACGAACCGGCTTCCAGTTATTTTTCCTGCACGATTGAAATCAAGGATATCTAATGATTCACCTAATTCATAATGTGTTTTTATAGGAAACCCAAATTGTGTAGGTTTTAAGTATTTTTTAATCTCTCTATTTTCTGAATCGTCTTTGCCAATTGGAATTGATTCGTTGGGTAAATTGGGCGTAATTAGCAATAAATTTTTAATTTCTTCATCTAATTTTAAAACAAGATCATCAAGACGTTTGATATTTTCAGCAATCAAAGCAACAGAAGTTTGTAATTCTGAAGTGTCTTTGCCAGAGCGTTTAAATTCGCCGATTTGTCGAGAAGTTTCGTTTTTCTTAGCTTTCAATGTTTCGACAGTCTGAATTGCTTCACGGCGATCCTTATCTTTAATTACAATGTCATAGATGTATTTAAAATCACCATTGCGACGAGAAAGAAGTTCATATACTTTGTCGGTTTCTTCACGAATTAATTTAATATCCAACATTTTTTTAGTCCCCTTTTAATAGCTGTCGCTTAACAAATCATCGACATCTTCATCATCTGAATCTATTTCAGAATCTTCATCTTCACTTTCGTCTTCAGATATTTCATGTCCTAAGAAACTTCGATATTGTTTGGCGAGCGATTCCGTTTCTTCAACTGGTACTATCATCGGACGTGGTTCAGAAGAGGCTATGATTGTTTCATCAGTTTCATCTAAATTTTCATCAGTTTCGTCAGCTTTTGGCACAATGGCAATGGTCGCAACCATATGCGCTTCAAGAAGATTGATTATTCTAACACCTTGTGTAGATCGTTTTGTTTGTGCAATTTGATCAATTGGAACACGAATAATCATTCCCTTATCTGTTACTACTAATAAGTCTTCTTCGCTTGTCACGCTGACAAGTTTACACAGATTTCCATTTTTATCTGTAACATTGATTGTTTTTACACCTTTGCCACCACGGCCTTGGAGACGATATTCATCAACGATAGTACGTTTACCGTATCCTTTTTCAGTAATCGCTAATATTTCATTTTGTTCGTCAGCTACCGCAGTCACTCCAATAACTTTTTCACCTTCAGAAAGATCGATACCCTTGACACCTGCGGCATTTCGTCCCATATAACGAACATCTTCCTCGCTGAATCGAATCGCTTTTCCGTTCGAAGCACCGATAAGAATATCTCTGCTTCCGTCCGTTAAACGAACACTGTGTAATTGGTCCCCTTCTCGCAGGGAAACGGCCCGAATTCCATTTGTTCTGATGTTTTGGAAATCTGATACTTTTGTGCGTTTTACAATTCCTTGTTGGGTAGTAAAGAATAAATATCCTTTTTCAAAATCCTTAACACTCATGATGGAAGCGAGTTCTTCACCATCGAGAAGATTGAGTAAATTTACAATTGGAAGGCCTTTTGAGTTTCTCCCAAGATTCGGAATCTTATATCCTTTCATCTTGTATACACGGCCTAATGTTGTGAAGAAAAGCAAATAATCGTGAGTGGAAGTAGAGATGATTGAGTCAATCACATCGTCTTCATTCATTTTCATTCCGGTTTTTCCTCTGCCACCACGATTTTGTGATTTGTATACATCAATGTTCATTCGTTTAACATAACCGTTTGTCGTGACCGCAATAATAACATCTTCGATAGGAATCAAATCTTCATCCTCAATATCGTAATCTCCAAACGGATCAATTTCAGTGCGTCTTGAGTCGCCGAATTTATTCAAAATTTCTTTTGCATCATCGATTAAAATTTGATTTTGTAATTCTTTGTTTGAAAGAATTCGATTATAAAATTCAATTGCTTTTTCTATTTCTTTTAATTCTTCATGAATTTTTGTTTGTTCAAGCCCAGATAATTTTCTTAATTGCATCGCAAGTATAGCTTTTGCTTGAACCTCAGAAAGATTAAATTGTTCCATCAGTTTTGCTTCAGTATTATCATATGTCTCTCTAATGGTTTTAACAACTGCATCAATATTATCAAGAGCAATCACAAATCCTTGAAGCAAATGTTCTCTTTGCACCGCTTTATCAAGATCGAATCTTGTTTTACGAACCAAAACTTCTGTTTGATGATTGAAATAATGAACTAAAACCGATTTTAATGGTAAGGTCTCAGGTTTATCATTGACCAAAGCAAGCATGTTAACACTGAAAGTAATCTGTAATTGTGAATTTTTATATAGATTATTAAGCAAAACTTCAGGATTGACATCTTTGCGCAGCTCCATCACAACACGCATTCCTTTACGGTTGGATTCATCACGTAAATCTGTAATTCCTTCGATTTTTTTATCTTTTGCTAATTCAGCAATTCGCTCAATCAATGTGGTTTTATTGACTTGGTAAGGTATTTCTTTGATGATAATCTGTTTTTTGCCATTTGCCATTTCAAGAGTTTCAGTTTTAGCCTTAACCCTTACAATGCCTCTGCCAGTAACATAAGCATCCCGAATTCCTGAGAGGCCAAGAATAATACCTCCCGTTGGAAAATCAGGACCTTTGATGTGCTCCATCAATTCTTCAGTGGTTATATCGGGATTTTTTATATAGGCAATATAGCCATTCAAAACTTCTGTCAAATTGTGTGGCGGAATGTTTGTTGCCATTCCAACTGCGATACCAGTCGCACCGTTGACAAGAATGTTTGGAAATTTTGATGGAAGTACTTTTGGTTCTCTTTCTGAACCATCATAATTATCGATAAAATCGACTGTGTTTTTACGAAGATCACGCAGCATTTCAAGGGTGATTTTTTCCATTTTAGCTTCAGTGTAACGCATCGCAGCTGCGCCATCACCATCAACAGAACCAAAATTACCATGACCATTGACAAGCGGGTATCGGTAGCTGAAATCTTGAGCCATACGAACCATGGAATCATAAATCGCCGAATCACCATGGGGGTGATATTTACCCATGACGTCACCGACGATTCTAGCAGATTTTTTATATTGTTTATCTGGATAAACTCCTAACTCATCCATTCCAAATAAGATGCGTCGATGTACGGGTTTTAATCCATCTCGAACATCTGGAAGCGCACGAGAAACAATGACACTCATCGCGTAACTTAAAAAGGAGGTTTTCATTTCGTTTGAGATGTTGACTTCAAGAACTTTGTTGCCACTCAATGGTGCAACAAATGGTTGTTTTAAATCATCCATGATAATCCTCCTTAAATATCCAGATTACGCACATATTCTGCGTTGTTCTGAATGAATTCTTTTCTAGTAGATACGTCTTCTCCCATAAGCATTGAGAAAATCATATCCGCCTCCATTGCATCTTCAAGGTTCACTTGTAAAAGCGTTCTGCTACTTGGATCCATAGTGGTGTCCCAAAGTTGTTCTGGGTTCATTTCTCCCAGCCCTTTGTATCTTTGAATAACGGGCTTGCCATTTAATTTCGCTAAGATTACTTCAAGTTCTTTTTCTTCATAAGCATATTCAACAAATTTACCTTGTTGAACTTTAAATAAAGGTGGTTGCGCAATATAAATATATCCTTTTTCAATTAATTGACGCATATAGCGATAGAAGAAAGTTAATAATAAGGTCCTGATATGAGCTCCATCAACGTCGGCATCGGTCATAATAATAATTTTATGATACCTTGCAGAGGCAATGCTAAATTCATCGCCGATACCAGTTCCAAACGCCTGAATCATTGACAAAATTTCTTTATTTCCTAGAACTTTATCAAGTCTAGCTTTTTCAACGTTAAGAACTTTACCACGTAAAGGTAGTATAGCTTGATATTCTGAATCGCGACCTTGTTTTGCTGATCCGCCTGCAGAGTCACCTTCGACGATGTATATTTCGGATTTGGTTGAATCTTTTGTACGACAATCAGCCAGTTTAGAAGCAAACCCAAGAGAATCTAATGGTGATTTCCGACGAGTCGCTTCTCTAGCTTTTTTGGCTGCAATACGAGCCCTTTGAGCCATAATTGCTTTTTCAATGATTGTACGTGCAGCAGAAGGATTTTCCAAAAGGAAGCGTTCAAGTCCTTCTCCCATAATATTTGATACGACTCTTCGAACATCAGAAGATCCTAATTTCGCTTTTGTTTGACCTTCAAATTGAGGGTCAGGATGTTTGACAGAGATGATGGCTACCAAACCTTCACGGGTATCTTCGCCAAGTAATGATTCATCTTTTTTAAAAATCCCATAATTTTTTCCGTAATTATTGATGATACGAGTTAATGTCAATTTAAATCCTTCTTCATGGGTTCCCCCTTCAGGATTAGTGATATTGTTCGTAAAAGGATAAATATTTGAGGCATAGCCCGTATTGTATTGCATCGCAATTTCAATCGTTATACCTTCTTGTTCGCCTTCAAAATAAGCAACCATTGGATGAAGCAATTCTTTTCCCGCATTAAGAAATTCAACGTATTCTCTGACGCCACCTCCATATAGATATTCTTTATGGACATTGACAGATTCATCACGTAAATCTTTAATCGAAAAGCGAATCCCTTTATTTAAAAACGCTAATTGCTGGATCCGATTTCTCAATGTTTCAAATTCATATTCTTGAGATTCGACAAATATTAAAGGGTCGGCTAAAAAAGTAACTCGCGTCCCCGTTTTATCGGTTTCACCAATACAAGTTAATTCTTGTTTGACAAATCCATGCTCAAAACCGATTTGATATATTTTTCCATCTTTATGAATTTCAATATTAAGGTATTCGCTCAATGCATTGACAACGGAAGCTCCAACGCCGTGTAATCCACCCGAGACTTTATATGAAGTATGATCAAATTTTCCGCCGGCATGTAAAACGGTATAAACCGTCTCAACAGACGGGCGTTTTGTTTTGGGGTGAATGTCAACTGGAATACCACGACCGTTATCTTCAACGCGAATTACGTTACCAGGAAGAATTTCAACAGTGATAATATCGGCATATCCGGCGAGCGCCTCATCAACGGAATTATCGACAATTTCCCATACAAGATGGTGCAATCCTCTAGGTCCGGTGGTGCCAATGTACATTCCGGGGCGTTTTTTTACCGCTTCCAATCCCTCAAGAATTTGAATATTACTGGAATTGTAAGTGCCGTTGTTACTGTGATTATGATCCATTATGTGTTTCCTCCTTGATATAGCCTTTGGCAACCTTGAAAATCTTAGATTGTCTCAAAATGTCGTTTTCAATTTCGTTCAGTCCGGTAGTCGTTATGATGGCTTGTCCCCCAGAACTAATTAAATATCTTAATAATCGATTTTGTTTTTCTTGATCTAACTCACTAAGAACATCATCTAGTAAAAATATTGGCTTGTCATTTTTCAAATCAAAGATGTAGTCTATTACAGCTAAGTCAATAGCTAATATAATCATTCTTTGTTCTCCCTGAGATGCTAAACCCTTTGCAGACTTATCAGACAATAAGAAATCAAAGTCATCCCGGTGGGGGCCATAGTTTGTCGTTCCTGATAAAATGTCTGTTCTAACGCGTGATTTTAGCGTATCAAGAATGTTTTCTGAGATAGATGGTAAGTAAGTCAGCTGAAATGAATCCTTCTTTGTTGTCAAAAATTGATAGTTTATAGCAGCCTTTTCTCCTATGATTTGAATAAACTTTTGTCTTGCACTAATAATTTTTTCAATTTCCTGCGACAATTGTTCTGTAATAACATCTAGTAACGTTGTATCTTTTTGTGCTCCCGATTGCATTTGTTTAAGTAATTCATTGCGCTGTTTTAATACATATTTAAAATCAGAGAGATTTTTAAGATAGTTTCGGTCGACTTGCCCAAGAATAATATCAAAAAAATAACGGCGCCCAACCGGAGAGCCTTTGACGAGATTTAAATCTTCTGGAGCAAAGAGAACAATATTAAGATTCCCGATGTAATCACTAAGTCGTTTTACTTCTTGGCCATTCATTAAAACTTTTTTACCAAGTTCAGACAAAACAATTTGCATATCCATTTGTCGTTCTTTCATTGCTACAATCGCTTTAATTTTAGTGTAGTCGCATTGAAAACGAATCAAATCCAAATCTTCACTCCGATATGACTTCGATAAACCAAGCACATATATCGCTTCAAGAAAATTTGTTTTTCCTTCGCCATTTTGACCAACCAAAAAATTTAGACCCGGGCTTAACAAAAGAGACTGTTTTAAATAATTTCGAAAATCATTAAGACTGATATTTAGAATTTTCATATTTTTAGCGGACTATCATGAACGGTTCAAGTCCTTCAACCGTAACGAGATCTCCAGGGAATAATTTTCTTCCCCGCCTTACATCAATTTCTTGATTGATATGGACATCGTTTTCCGAGAGATAAAATTTAGCTTCACCACCGCTCGATATTAAATCAGCAAGTTTCAAAAACTGACCAAGCGTAATATACGGGGTATTAATTTTTATTTTCGTCATGGAAACACCTCAAAAATACGAAAATCCTTATATATAATATTATATAATATTTATATATAATTTACAAGTTTTAATTTGGGTTTCAAAGCATGTATTTAATGAAAAAATCAGACTAAAATCATCTGTTTAAATATAAAATCGCACAGATATTTGTGCGATTTTATATTTAAACTAAGAAGCGAGATTAAGAAACAATTTTTTCTAAAAAATCACACATTGTAAACAACCAATGTTTATCTAATTGAATTGTGTCTAAGATTATATTTATTCGATCTTGTTTATATGCAAAACGAAGATATTTAGAAATTTTCATGCCGGTCGAAAACAATTTATCTCCAGCTATGACTTTCGTTCCTTCTTCAGAAATGATTAATGTTATATTAGTTTTCGATTCAATCATTTTTTCAACATCAATTTTTGCGGAGAAGTACTCAAATAATTTTTCGTACATATAGATCTCAAGATTAGGGTCATAACGTCCAAAGCGATCCATAAACTCTTCGAGTAAACCATTAATTTCCTTAACTGAATGCACGTCTTTTATTTTGGTGTGCATTTCTAATTTTACAAAATCATCGTCAATATACTTATCATCGATATATTTTGATACTTTAGCTCTTACTTTTGAAATGGGTTCAATTTCAGGGTCTAAACCTTGCTGCCTATGAACTTCTTCCTGAAGAATTCGCATGTATAAATCAACACCAACTGAATCGATAAATCCCGATTGTTCACTCCCTAAAACATCTCCTGCGCCTCTAATTGATAAATCTCTAACCGCTATTTTAAAACCACTTCCAAGTTCAGTGAATTCCTTGATCACCATCAGTCTCTTCTCTGCCTCTTCGGTCATAACCTTATTTTTACCATACATTAAATACGCGTATGCAATACGATTAGAACGACCAACTCTTCCTCTTATTTGATATAGCTGAGATAGCCCTAAACGGTCAGCATCATGAATGATTAATGTGTTTGCATTAGGTATATCGATTCCTGTTTCAATAATTGTTGTCGAGATTAGAACGTCAATCTTACTGTCAATAAAATCAGAGACTACCGCTTCAAGTTCAACTTTGTTCATCTGTCCGTGTATGATGTCAACCCTAGCTTCCGGAACTAATTTTTTGATTTTTGTTTCAATAATATCGATATCATCTATACGATTATAAATATAGAATATTTGCCCATTTCTGGCGAGTTCCCGCTCTATAGCGTCTTTAATTATTGTATCATTTCTTTCTAAAACATAAGTCTGAATTGGGTATCTGTTTTCTGGTGCAGTTTCCAGTAATGACATATTCTTGACACCCATAATTGCCATTTGTAATGTTCTTGGAATTGGCGTAGCGGATAAAGATAATACATCAACATTAACCTTCATTTCTTTGATTCTTTCTTTATGTTCAACACCAAATCTTTGTTCTTCATCAATAACTAATAATCCTAGGTCTTTAAACTCGACATCTTTGCTTAAGATACGATGCGTCCCGATAACAACATCAACCCTACCGGTTTTTATATCTGAAATTGTTTGGTTCTGTGCCTTCTTTGATACAAACCGATTCATTAATTTTACATTGATACCAAACTTATCCATTCTTCGAGTAAAGGTCTGAAAATGTTGTCTAGCTAAAACAGTTGTAGGAGCGAGATATGCTACTTGTTTATTACTAAGAACCGCCTTGAACGCGGCTCTCAAAGCTACCTCAGTTTTTCCAAATCCGACATCTCCGCATAATAAACGATCCATTGGTCGAATACTTTCCATATCTCTTTTTACATCTTCGATTGCTTTAAGTTGATCAGCAGTTTCTTCAAACTCAAAATCGGCTTCGAATTCTTCTTGCATATCATCATCTTTGATAAATGCAAATCCTTCACTTTTTTCGCGGAGAGCATATAAATTGATCAGTTTTTCTGCAATATCTTTGACTTTAGCTCTAACTCTTTGTTTTGTTTTGGCCCATTCCGTTCCGCCTAATTTGTTCAACCGTGGAGCAAAGCCTTCGCTACCAGCATATTTTTGTACCTGAGAAACTGCATCAACAGGAATATATAATTTATCCCCATCTCGATACTCAATGTGGATATAGTCATTCTTTGTAGAACCTAATTCCATTGTCACAATCTCTAAAAATTTTCCTATTCCATAATCATTATGGACAACATAATCTCCAGGTTTCAAATCATTAACAGAAAAAACACGTTTAGTGTTTTGATAAACCGATCTATACTTACTCTTTTTTGGAGTATGACTTTTTTTAATAAGATTTGTTTCCGTTATTATTCTAAGTCGTCCTGTTTCAACATTAACGTCAAATAATCTTTCATCTACAATAAGGTTAATTGCATTTTCAAACAGATCATCATTTTGACTTAAGATAAAATACGGAATATTTTCATCATCCAGCATTTCAACAAGATTATCCCTAATTTTCGATGTACCAAATGCGATTAAGGTTGTGGTTTTCGATATCCCACTTCTTAAATCCTCGAATAATGTAGAAAAATCTCCTTCATAGACTCTTGTTTCTTTGCTAAAAACTTTTAACTTAGTGTCAAACGAACTACGATACTCATGATTTAAATAATCTAGACAAACGCGATTATTACAAGCGATACTATCAATGTGAAAAAGCATTTCAAATCCAATCTTTGGATAGTCATCGGTTGTCATATACCAATCGCTTATTTCGTGGGTAATGATATCGAATTGCTCTAGCCCGCGATGATAGTCGAAAAAGAATATAAGTCGATCATCTGCATAATCAACTATAGTGTTTTTATCAGAATACATAATAGGAATATATCTTGCTAATCGATCTAATTGTTGATGAGAAACAAGCGAGTCTTTATCTTGTTGAATTTTTTCAATCGCGGTGTTTGAAAAATGATTTTCACTAACTTTTTTATCGATATGAGAAAGAATAATTTTCAATTCTTCTTCGCCATAAAAAAATTCATACATCGGCATGATTTGAAGCTTATTTACCGTTTCGATAGAACGCTGAGAATCAATATCAAATGTTTTAATTTTCTCTAATAAATCGCCAAAAAAATCAAGTCGATAAGGTCTTGTTTGATTTAAAGGAAATATATCAACAATTCCTCCGCGAACACTAAAATCACCGGGTTTTTCGACTGTATACTCTCGTTTATATCCATAAGAAACAAGCAAAGAAGACAAATGCATTATTTCGTATTCTTTTCCTGTTTCAATATCTAAAATGGCATTTTCCCAAGTTTTTTTCGGCATTTGCGGTTTAACAAGCCCGGTCGTGTGAGTTACCACGATTTTACGAGTATTAAATAATAAATCGCAAATTGTATTGATTCGTTCGGTTTTGAATTCGTTTGAGCTAACTAACATTTCACTGGTTACAAATTCATCTTGAGGAAAGAAATTAATCATATCACTTCCGAGAACTGAAGATAAACGATCATAAATCAATTGTGCTTTATATAAATTGGGGGCTGAAACGAAGATTGTTTTATTTGTCGAAAAGAAAGCGTCCACAATCAATAAAATCATTGATTCATCATTCAATTCGTTAATGAGAATTGATTGCTTTGGTTTTTTTATTTCAAAAAGATATTTCTGAATAATAGCATCTTTATGTAAATGTTTATAATAGGTAAACACATCATCACCTCACGTCGTTTTGGCGAGTTTATACAACTCGCCTGGGTATCACATATTAAATTCATGCGTAGTATACCATAAAAAATGACAAATATCTATTGAACAAAGCGTTGCTTTTTGTATTAATAAATAACACAAAAATATTTATTTACGGTTTTGAATGCGATAAGCAAACGGCATAATCCAACTAACGGGTAATAATTTCAAGAAGAATCTTGTGATTTTCATCATAACGCCTGGAACAATTACCTTTTTTCCTGCGAGCATATCTCTAATAGCAATTTTCGCACATTTATCTGCGCTCATGCCTTGCATTTTCTGCTTTGTATTCGCAACTTTTCCAAATTCTGTCACAACCGGCCCTGGATTAAGGGTTAAAACTTTTATAGGACTTCGACTTTTTCGTAATTCACAGTTGATGGCTCTGCTGAAATTGAGAACATAAGCTTTTGATGCTGAATAAGAAGCCATAAGTGGCGTGGGCAGCATTCCCGCAATGCTAGCAACATTAAGAATTATCCCTTTTTTCATTGATCTAACAAATAATTTCGTCAATGTATGTACCGCAATAATATTTGTTTCAATCATTTTTAGTTCAATGCCCAAATCAATTTCATCGAAACGTCCCACTTGACCAAAGCCTGCGTTATTGATGATAATTTCAGGTTGATAAGTTTGAGTTTCTTCATGAAGTTTTTCACAGTTTTTAACCGATGAAACATCCATAACTTTAATAATGACTTCAACTTTATTAGATTCTTCAATCTTTGCTTTGATTTGTTTTAGTTCGGATTCTCGTCGAGCAACTAAAATCAAACTATAATTTTTCTTGGCGAGTTCGAATGCCATTGCTCTTCCAATCCCGCTAGAAGCGCCTGTAATCAAAGCAAACATTATTCATTCACATCCGTTACAACGGTCGTGAAAACATCTCTTAAAAACAATACAACTACCAGTCGATACATAATATAGAAAATAGTTGCGAGTAAAATCGCAATAACAAGAATAATTATGAAGAATATTTGAGCTAAAACGATTGGTAAAAATCCAATAACAAGTATCAACATAACTAAAATCAAATATGCAATAATTCCAACTAACACAAAACCAATTAAAGTCCAAAAAAATTTAGTTTTTTGCCCTTGCATTGCATCAATGGATGCCGGAATGGCCACGCCCATTTTTACTTCGGTTCCATGGAAAATTAAGTAATCCAATGGTAACAATGCGATTAGTAGAATGATGCCTGGCACAAATAATAAAGCGTACCCCGCAGTAATGATAACTCCTTTAACCAAATAAAGAATTAGAAGTTTCCAATAATCGGTGTGTTGATCCATTTTTTTAAGTAGTTTCCGCCAGTCAATTCTTCCCTCATCAATTAACATCTCGTGTGCGCCAAACATAAAAAGCATCGCATATGGTAATAGAAACACTGTTGCGGAAGCCGCTAGGGCAATAGCGGTAATCAAGAGATAATTCCAAAAATGTGTTTTTATCGTCGCAAGTGCAATTTTCCACGCCCGTTTATAGTAGCTAATACTGACATTAAACATGTTCTACCTCCGGTAAATTTATTATCATTCTTATTATACATTTTTTATAAATACATTCCAACAATTATTCAAAGACTTAGATTTATAATCTTTGAAAGCAATTGTTACCTTTAATAAATAATTCTTTAAGATAATGAATTACCGAAAGAAAAAGTGGGTGTAATCCCCACTCAATAGTAAAATCAAATAATTTTAAACCATTCAATTAATTTAATGAAAAAATACAGAAAGA
This sequence comes from Caryophanales bacterium UBA5603, assembly GCA_002424815.1. Taxonomy (GTDB): domain Bacteria; phylum Bacillota_I; class Bacilli_A; order Izemoplasmatales; family Hujiaoplasmataceae; genus UBA5603. The sequence goes on from DILB01000008.1 coordinate 20,787, forward strand.
TTCAGCCATAACCATTTGCATCGCATCGCTATTTGAGTTAACAAATTGCGATGGTAATTCGATTTGAACTTGATAAGCATTAGGATTAATACATATCAGCACACATTCGCCTTGCCAACAACGCTTATACATGAACAAATGTGGATGATTTATAATCTCATAAGAGCCATATTTTATTGCCTGATTATTTTTTCTAAATTCGATTATTTGACGATAGAACTGAAACAGATCATGATTCCAGTTTTTTTGATTCCAATCAAAACATCGTCGATTGTCGGGATCTCCTCCACCTGTCATTCCTACTTCATCGCCATAATAGATGCATGGCATTCCTTGGAACGTCATCTGAAAAACAACCGCAAGTTTCACAGCATTCAAATCATCTTTTGCAACGTGTAGTATTCTCGGAACATCATGTGAATCAAGTTGGTTCAGCAACGCTTTTTGAACAGGATCAGGATACATCATAAGCAAATGAACCAATTGATCTCTAAATGTTGCCAAATCAATTGTTTTTTTCAAGAAGTAATTGTTTGAAACCTCAAAAAATTGATAATTCTGAACCGAATCAAATTGATCTCCCCGCAAGTAATAGTCACTATTATGCCAAACTTCGCCAATAATGATTGCAGAGGGTTTGGCCTTTTTAATTTCTTTGCGGAACATTCGCCAAAAATCTGAGTCAACCTCATCGGCTACATCGAGTCTCCATCCATCAATATCAAATTTTTCTATGTAATATTTTCCAACTTTAATTAAATAGTCTCTGACCTCAGAATTGAGTGAATTTAACTTAGGCATGTGTGGTTCAAATCCAAAGGTTTGATACGTTTTATCTCGTTCAACTTTAACAGGAAATTTTTCAATTAAAAACCAATCTTTATATCTGCTTTTTTCTTGATTTTTGAGTACATCCTTAAAAGGATGGAAATCACTACTTGAGTGATTAAAAACGGCGTCTAAAACGATTTTTATGCCATTTTGATGCAGATTATTGACCAACTTTAGAAAATCATCCTCTGTCCCCAATCTTGGATCAATTTTCAGATAGTCTATTGTATCATACCGATGAGAGGAATTTGACAAACTAATCGGTGTTAAATAAATTGCATTAATTCCCAATTCTTTAAGGTGCGATATTTGATTAACAATTCCTTGAAAATCACCGCCGAAAACATTCCAATAAGTTGGTGGACTTCCCCAAGGTTCATATCCTTCTGAAAATGCGTTCGATTTACAAAATCGATCAGGATAAATTTGATAGAAAATAGCCTCTGAAACCCAATCAGGTGCTTGATAAATATCTGTGGGTTGTATTCTCGGAATCTCATAGGCGCCCATTCGAACAAATTCGTTTTCAGAAAATCCAAATTCACCATAATATCCAGTCTTATTTCCATCTGTCAGGAAAAAATAATAGATACAACCTTCATTATCGGGTTTAAAAGACACTGTATAATAATCGAAGTTAAAATCTGATAAAAATCGACGCATTTCATGTTTTCGTCTTTTTTGATAATCTGTAAATCGATTGTATTCAATCACTGTAACTGATAATAAATCATCTTTTACAGAACGAAAACGAAGGGTAACTAAAGTTCCGTCAATGTAACTCCATTCAGAATTCGCGTGATGGAAAAATCCCAAGTGATTCATTTTTTAACCTCAGAAGAAGGTATTTCAACTGCGTTTTTTTGATGTTTCAAATAGATATAAACCCCAATTCCAATCATTAATAAACTAAGATATTGAGAGGGAGTGGGATAGGTATTGTAAGTTGTATGAATAAAACCAAAAAGCGAGCCTCGATCATCCCCGCGAATAAATTCGATTAAAAAACGAAATGTTCCATACGCCATTAGATACACACTAAATTCACGGTTTCTTAAACTTCTAATCAAATTAAACGCCCCAAATAAACCAAAAAGAAACAAAGCTTCGTATAAATTCGTTGGTAATACTTCTCCAATCGATTCTCCTGAATGAAAATCAACTCCAAACAAAGATTCAGAAGGAATGCCATAACAACATCCTGCCAAATAACAACCAATTCTTCCAAATGCGTGTGCAAGCACAACACCAACAATTACTGTGTTTAAAATCTTAAGAAGTTGTTTTCCGTTTACTTTAATTGCATATTTTAATAACAACACAAAACTAGCTAAACCGCCAATGAGTCCGCCGATAAAAGTGATGGAACCAAACGTTGGTTCGCCTTCAGCGAGTGTATGAAATAAACCGTCAAACAGATATGAAGTCCCAAGCGCGACACCCAAACTAATCGCAAGAAATACAAGAATTCGATTTGAATACTTTCGTTCATATCCGTCACGCAAATCAAATTGACGAGCTACAAAGATCATAAGAAACAAAATTCCGATAGTAATCATTAAATCATACATCGGTAGGTTATAACCAAATAAATCTGGCCAAAAATAGGGATACATGTCATCAACTCCTTTAATTAATTATATCATATTCTTCGATGATTCATAGGTAAATCATATGAAGAAAGATTCTTAAAATAAAAAAGGCATGAGTTTTACTCATGCCAATAATGCGTATTATCCTTTTGTTGCCCCAGCTGTAATACCTTCAATGAGATAACGTTGGAACAGCATGTAAAGAATTGTAATTGGAACAGCTACAATCAATGCACCGGCTGCGAACATCGTATAAGATGTTGTTTGTGGATTAGAAATCATCGAGAATAAACCAACAGCTAAAGTCCATTGTTTTGATACGATATCGGTCCCTACTTCACCCGCAAGTTGAACGTCAAGTAAATATTTTGGAAGCATATAATCCATCCAAGGAGCCATGAACTGACCAACAGCGACGAAGGAAAGAATTGGAACGGATAACGGTAAAATTATTTTAAAGAAAATCTGAGATTTACTGGCACCATCAAGCATGGCCGATTCGTCTAGGTCTTTCGGTATCTGTGAAAGATATCCTTTGATTAACCAAATATTACCCGGAACCGACCCACCGACATATAGAATTGTCAATGCTGTTGGTTTCCCTAGTAATCCAAAAACTTGAAATAAAGTGAACATTGCCACAAGACCCATAAATGATGGGAAAACTTGTAACACAAGAATACCCATTAGACCAGCTTTTTTTCCTTTGAATTTGAAGCGAGCAAAAACATACCCAGCTCCCGTAATAAAGATAACTCCTAGCGTCATACTCAATACGGCGATAATAAAGGTATTCTTATACCAAATCAGAAATTTTGTTTCAGCAAATAATTTAGTATAATTCTGGAAATACATGACCGGAGGCCATAATGTATTTGGTAATTCACTCGTATTTGTGAAAGATGATCCTACAAGATATAAAATCGGAAATAAAACGACTCCGGCAGCTAAAGTCAATTGACCGAAAGTTAATATTTTCATCAAGATTTCTTTGAAGCCAATAATGCTCCGGAAAGCTCCCTTGTGTAGTTCTTTTTTACTTTCGATTGTAAAAGCTTTAATGAGACCAAACACCGGAATTAAACCAATGATACTACCAAACGTTTTATTATAACCTTTTTTTTCAAAAATTTGACCCGAGATTGAACTGTGTGTGAACCATAGTACTATTGCAAGGAAAATTCCAATAATGGTATATAACATCATTAGTCCTCCTTAAATGCTTTCGTCTGAGAGTAGTTCCATGCTGCGACTGACCCCACAATGAGAAAGATAAATATTGAGAATACCGAGGCCATATTATAAACTTTTTTACTGACGGTGAGAGTATACATCCATGAAATTAAGATGTCTGTACTCCCTGCAAAAGCAGTGTCGATATCACCGGCGCCCGTACCTCCTTGAGTAATGAAGTATATGACGCCAAAATTATTAAAGTTCCCTGAAAACGCCATAACCAAAAGCGGTGCCGTAGAATACATAATCAGAGGAAAGGTAATAAATCGGAATTTTTGTGATTTTGAAGCGCCATCAATATCCGCCGCTTCATATAACGTACGATCAATAGATGTCATGATAGATGTCATTAAGGCCATGAAATAAGGTGCACCTAGCCAAATATTAACAACAATTAATATAATTCTAACAAACCAAATATTGTTTGCATTGGTAAACCATTGAATGTCATCAAAACCTAAGTAAAAGATTTTTTGCAAGAACGTCATCGTCTGAGGATTGTATCCCACACCAAGAATTCCCCAGTCTTGGAAAACCTCATAAAATGTCCGACCAAATCCAATGTTTTTTAAGATCGAGTTAATGATACCTTTTTCGCTAAAAATGATTGAAAAAGCCATTTGTGAAATCAATGCTGGTACAGCCCATGGAAGGATAAGCAAAGTTCTCCAGAATTTTTTGAAAGGAACTCTATCAGAACTAATAACCAACGCTTGAAACATTCCGCCAAAGAAGACGGTGGCTGTTGAAAAAACGGCCCAAATAGCAGTCCAAACAAAAACCTTCCAAAAGGTTTCTGCGAACGGAATTCCTTCGCCGAAAGTAAAAATTCTTGTGAAGTTGTAAAATCCGACCCAAGAGAATAATCCGGTGTCAGAATCAAATCCGCTGTAACTGGAAAACGCAATTAAGAAGCCAAATAGTATCGGCATAATTGATATAAAGGTGATGACAAATAACGCTGGAAGAATCATGATATATTCAAAACCATGACTATAAACTTCAAGGAACCATTCCTTGTCAGATACATAGACTTTGGTTTGAGAATATTTCAGACTCGTTCTGTAGGCGTCTCTCACCGCCCATATCCAAGCAAAAATGAAGTAAGCCATCAATAAGGTCGAAATCAAACCTAAGATTAACAAATAAGAAGAGACGTGTCCTAAAAGCGGTGTTTCATCCAGGATGCCTGAAACCCCTGCATATTGGATGCCATCTTCGGTAAATGTTACTGATTTAAGTGGATCATGCAAACTTTTGTAATTATAGGTAACTTTCTCAGTTGTTCCAAGGGTAATAATAGCCCATACACCTTTGACAAAGAATCCTGCACGATCATTAAAAAAGTTATAAAAATTAGATTCAAATTCGTTCCTTAATTCAGGGTGAACAGAAAAATATACTTCGATTAAAAAACGATTGTAATTCGTTGAGTTATAACTGCTGGTTGAAACACGGAATCGTTTTGTAATATAGTTACGCAAATATTCAGAGAAAGGCGTTTTGTTATAACCATTAACCATTTGATATGACAACTCTGGCATATATTTGACATAAATGGTTCCCTCATTGTCATAAACAACTGCCCCTTTAATAACTAAAGATTTAAAAGTGGCAATTGTTGATAATGAATCGGCTGTGACATAATAATCAGCGCTATCTGCAACGTTTGTATAACGATATTCAACGGTTTCTAATACAGATAATTGTTTAGTTGATCGAACATAAATCTTACCTGTTGATTGTTCTAAGTACAAAGAACCTGTTCTTGTGGAAACATTATATCCCGTGACATCGTAAATAATATCTGAAGGTTCGTTAACATTGACATAATAGACAAGTCGAGACTCCCCTTCGCCTGTGATAATGCGATAATATTCTTTGTCATTTTTTTCAAAAATTGACACGCCTGTTATGATTGACAAAAATTCTTTAGCTTCAATAGCTGCGTCATCTTCACCGATGATTAAATCAGTGTCGTTGATTTCACCTGTATCCGACGTAGATGCTTTCGAACCGCTAATAACCAAATCATCAATCAAAAGGAAATATCTAGGTGTCGAAGCCAATAAAATGTCTTGAGCTGTATAGTCGATGAGTTCTCGCATTGTGAATCCATTACTGCTCACTGTTGCATAATAAGCTTCAAATTCCGGAAGATTGATTTCACCAATTGATTTTTGGAATTGATACATTTGATAGAAGTTTTTTGCAAAGTCGTCGGTAAATAAAGCTCCCGTTTCTTCTGTGAGTTTGTCATAAGGATCAAATTCAGAAAAATATTGACCTGAAGACAATTCAATTGTCAAAAATGCAGCAAAAAAAACAAAGAAGAATAGCGCTTTGAGAAATTGTTTATTAAATATTTGCCCCAATCCTGGAATAAAGACTGAAGCGATAGCCTTTAATACATGTTTTGTCTTTTTCTCCATGTCATTCTCCTATCTGAATAAAGATCGAATATTATGAAAGAAGGCCCTCTTGCGAAGGCCAGCTAACATGATCTTAATAAATTATTTCGATCCCAAAGCTTTTGAAGCGAGGTATGAAGCCTCAGCTTTCTTCTGTTCGGTCACGATATTTGCTCCTGTATCCCAAACGTTAACAACCATCGTTTGTGCAGCGGCCCAGTAATAAGTTACTTCGGCGATCGTTGGCATTGGAATGGAAGTGGCTAATTGTGCTAACATGACTTGCATGTATTCATCAGTAGCAATTCCTTCGATTTCCGACAAATCTTTCAAAGCCGGGCAATCATTGGATGTTTGGTAAAGAATATTTTGTGCTTCTGGAGTTGCTAAATATTCAACAAATTTAATGGCAGCTTCTTTATTAGAAGAATATTTATAAACAGCAACCATTTGTGATCCTGCGAAAGTAGACGGTGTATGAGTTGCGCCAGTAATTCCTTCGAAATCAGGAAGAGCGACAGCACCTAATTTGCCTTCACCATTCGGATCAATTTTGTCTTCAAAAGTTTTAATTGCCCAAGGTCCGGTAATGATCATAGCGGCATTGCCTTGTTCAAAAGGAGTTGTTCCATAAGAGTTATAAGCAGCATTACCAGTTACAACCGGTTTTAAATCGGTTGATAACCATTGCAAAGCAGCCATCAATTCTGTAGATTCAAATCCAACAGCTGACGGATCAGTTCCGTTATCACCGTGTGGTCTCCATCCAAATGCTGAATAAACAGTTTGCAAATAATAATTGTCAGCCCAATGTGAATTAGTTGTCAATAATTGCTTGCCAGGGTTAGCAGCTTTGAATGTTGCGGAGTAGGAAATAATATCTTGCCAAGAAGTTAATGTAGCAACAACTTCGTCAGAAATCAAATTTCTGTTATACATGATGAAGATGGATTCGATTGAAAGCGGAACAGCATACAATTTTGGAGTTGAAGTGTCTCTTGTTCCAGCGGTAGCAATATCCATAGCAACATCAAGCATCGTGTTGTTTAATGATAAGAATAATTCGTTTGGTAATTGATAAACCAAATCTTCAAGCATCGCAAGCGAGAGATGGTCATGTGGGAACATGAAGACATCAGCGCCGTTACCTGAAACACCATAAGTTTTTAAACGATCACGTGAGTCAAGTGCACCCATGTGTTGGAATTGAACTTCAATGTCTGGATAAATCGCATTGAAAGCTGGAATTAAATCGGCCATAAATACACCATCAGTATCATCCAACCAAACGCGGATTGTGGTTGTTTTTTGTTGACTTTCACTAAAGTCGATAATGAGATCTTCTAAAGTAGGATTACAAGCAACCAAAGTGAAAAGTGCAAAAATTGAAACAAATAAAACAGCAAGCTTTTTCATCTTATTTTCCTCCTACCTACTATAACCATTCTTTACGTCTTGCGAGGAAGAATCCTACAGTTAGGAAGCCGAGTCCGCCAAGAGTAAAGATTGAGGCGTTTCTAGCAGCACATCCTGTTGCAGGTGCTTCAACGATAATCGTAAAGGTTGCGGTTGATTCATTTCCCCATTCGTCAAATGCAGTCAGAATGACGGGATATTCACCAGGAACGTTAACATTGACTGTTCCGTCTCCAGGTTTTACATAAATACGGTTTGTAACGTTGCCATCGCGGTCATCCATAGCTCTCATGTTTGGCCACAAAGCATCATCCCATCCTTCGCCAGCAATGATTGTTACGGTGTCGGAATCAATGAAAGTGATGACAGGTGCATTTTTGTCCATATTAATCTCGAGTTCAGCTTGTTGAGCTTCTAGTCCTGTTTTGCCGTTATCAAATATAAGAACATAGGTTGCTGTGTTGTCCAAGTTAGCTTTGAGAACCAAAACTAATTCAGTAAGAGAATCATCTGCAGCATCATAATCAATCGACTCAAATGGATTGGCAACGACTGTGCCATTCATTTTCAGTGTGAAGTATGGAGCAAGATCGATTTCCACTCTTGGATAAACTAATTCTTCATAATCAACATAATCATAAATCGGTTCTTTAATCGTTGGAACCATCATTTCCATAACGAAATCGTCATGGTCGGTAGTATAACCAAATGATCCAGTAGTTGCGCCAGAGATACCGGTGTAAATAACTTTAACTTCGCCAGCAACCATCGTGTCAAATCCATCGATGTTATCCTCACCAGAATATTTGGTATCACCAGCATGAACAATAATTCCGCCAGTAGCAGGAACACTACCAGTCACAAGAATTCCTTTGCCAGGTACACCATCAGGTGTTTTGAATGCATCAAGCATTGGTAATGGGGTTTCCCAACCCGTTGCATTGACATCCCAGCTCCAGTTATGAATACCAAGATTGTCTTCATAAGTATTCGTTTTGTTCAAATATAAAACGATGACATTTGCTTTATCGGGTTTTGCAACAAAATGAGTTTGATGTCCGCCTTGGAAATAGTAAACATGTATTTCATCAACGGTTCCATTTTTAATTGCAGTAACATCAAAATTGATGTGCTCGCCATCTGGCGTTTCACGAGATGCCCAGCGGTCATCAGTTGTAATGTCTTTGCCAAGTGGAATAATACCAATGGTGTCGGATGCATCATCATCAATATTAATTTCCATGACAGCACCAAAGCTATCAACACCTGATTTTTGAACAGGAGCTTGTGATCCATCTGTACCAGTTCCCCAAGTCCAAAGACCAACTGAAGCATAATTGCTATCCCATCTTTGATAATGGAATACGACGCGTCCTGCAACATTGGCAGGAATATCGCCTTTAACATAAGCGGGATAAACTGTCGTATCGATTGTGATTCCACCTGAGCCTGTAGGTACATAGTTGTAGCCAACGATTTCGTATTTTTGATACGTCGTTACCGTTGGAGTTTGTGTTTGGTCGTAGAAAGCTGTAATAACATCAGATGAGAATTTAACAAGAATTGTATTTTTCATTGAAGCGTAAGTTCCACTTAATACATAAGATGCATTGTTGAAAGCAATCATTTTGAATGCAAAGGAAGCATCTGCGTATTGTTGAACTTTGTCAAAACCTTTGTAAACGTCACTTGAAACATAAATTGCAGTGACTTCGCCTGCGCCAAGACCTGCAGCAGCGTCCATGACGTCGCCAGTTTTTTTAGTAGCGTCATTTCCAGCATAAACAAGGAAGTTTGCGGAAGCAGCGTTAGCGCCAACTAATGCGTTGACCATACCAATGCGACCTTCTTTACCTTCGGGGGTCAAGAATTTACCCGTGAAGATTGGTGTTGGTGTTCCCCAAACACCCCATTGACCGACGTTTTCATCGTTGTACCATCCACCCCAAGAATGAATGCCAAGATTGGCTTCATAAATTTCAGTTGCGGTAAAATATACAACAAATACAGTTGCGTAAGTCTGACTAGCAACAAACACTCTGTCAGAACCGCTAAAGAAGTAAACATGCATCGTGGCTCCGGCTGCGGCTGCAGCAACGTTCACCATGATATTCATGGGTCCATCTTGACCGGGATATGTATCCTTGTGATTCCAACGAGCATCGCTGTCAAAATTGTCTGCAATTGGGATAGATCCCATTTCTGTTGCATCTGATCCGATATTGACATCGAAGTAAACTCCGAAATCATCTGTTCCAGTTACAGCAACAGCATCAGAAGATCCACCAGTTCCGGTTCCCCAGACCCAAAGGCCGACATTGTCGTAATCACCATACCATTTTTGGTAATGGTAAACCACTTTACCGGCAGCAGCTGCTTCAACGACTGTATTTTGTACTGTTGTTGCGATGCCAAGTAAAGCGATTGCTGCGAAAAATAATAGCAATAAGCTTTTTTTCATTTTATCCTCCTATTAAGAATTTTCTGACCCAATAAATATATTGGGCCAATTTACGCAACTATAATACTACTTACATGATGTTAATGCAAGCGTTTTTATTCAGGTCCAAAGCGTAATCGGTTACATACGCTTAACTATAAAAACCTTGGAAAATATGATAAAATATATCGATGTAAACGTTTGATTTAAAAAAGAAGGTATATAATTATGAAAAAAATATTATTATTATTTTTTACATTCATTATTGGTTTTGTGTTTGTTCCATCTGTTATCATATCTGCTGAACAAACCGCTCCAGATACAATGGTTATTCATTATTTTCGTTATGCTGGAGATTATAGTGCTGGTTGGAATTTTTGGCTTTGGCCAGAAGGTGGTGCAGGCTCATCGAAAGCGATTGATACCGATGATTTAGGAATCGTTACCGATTCTTTTGGATCTGTCACAACCGTTGATATATCAGGCATAACCGCCACTCGAATGGGTATTATTGTTAGACTTGGTGAATGGGTCAAGAAAGACATTGATAAAGACCGTTTCATCAACATTCCAACAACGGCTGAAAATGGTGTGTTTCATGTTTACTTAGTTGAAGGTGACGAACGAATTGGATATTCGTTAAATGATCCAAACGGACCCGATAAAAGTGATAAAGTCACTGGTGCATACTTTAACGCAATGCGCACCATCAAGTTTTCTTTAACTTCAGCTGTAACTGCTGATAAGGTCAGTTTGTCAATTAATGGCATTTCTTCAAGCGCAAATGTCACGATGTCCGGCTTATTAGGAACTATGACCATACCTTCTGATGTTGATTTAACTAAAACTTATACCATTAGCGTGTTATTCCCTGAGGGGACTAAAACTTATGATGTTACATTTGATGGTATCTATGATAGTACGGAATTTGAAACCGCTTTTGGTTATGAAGGTGATGATCTTGGCGCTGTTGTTACAGAATCAACGACCAATTTCAGACTTTGGGCTCCTATATCTAGTTCGGTAACGTTAAAAATTTATAATTCCGGATCCCCTGCTTATTTGTTAGCTAAAGATTCGACCGCAACAGATACACCCTCGCAATCTATCGCGATGACAAAAAGTGAAAAAGGCACCTGGGTTGCTTCGGTTGCTCAAAATCTTCATGGTAAATATTATACTTATGTTGTGACTAATGGAATTAAAACCAATGAAGTTGTTGATCCATATGCAAAAAGCGTTGGTGTGAATGGAATCCGTGGAATGATTGTGGATTTTTCGCAAACGAATCCAGAAGGCTTTGTTTATGGCAAACGTCCCAACACCATGACAAATTACACCGATGCGATTATCTATGAAATTCATGTTCGCGATTTAACAAGTCATTCCAGTTGGGTTGTTGACTCACAATATGAAAAATATCGTGGAAAATTCATGGGCTTCACCATCGAAAACACGAAATATCAAGGTGTTTCAACCGGAATCGATCACATTAAAGAATTAGGTGTAACGCATGTACAAATTCTTCCATTCTTCGATTACGGAAATGCCATTGATGAATCGGGGGCAGCGACTCAATTTAACTGGGGTTATATGCCGCTCAATTTTAACGCTTTAGAAGGTCATTACTCAACCAATCCATTTGACGGTGCTGTCCGTATCAATGAATTCAAACAGTTAATGGTGACGATGGATAAAAACAATCTTCGCGTTGTCATGGATGTTGTGTATAACCATACAGGTCAAAGCGGTGATTCAAACTTTAGCTTAATATTACCGGGATATTATTACCGTATGAACTCAGATGGTTCTTTCTCGAATGGTTCAGGTACGGGTAATGAAACTGCTTCTGAACGGTTTATGATGCAAAAGTTCATGGTAGACTCTGTTGTTTTTTGGGCTAATGAATATAATATCTCTGGTTTCCGATTTGACTTAATGGCTCTTCATGATACAGAGACAATGAACAAAATTGTTGCTGCATTACATGAAATCGATAATACTATTCTAATTTTTGGCGAACCTTGGACGGGTGGTGGAACACCCCTGTCTCCCGCAATTGCTGCAGACAAAGTCAATCTTGTAAATATGCCAGGTGTAGCTGCTTTTAATGATGAAATCCGTGATGGAGTTAAAGGCTCTGTATTTAATGCTTCAGCTGGAGGTTTCGTGCAAGGAAAAACTGACCTTCCAACGCTAAATAAACTTAAATACGGTATCGTCGGCGGAACACAGTTTCCCGGAATTGATAGTGCTGATCTTTCTTATTCGCGTTTTTGGGGAAATAATCCTAGCCAAGTCATCAATTATGTGAGTGCACATGACAACAATACTCTTTATGATAAATTAATGATGTCAACGACATACACCCAAAAACAATTTATTCCAGACATGATTAAGCAAGCCAATGCAGTTGTATTATTAGCTCAAGGTATTCCGTTTATTCATGCTGGAGAAGAGTTTATGAGATCGAAACCGTGTGCAACAGGATATTCGGAAACTTGTGATGCTGCGAAGAAATACGACCATAATTCTTATCAATCTCCTGATTCGGTCAATCAACTTCGTTGGAATCTCAAAGCAGAAGAAAAGAACTTGGCGGTATTTAATTACTATAAAGATTTAATTGCCTTTAGGAAAGCTCACCCCGCTCTGAGAATGACAACTTCTGCACAAGTTATTGCGGCTTTAGATTTTATTGAATTCAACGATCCAACTGTTGTTGGTTACACTTTATCAGATTATGCGAATGGCGACTCCTATGACACAATCTTAATCATCCATAACACCGGAGATTTTGCTTCTGTCAAGTTGCCAGAGGGCGAGGATTGGAATTTAATAGGTAATCGCAACGGTATAAGCAACACAATCATCAAGACTTATCTTGGCGGAGGAAACATTCCTTTGCTTGAAAATGAAACTGTTATTCTCTACCGTGGCGTCGTGATTTTACCAGAAGAATCGACAGGTTGCCCATCTTGTCAAGAAATTAACGCTGCCATTGTGGCTATGAACGTTTTGGTTATCGGCTTATTCTTCTTATTTAGAAAAAAATTCTAATCATCAATTAATATAAAAGGCCGCTTGGCTCAAGCGACCTTTTATTATTTATACATTCTTATTGCTTATTTCTTTAATTTTCGATCCTTTGAAAATAGAAATTAAAGCTATCAGAGGTGTTGCAAATTGGTAAATTACTACTGTAAAAGCATTGATTTCCATGATGCCTGCTATTCCAACAATAAAACTGATGAGTGAAGGTATCGTCATTGATGCAATAACAATCTTTAAATTATCAGTAAATTTTGTGACTTTTTGAAAACGAATCCTGACAAAGATAAATATCGCACTTACAACTAAGATTAATACCAAATTTAAGAAAGCGGTAATTCCTGTATAATAAACAACAGATACGAATATCGCATAAGAAGAAAACGCCTCGTCAATCATATTTGCGAATCTTGAAACGGCTTCTGATTGAGTCATCATCCTCAAATCGGCAAATCGAACTAACGTTGTTATGTTGGAATATCCAACTTCAAGTACTTGTTTACCTTCGACGTCATAATAGACTATTCTCTCTGGTTCAAATACCAATGATCGATCTGATATTGTATATTCTTCAAATGGCATAAACACAATATTTAAGGTTTCGTTATCAAGATTAGTAGTTGTTAGTGTTGTAACAACGGCTGTTTCATAATACATTCCACTTTTACTAATTTCGATATCTTCGGGTAACTGAGATGGTAACCAATCAGGATAACTTTGCCTCATTCCAGCCGAAAAATTATACAAATCCCATCCACCTGTTTTGATGATCTGATAATTTAACGGAAAACTAATTATGAAAACTAATAATAGGAAATAAAGAACAAACTGATTTAAAGGATGGTTTCGAAGATTGAAAATATTTTTAAATTTGAAACTATTCGCAATAATTTTAAGCATTCGGTGTACCTTCTGTGACATCAATGATTATGGTCGATTTTGCAGGTATTTTAGTAATATTAGAAAAATCAGTCACATTACTTAAATAGATGATGGTTCCCCCAAAATTTATTTCGGCCGATTCAATGCTTGCGAAATTGTGAATTATTAATAATTTTTGATGATATTCACCAAATTTATATTCGCGATAAAATCCTTGAAGTGATCCTGTATTCCCTTCATATGCGACAAAGCTATTTCCATATTTCAATGCAATATTATTGTTTCTAACTGTTAATATTGATTTATATAAATTGAGTAATGAATCGGGGTTGATTAATTGTTCTTTAGCCGAGTATACATTATCATTTTGTGCATTAACTGCAAAGAGTGTGGCATGACCAGAAGTCAGCCAATCGGTAGTATTAGAATCTCCCCATAAAAATGGTAATCTTCTGGTTTCGTCCCAAATATCAGGTCCGTTGGCTTTATAACCATACATTCCTATTTCCTCACCATAATAGATGATGGGATTACCTGGTAAAACCAATAACATTTCAGCAGCTAATTTTAATCCAGTAACATCGCCATATGCAATGGAAGCTAATCGATCCATATCGTGATTTACAATGAAAGGAGTACTAATAAAATTGGCGTCATTTTTACGATAACTTGAATAAATAGCACTCAAATTTGTAACATAGCCACGATTGACATTATTCATAAAAGAACTCCTGATTCGCGCTGCGATTGGAAAATCTATTGCAGAATCGAGGCCAATAAAATATTCACCAACTACTTGGTAAAGAGATTCTTCGTATATTTCACCAATAATAAAGATGTTTTTTGCATATGCATCAATTGCATCTGAATATTCGCGCAGATATAGAACGTTATCAAAGTAATCATAAGCCTCTGATGGGTATTCGTTTGTGCCATAAAAATGATGGGCCGCATCAAGTCGGAACCCTTTAACGCCTTTATCAATCCAAAACTTAGAAATATTAATAATTTCATTTTTGACGTCATCGTTATACATGTTTACATCTGGCATTGTGTGAGAAAAATATCCGCAATATTTACCAATATCGGTTGTATGCCAGATATTTTGATTCCAGCTGCCTAGCATCTTTGAGGTATCAGTTGTATTAGGAATAAAATTGTAATATTCTTGATAATACGTATCACCATTTAAAGCCGCAATAAACCATGGATGTTGATTTGATGTGTGATTAAAAACCATATCAAGCATGATTCTCATTCCCAATTTATTTGCCTCTTTAACCAAGTTTTCAAAATCATCCATTGTCCCATAATCTTCGTTGACATCATAATAATCTTCAACGTCATATCCATGGTAAGATGATGAAGGATGTATTGGCATCAGCCAAAGTCCGGTGATGCCTAATTCGTGAAGATATGATAGTTTTTCTGTGATTCCGTTGAAATCCCCAATTCCATCCTCATCGCTGTCTGAAAAACTACGGACAAAGATTTCATAATATACGCCATTTTCGGGGTTAATTGCTTCCCAATTTATTTTATTGTTACACGCTGTTAAGGTAATCACCGTGAGAAGTGTTACGATGATAATCATCCATTTTTTAATCATAACTACTGCCCTCCAAATGTTTTTTTACCGACTCGGTTCTTGTCAAAACCGAACCTTCTTTATCACTGACATACAGTGTCAAACAAATAACTTTTGTTCCAAAAATAAAATCATGAATTACGCGTCCGTCTTTTCTAGATGAGGCTATGATTCCACAAACCAATAGATAAAAACCAAACGTACCTATCATCAAGAATCCTTTTACGATTTCCCTTAAAACCAAAACAAGGACGTGAGGTGATCGTTCGCTCTTGGCGTAAACCACTTTCATTTTTTGATTGCGTTTTCCAAAAGTTTGTCCTTTAGATATAAATTGTGGAATTATAAGTGTCCCAAAATACGATATACTCGCAGCTAAAGTTAATTTTAGTTCATCAGAAACGCTATCAATCGTTCCGATGGCAATAATTAGAAGAATAAATAAAACGGTCGACATGGAAATGTCGATAGAAAATGCTCTAATTCGTCTTTCAAATGAATTCACTTGGATCGCCTCGCTATCAAAAACTATGCACTATCATTATACTATAATTTCTGTTTTACTTTAAAACAATCTCCCTAATTTGAAAAGATGAAAACTATTCCATGTGGCATTGAATTGAAAACCGGTAAAAAAATGATACAATGATACTGGATTATATATATCAAAGGTAGGTACCAATATGAACTTAGCTGCAATTAGACACATCCCAAAAAGTCGCATGGCCTATGCCGCCAACGAATCGAAACTTCATTTGTTCTTACAAACTGCGAAAAACGACGTTGATCGGGTTGAATTAATCATTGGTGATCCTTTTGAGTGGCGATTGGAGAACGACAAATATGTTTGGAGTGGCAATCTATTCCCATTACAGATTATGGAAAAGATCTACGACACTGAATTGTATGATCATTATTTTGTAGAATCAGGCACTCCATCAACGCGAGCTAAGTATGCATTTTTATTATATTCACAAGGAAAAACATACTTTTATGGTTGTCGTGACCTCAAAGAAGTTGATATTGTAAAAGATAAAATTTTTATACATGATTTAGTGGGATATTTTAATTATCCTTATATCAACGAAGAAGATCTTGTCGATTCGCCTGCTTGGACCAAAGATACTGTTTGGTATCAGATATTTCTAGATCGTTTCAATAAGAGCAAAGACCAAAAAGAAGGTTATATCCCGTTTGGATCGGTCACTGAAAATATTAAAAATAATATGTTTTTCGGCGGAGATTTAAAAGGGGTCATTGAAAAAATACCCTATCTTGTCGATTTAGGAATTACTGGGATATATTTTACGCCAATCTTTAAAGCTTATTCAGCGCATAAATATGACACAGAAGACTATTTTACAATCGATCCTTCTTTTGGAACCAACGATGATTTTAAATCTTTGGTTAACGCCTGCCATTCAGTTGGTATAAAAGTAATGTTAGATGCTGTTTTTAACCATTGTGGTTGGGATCATCCGTTTTTTCAAGATGTTATCAAGAATAAACGAAATTCAAAATACTGGGATTGTTTTTACATTAAAGAGGATCATTTTATTGATTTTCCACTAGATAAAAATGGTCGTCCTGCCGTTCATAATATAATTCCAAAATTTAAAACCTTTGCAATGACACCTTTTATGCCTAAATTAAACACTTCTAATCCCATAATGGAAAAATATCTTCTTGATGTTGCACAATATTGGGTCAAAGAATATGATATCGATGGTTGGCGTCTTGATGTTTCCAATGAGGTTAGTCATGTATTTTGGCGTAAATTCCGTCAAGCAGTTAGAAAGATCAAACCCGATCTATACATCATTGGTGAAAATTGGGATGATTCAACCCCGTGGTTACAAGGAGACCAATTTGACGCGGTCATGAATTACGAAATTAGTTATCCTTTATGGCAGTTTATCTCAACTTATAAAAATCCATACCCCATTGATGCTGAAAAATTTATGTATCGAATAAATAACTTGCTTCTTTCTTATCCAAAGAATGTGGCAATAAACATGTTTAACCTTGTGTCTTCTCACGATACAATGCGAATCATGACTCGCTGTGAAAATGATGTTAATAAGGTAAAATTAACATATCTGTTTATCTTCAGTTTCTGCGGTTCTCCAGCAATTTACTATGGAGATGAAATAGGTATGCAAGGCGATCACGATCCGGATAATAGACGTTGTATGCTTTGGGATAATTCGCAACAAAATCAATTATTATTATCATTCTTCAAAAAATTAATTTGGCTTCGAAAATCATATATGGATTTTAAATTGGTTGATATAACATGGCATCACGCAAAAAATCAAGTTCTTATCTATCAAAAGGGATCAATTTTCTTTATCATCAATAATAATGAAAATGAGCTAATAATTACTCTGCCTCAAGTGATCCGAAATAAAGCGTTAACCGATTTAGAAACAGATGTCATTCTTCCAAAATCAGAAACCATGGTTATACCTAGTTACGGTTATCGTATTTTAAAATAAATATTAATTAATAAAAAGAGGATGCCCTGATTATCAAGGCATCCTTATGTTTTAATAATTATTTATTTACAATGATTTTGAGGGATTATAAGTGTTCATAATTTGCTCAAATGATTGCCCAGAAATAAAATTTTCAATAATATTATTGGTTTCAATAAAAAGATTTTCAAGGTTTTTTTTCTGTTCTTTTGATAGTTTTCCGAGGACATAATTTACAACATCTTTATTATCGTCGCGATCAATTCCGATTCTTAGTCGATTAAAATTTTGTCCACCTAAATGTTCAATAATCGATTTTAATCCATTATGTCCGCCAGCACTACCTTTTTCTCGTAATCTTATTTTAGAAAACGGTAAATCAAGATCATCAGATACAATTAAAATATCTTCGTTTTTAATTTGATAGAATTGTGCAACTGCGCGTACTGAAAGACCCGAGTTGTTCATATATGTCCGAGGTTTAAGTAAAATCGAATCAGACAATTTGACATACTCTCCTTGGAATTTTGTTTCTCTGATAAATTTAAGTTGATGGGTCTTTGCATAAGAATCAAGAACCATAAAGCCAATATTGTGTTTTGATTTGGCATAATCTTTGCCCGGATTACCCAAACCTACAATCAACCGCATAATTAATGACGCTTGGGTTTGATCACGATGTAACGGTTTGGCTCTTCGCCTTCCGATTCAGTCGATACATCGCGCCAATCAGCCAATTTTGTATGAATTACGCGTCGTTCATAAGCGTTCATTTTGCCAAGTTTAGCAGCTATTTTAGTTCTTGCGACCTCTTTAGCGGTTTTTGTCGCAAGAATTTCTAATTGTTTTTTTCTTTGTTCTTTATAACCACCAACATCAACCAATATCACGTAATGTTCTTCAGTGAATACATGAATATAATTTTTAATTAGCGTTTGAATTGCATCGAGCGTTTTACCATTTTTTCCAATCAAAATAGGGTTTTCTTGCGCGTTAATTACGAATGTTATTTCTCGATCACCAACAACTTTTGCTTCAACAAAAGCTTCAACTTCCATGTTGTTTAGAAGTGTTTGTAAATATTTGATTCCATCGCGAACAACATCAAAGTTAATTGTCGCTTCTACTATGAAAGTTTTATTTAGTCTAAGTAACCCATATTTTTCTTCAACCACGTTCAACGTGACATAATCTTTATGAACATTCAGTTCTTCTGCGGCATATTTAATTGTCGCGTCGTTCATCGCTTTTGCTTCAAAACGAATTGATTTCATTTTTGTCCCCCCGTTGAATTATAATTTATTTTTAAATGTTTCCATTTTGGTTCCCATCTTTCGATGGCTGATATAACTTTGAAATAATTGATACATATTACCAATAATCCAATAAAATGCGATACCGGCATTTCCGATGGCGATATATGACATCATCAATACCATAAAATACATCATATATTTCATTGTCTTTTGTGTTTGTTGTTGCTGAGCGTTTTGATAACGATTATTTTTTTGTTGTGAAGCAGTACGTTTGGTCGTCAGCCATTGACTCAAAAACATCGTTCCACCAACAATAATCGCTAGTGGTAAATTAGCAAGCCAAGCGGTGTTTCCAAGATCTGTCCATAAAAAGACGGTATTCATTGTAACTGCAGCATTTCCAAAGACGCCTGTCCCAGTTAAAGGAAATCTTTGAACAACTTGATACATTGCTATAAAGATAGGCATTTGCATAAGAGGCATAAGGCAACCAAGTAAGTTTATTTTATAACGTTTATAAACTTCCATTGTTTCCATTTGCATCCGTTGTTGCGATGCTTGGTCAGCTTTTCCTTTATATTTTTCTTGAATCTTATTAATCTCGGGTTGAGCAATTTGCATTTTTAAAGTTAAATCGTTGCTCTTTGCATAAATTGGCCACCCAAGTGTACGGATGGTCAATGTCATAATTAATAGACCAATCCAGTAATAATAGGTGTCGCCTAATAAACCAAATAAATTACTAGCGAAAAAAGTAAATTTACCAATTTGGAGTATAACCCATTCCCACGCTCCGGTTTTTTCACCAATGGGTGTTGCATAAACCGACTGATAAAGACCTGTTTGTTCTTTAGCGGTTGCTCGGTTATCTTCAAAAGTAACTTTGACAGTAAAATCTTCTGATGTCCATTCTAGATAGCCATCTTGTGTCGTGTTGTCATAATTATCATAATTTGTTGCTGCACCAAGCAAAACAATAACTTCACTATATGTCGATGCTGGTTTTTCGTTCGTTGCTTCGGATACTAGGGTAATACCAGTATAATTCTGATAACTAACCTCTCCTTTTTTAGTGCCACAAGCAGATAAGGTAAACAATAATACTAATGCCAATACAAGAGACAAAATTCGATTTTTTTTCATTTTCTTTTTCATACCTCTATTATTTTCGCACGCGCGAATAATTTATACAAATCGTCGTTAATCTCTTGGAATGACAGACGAGAAGCAGACGATTTTACAACGATGAAAAAATCAATATGATGGAGAAACGAAATTTTTGAAACAACTTCGCGAATGCGACGTTTCATTAAATTACGTTGTACAGCATTTCCATATTTTTTCGGTACACTGATTGCAAATCGCATGTGAAGATTGTCATGGTTTTCTTGTCGATATACAACAAAATATTGATCTCCAACACTGTTTTTTGCATGTATGATTTTTTCTATTTCTGAACTCTTTTTTACGTGAAATGTTTTGTTCACGATAATCTCCCCTTAGAAAAAACAAAAATCACCAAATTTTATATTATTCTGGTGATTACGGGTTTTAATATAATTGATTTGGTTTTATGTTGTTTTAACGATCGGATACGGTAAGCGATTTACGGCCTTGTGCGCGGCGTCTAGCTAAAACTTTACGTCCAGTTGCACTTGCCATTCTAGCTAAGAAACCATGGGTTCTTACGCGTTTGATTTTGCTCGGTTGAAATGTTTTTTTCATATTCAACACCTCCTGTTTCTAATCCAAAAACCATGCTATATCATTATAAGTGATTTTATGTTATCTGTCAACAAATAAATCTATCCCATATCCAAGGTTTTTTTATAAACATTTTCCACAATCTAAATTTCGCTAATTTTAGCACAAATATCGGTTTTTTTAGTTCTTCACAAATCACGTTAAAAAGCGCTTTTCAACACGTGTGGAAAACTCAATTTTGTCGCTCAAATTAGCGAAATCTTTTCCACATTTTAAGTGAATTACTCTCCGCTTTCATGATTTTTATCCACATTTTTTGTGGAAAACTTGTAGGAATGAATTGTGTTTGTGTATGTTATATTTTAAGTATGATATGAGGTAAGCAAATGGACAATTACGAAAACTTGTGGGAAAACATAAAATCAAAACTACGAATAACCTTAGAAGATGATGTGTTTAACGAGACTTTTGGGGCCATAACCAATGTTTTTAAAGTCGTAAACAACAATATTTACTTGGTTGCCCCAAACTCTTTCATCAAAAGCAAGATCGACGCCTTCTATCTGAATCGCTTAAATGCGATGTTAAACGATCTTGTTACTGAAAAACATCAATTCAAAATCATCACCAAAGAACAAGCCTCTGAAGAATTATCTAAATCAACTTATAATATCAATTCACCAGAACAAGGATTGGAGAACAAATACAAAACCGGACTAAATAATTCTTATACCTTCGATAATTTTGTTGTTGGCGCCTCTAATCGTCTTGCATATACATCAGCCATCAAAGTTGCTGATCAACCCGGAGCTATTGCAAATCCACTTTATATTTTTGGTGATGTTGGCCTCGGAAAAACCCACCTGATGCAGTGTGTTGGTAATTATATTCTTGAAAACGATATTAACAAGCGAGTGTTATATGCAAAAACCGATCAATTTATTGAAGATTATGCTAAAGCAACACAAAGAAAGACTTTTGACGAATTTTCAAAAAAATATGAAAATGTTGATATTCTTCTTGTTGACGACATCCAATTTCTGGCAGGAAAAACACAATCACAACTAGAATTTTTTAAAATATTTGAAAAACTAAAAGAAAATAACAAACAAATCGTTATTACTTCCGATCGCCCAGCACCAGAATTATATGATATTATGTCCCGCCTAACCAGCCGTTTTCAATGGGGATTGAGTGTCGATATTAATAGACCCAATCTTGACCACCGAATTTTAATCCTTAAAAAGAAATTACAAGCAGAAACATCTGATCCAAATTTAATTCCTGATGAAGTTTTAGAATATATTGCTAGTATCTTTGAAAACAACGTGCGCGAGCTTGAAGGTGCGTTAAAGCGCGTGTTATTCTATTGTACAGCCTTTGATTATGCATTCACAATCGCCAATGCTGAAGAGGCGCTTAAAAACCTTATAAATTCCAAAAACATTTCAAACAAATCAATTAATGATGGTAATTTTAATACCGTTCTCGATATTGTTAGTTCATATTATCATATCACCCCAACTGACCTGCTTTCAAACAAAAGACAAAAACAATTCGTTTATCCTCGGCAGGTTTCTATGTATATTTTAAAAGAGGTTTATGATCTAACTTTTAAAAAGATTGGTCAAATATTTAACAACAAAGATCATTCAACCGTCATTTACTCCATTGAGCAAATAACTAACGATATTCAAACTGATCGAGATAAAAAAACTGACATTGAAAAGTTGTTGATAAAGTGTGGAAAAAAAGCCTAAAATGTGGATATTCCAGCACTAAAACAATGTACTTCTAGCGCTATATATGGTATAATATATGTTGTGGTAATTTTTCTTTTCAACACTTTCAACACCCCTAATAATAACAATAATTAAAAAATGATTTAATAAATAAACAGGAGGTCGTTTATGAATTTTACGATTAACAAAGAAGTGCTTCTGAATAATTTGCTTGTTGCTCAAAAAGCGTTATCCACGAAAACACCAGCACCTTATCTTCAAGGTATAAAACTGGAAGTATATCAAAACGAACTCATCATGATTACCAGCAATTCTGATATATCCATTAAATTATCACTGAAAGATGAAAGTCTTCATGTTGAAGCTGTTGGAGAAGTTTTAATCCCTGGGAAATATTTTGTTGAATTAATACGAAAACTGGATGGGACGATTATTTCATTATCTGTCATTGATGATAACGTAATAAAAATTGTTGCCGGTAAATCCGACATCACTTTGAATATGCTTAATGTTGAAGATTATCCGCATATTGATTTTATTATTAATGACAATCCAATTAAGATTGAATCTAAAGTCATGAAAACAATTATTAAACAAACTACATTTGCAACTTCAGCTATTGAAAATCGCCCAATTCTTACAGGGGTTAATATTCGCGTTGATGGAGAAAGATTAGTCGCTATTGCAACGGATAGCTTCCGCCTATCCCAAAAAGTAATTGATGTTCCAACGAATATTGATAATTTAAATGTTGTTATTCCTGGTAAAAGTCTAGATGAATTAATCAAAATTTTAGAATTAAATTTAGATGAAATTTTAATCCATCTTAACCACAAATCAATTCTTTTTGAATATGGAAACATTTTATTTCAATCTCGATTACTTGATGGAAATTTTCCAGAAACATCACGGTTAATACCTGTTGAATTTCCTATAGTCATTAAATTTAATAAAAACGATTTATTTGTTGCTATTGATCGCGCTGCATTACTTTCAAGTAGAGAAACAAGCGCTAGTATTGTTAAGTTGTATTTAAGGAATGACAACGGAGTTGAAATCACATCCAATTCTCCTGAAATAGGAAAAGTTGTTGAAGAAGTTCAACCAGTCGAAAAACCAATCGGAGTTCCAATTAGAATCGCTTTTAGTTCTAAGTATTTCCTTGACGCTTTAAAAACATTTAATTCTGATCAAGTTTTCGTAAAATTTACCGGCGAAATTCGTCCCTTCGTTATTGAAGGTGAATTGGATCCTGGATTAATTCAATTGATTTTACCAGTTAGAACTGAATAATCAAAATACCCATTTAAAAGAGATGGAGTTTATCACTCCATTTTTCTTTTTTCTTGTTGCAATATTAAATGATTAATGCTATTATCTTATCGGTTTTTGAAAGGGGATATTTATGAATAAATCTTATGATGTCATTATCGTCGGCGCCGGACCCACTGGGTCGATGACGGCTTATGAACTTTATGAAAAAAATCCTAATTTAAAGATATTATTAATCGATAAAGGCCATGACATTTTTACGCGTAAATGTCCTATTTTGGAAAAAAAACTCAAAAAATGTCCGCTTCGGCGAGATGGTGAAATAGGATGCTATCCAGCTTGTTCCATTACAAATGGTTTTGGTGGATCTGGCGCTTATTCAGATGGTAAATTTAATATTACAAGCGAATATGGCGGCTGGATGAGTGATTATCTTGATGAAAACATTGTTGAAGAACTCATTGATTATGTTGATAAAATCAATTTAAAATTTGGTGCACCGCTTGAAATAACTGATCCATCTACAGCTGAAGTTAGAGCAATTGAACGTAAAGGGTTAGCGGTGGGATTAAAACTTCTTCGGGGAAAAGTTCGTCATCTTGGCACGGAAGTCAATCTAGAAATTTTAAAAAACATGTTTGAAAATTTAAAAAATAAAGTTACAATGATTTACAAAACAGAAGTTATTGATTTGTTATTCGAAGAAGAACATATAACAGGTGTTGTTTTGGATACCGGAGAGACAATTCTTTCAAATACAGTTGTGGTCGCTCCAGGGCGTGATGGATCTCAGTGGCTCTCAGATATATGTCATAAAATGAATATTCCTATGCACGCCAATCATGTTGATATTGGTGTAAGAATTGAAACCAATAACGAAATTATGGAAGAAATAAACGATAATCTCTATGAAGGTAAATTTATCTACAGAACAAGCATGGGAACACAGGTTCGAACATTTTGTGCGAATCCTTCTGGTCACGTTGTCATTGAAAATCATAGCGGAACAATTGTTGCAAACGGTCATTCTTATAATGATGCAAAATTAGGATCAAAAAACACAAATTTTGCTTTGCTTGTCAGTCATAATTTTACTGAACCATTTAATCAACCTAATGAATTTGCTCACGGCGTATCTAAATTAGCAAACATGTTATCAAATGGAGCAATCATTGTCCAACGATACGGCGACTTAAAAAATGGACGACGTTCAACCGAAAAAAGAATTCGCGAAGGTTTTGTCGTTCCAACATTAAAAGAAGCTGTACCCGGAGATTTAGGTCTTGTTTTGCCTTACAAAACCATGAAATCAATCATTGAAATGATTGAAGCTTTAGATTATGTTACTCCTGGAATCGCTTCTGAACACACATTATTTTATGGTGTTGAGGCAAAATTTTATTCAGCTCGCCCAGAAGTCAATAATCAATTTGAAACAAAAATCACCGGACTATATGTGGGCGGTGACGGAGCTGGAATAACTCGCGGACTTGCTCAAGCTGGCGCAAATGGAATTTGGATTGCGCGAGATATCGCTTCTAAATTTAAAAAATAAAAAAATGGAAGACCTATGAAAACGGGTCTTTTTTTCATCATTAATTCTTGCTTTCAAAGCCGTAAAGCTTATGATATAATGAATATGGTTTCCAATTTAAGGGGTGAGTTCATGGGTAAACGTGTAGTGGTTGTCGGAACCCAATGGGGAGACGAAGGCAAAGGAAAGGTTACTGATTTTCTTGCCACACAGGCAGACGTCGTCGTTCGTAGCCAAGGGGGAAATAACGCAGGTCACACAATCCTTTTTAATGGGAAAAAGTTTGCTTTACATTTCTTACCTTCAGGTATTCTCAACCCTAAAATTACAAATTATATGACAAACGGAATGGTTATTGAACCTCAATCGTTTTTTAAAGAATTAGAAGGATTAAAAAAGTCTGATATTAATGATTTTTGCCTTTTCATTTCGGACCGTGCCCATGTTATTATGCCTTATCATTTGACGTTAGACGGTGTTTTGGATGAACTCAAAGGCGCAGATGCGGTTGGTACAACAAAGAAGGGGATTGGGCCGGCTTACACAGATAAAGTTTCTCGAATCGGAATTCGTATAGGTGATCTTTTAAATCCAATCATGCTTGAACAAAGATTAAAAGCTGCGCTTAAATTTACAAACGCTTATTTGACCGCTCTTGGTCAACAAACTTTTCATTTTGATGATTTATACCCCCGTTATCTCGAATATGGTAATCGCCTTAAACCATATATTGCAGATACGTCTTTACTATTGAACCGTGACATTGATGCAAATAAAAAAATCCTTTTTGAAGGCGCACAAGGCGTCATGCTCTGCATTGAACAAGGAACCTATCCTTTCGTCACAAGCAGTTCTCCATCCGCCGCAGCGGTACCGTTAAATGCCGGTATTTCACCGATGGCTTTAACTGATGTTATTGGTGTGACAAAAGCTTACTCTACTAGAGTGGGTGGCGGTGTATTTCCAACCGAATTTGAAGACGAAATAGCAAAAACCATTCGTGAAGTTGGTCACGAATATGGAACAACGACAGGACGTCCACGACGGATCGGATGGCTTGACATTGTTGTTTTAAAACATACTAAACGCGTCAGCGGATTAACAGGTCTTGCAATTATGTTATTGGATGTATTGTCTGGACTTAAGAACATAAAAATATGTACACACTATGAATTGGATGGAAAAATCATCGATTATGTTCCAGGAAATTATGCCGACTTTGTAAAAGTTAAACCCATTTATATTGAACTTCCTGGGTGGACAGAAAATATAACACAAGTAAGTCGTTTTTCTGATTTACCAATGAATGCGCAACAATATTTAAAAACAATTGAAAAACTTTCAGGAGTAAACATCACTCTGTTTTCAGTAGGACCAGATCGAACACAAACGGTTGTTTTGAAAGATATTTTTGAATAGATAGAGGAGGAATAACATGTCGAATCACATTGTTGGAACCCATGCATTACATAAAGTGATGGAATCCAACATTCTTAAAATCTCACAAGACGCCAGAGCTGCGAAAGCCATTAATCCTGAGGTAATCGACGCAACGGTAGGAATGCTTCATCGGGAAGATGGCAAACTTTTTAAATATGCTACCGTTGAAGAGCAATTGTTTAAATTATCAGATCCAGAAATGTATTTTTATGCCCCGGTAAATGGTTCGAAAGAATTTTCTGCCGGAGTCATTGATTGGGTGTTTGGATCTAATCGCGAAACAATAACAAAAACATTTCATTTGAGTGTTATTCCAACCACCGGCGGATCGGGTGCGTTGAGCAATTCACTTTATAATTTTAATGATTTTGGACAATCTATGTTGGTTCCCAACTATTATTGGACCCCCTATGAAAACATTGCAGAAGAAGCCCATATTGGTGTTAAGACTTTTCGTTTATACGATGAAAATTATGATTTTAATATTGCTGATTTTACCGAAAAAGCAAACGAGTTAGCATTTGAGCAGAAACGATTATTTTTAATATTAAACGACCCATGTAATAACCCCACAGGGTTCTGCTTAACTAAAGAAAATTGGCAAGCAATCATTAAAGTTCTAAACGATATTTCTCGCGCGGATATTCCTGTTATTTTATTACACGATAGTGCTTATATCGATTATCAGATGAAAGAACACAATCAATCTCGAGATGTTTATGAAGCGTTTTTAGAATTAGATGAAAACATTCTTACAATTATTGCCTTTAGTGGATCCAAAACTTTTTCAATGTATGGATTTAGAATCGGTGCACAACTTGGTATGTCAAAATCAAAAGCAATTATTGATGAATTTAATCGGGTTGGAGATTACTCTGTAAGAGCACGATTCTCAAGTGTCAGCCGACCCGCCATGTCTGTAATTGGTAAGATTTTTGCGAACCAAGAGCTTAAAAAAACATTCATTCTCGAAATTGAGACCGCGAAAGATTTGCTTCGAAAGAGGATAGAACTATTTCATGAAATTGCACAACGCGAAAACCTCAAAATGCTTCCTTACGGCGGTGGTTTTTTCGTAGGCATAGAAACTGATAATCAAAATATTTTTAAAGATTTAGTTCAAGATGGTGTTTTTATTATATCGATGCCAGGCATGATTCGTATTGCGTTGAGTTCAGTCAAATTGACTGAAATAGAGCGTTTAGTAAAAATAATCAAAAAACACATTTAAAAGTAATATTTTATATAATGAAAAAAAGGATTCGAAGTTCGAATCCTTTTTTCCTTTTTTGATCTGACCTTTGATTAAGTCAAAAAAGTTACTTTTCCGTTTAGAATGATGGTGACAAGATCAATAATCCATAGGATTGCAAACCCAAGGAAGATCCATAATAGACCGATAATCAATCTTCCCTTGGCAATCCGATATAATCCATAGACGATTCCATCAATTCCCGGCAAAGCAAGGATAATTCTGACAATCAAAGGGAGACCATCGATTAATTTTACATATTCTTTCATATGATCCCTCCCTTCTTTGGTGATTATACCATAATCAAATATGATATAACACCCATTTAGGTAAAATACACTTATGAAAAAGTTTCTATTAAGTTATATAATTGTTCGATCGATCGCCAAAGCAATTCTTCGACATTTTTTTACCAAATCTTCAAAACGTTCAGGTTTAAGAGATTGTTGCCCATCAGAAAGTGCTTTCTCAGGCTCTGGATGCACTTCAATGATTAGTCCATCTGCCCCAGCAGCAATAGCCGCTTTTGATAAAGATTCAATATACTCCCATCGACCACTTGCATGCGATGGATCAATGATTATAGGTAAATGAGATAACTTTTTGACAACAGCAATAGCACTAACGTCAAGAGTATTTCGAGTAGCTGTTTCAAAAGTTCTTATGCCTCTTTCGCATAATATTACATTGGGATTTCCACCCGCCATAATATACTCCGCCGACATAAGCCACTCTTCAATGGTGTTTGCCAAACCGCGTTTTAATAAAATGGGCTTCGTGGTTTTTCCTAGTTCTTTTAGCAAGGAGAAATTTTGCATATTACGTGCACCAATTTGAATTAAATCAACACTTTCAAGAAAAGCAGGCAAATCTTCAATTGACATCAATTCACTTACAACAGGAATGTGATATTTCTCACTAGCTGCTTTTAAAATATTTAATCCTTCCGGACCCAAACCTTGAAATGTATAAGGACTTGTTCGTGGTTTATAGGCTCCTGCACGAAGAATACTAGCACCAGCTGATTTTA
This sequence comes from Caryophanales bacterium UBA5603, assembly GCA_002424815.1. Classification (GTDB taxonomy): domain Bacteria; phylum Bacillota_I; class Bacilli_A; order Izemoplasmatales; family Hujiaoplasmataceae; genus UBA5603. Next base: position 49,941 of record DILB01000008.1, read on the forward strand.
TTAAAGGAGTTATTGTATCGATTTGTTCTGCACTTTCAACCGCGCAAGGCCCCCCCATAATAACAATGTTATTTCCACCAATTAAAACACCGCCGACATCCACGATGGTATCTTCCGATTTAAATTTTCTATTAACTTTTTTGAACGGTTCTTGTACGCGCAAAACGGTATCAACAAATTTGTAAGCATATAAACTATTAGCATCAAATTTAGTTGTGTCACCGACAACACCAAAAATTGTAATGGTTTCTCCGATGCTTTCGTGAATGTTGAAACCCATTCCTTGTAACGCTGATCTTAGAATTTCAATATCTTTTTGTTCGGTACCTTCTTTAAATTTAATAATCATGATTGTGTTTTCCTCTCTAGCAATAAATCGACGGCCTCAAGATAACCATCGATGCCTTTTCCTATGATTTGTCCGACGCAAGCCGGTGTAATTACCGATAATTTACGAAAATCTTCTCGTTTCATTATATCCGAAAGATGAACTTCAACCGCCGGAACAGAGACTGATTTCAAACAGTCATATAGGGCGTAAGAATAATGGGTAAAAGCACCAGGATTAATAATAATACCATCTAACTTTTGATAATATTGTTGTATCCAATCAATCAATTGGCCTTCATGGTTAGATTGTCGGACTATAATGTTTATTTTTTTTAATTTTGCATATTGTTTGATTGTTGTGACAAGATCCTTGTATGTTTTGGTTCCGTAAATGATTGGTTCGCGGATACCAAGAAAATTTAAATTAGGACCATTGACGATTAAAATAGTCATTGAGTTTTTCCTCTATTTCTAAAATGATTTCATCTGATCGACGATTCATCAGAATCTGAATATCGGCATAACGTTCATAATAAGGGCGGCGAATTAAAGCAAGTTTTTCAACGTCTTCAGGTTTTTTTATTAAGGGACGATTTTTGATTTCGACGGACATTATTCGATGATAATCTTTATCAAGATAGATGATGATGCCATTTTGTTTTAATTTTTGCATCAAATCAGCATTCATAATCATACCACCGCCCGTCGATATAACTTGAGAGTTCGTTTTATATAAACGGTCAACTAACATGGATTCAAGATTTCTAAAATAGGGTTCTCCCATTTTATCGAATATTTCATATATTCTCATGCCTTCTTCTTGTTCAATCAAAGCATCGGTATCGATTAATTTTTTCTGATATCGCATACTTAATAAATCAGCATACAATGATTTTCCTGACAGAGGGAGGCCCACTAAAACGAGATTATATTTTGACATCAATAAATCAAAATATATTTTTTTAGCAAGTTGATGATCTATATTAGTATCGTTTGTAAATAATTCACGAGCCGCTTTTGCTTGCATAACGAGCATATATAGTCCGTTTGCAGTTTTGATATTAAGTGATTCGGCTTCAATTAATAATTTTGTTTTTAAAGGATTATAAACAAGATCAATGACCGCTTCAAGTTTTTTGAATTCAAGAAGCGAAAATAGAAATGAATCATCATTGTGTGGATAAGTTCCAACAGGTGTTGTATTTATGATAATTTCATAATCAATGACCTGAGTTATTTCGGTTAAAAAAATTTCATCATCCATTCGAGGTTTTCGACATATTTTTGTGACGATTTTAGCACCGAGATTATGAGCGAGCAATGTTGCTGTTTTTGCTGCCCCGCCATTTCCAACGATTAAAACAGTTTTGTTTTTTAATTCAATTTTATGATATTGTAGTAATTTGAACAAACCATAATAATCAGTGTTATATCCAATTAATTGACCATCTCGTTTTACGACCGTATTAACACAACCAATCGTTTTTGCAATGCCATCAATACCATCAAGATACGGGATGATGGCCTCTTTGTAAGGAATAGTCACATTCATACCTTCAAAATGACATGATTTCATAAATTGTTCAAGATCATTACTCTCCCAAAGTTGGTAATTAGAATCCCCCAACGAAGCATGAATAACAGGAGACAACGAATAATTTAATGTTTTTCCAAGAAGACCAAACATTTTATCTCATCCAATCCGTTTGATGAGAAGTTACCAACAAATCAAGAATACCATAATATATTACCGCATTTATGACGTGAACGACTCGATTGACAATCGCAGGATCATGTCTGCCTTTGATTTCAAGTTCAACATTTTCATGTGTCTCAAGATTAACCGAGGCTTGTTTTTTTCCAATGGAAGGTGTTGGTTTAATCGCAGTTTTAATGATGATTGGCATTCCATTTGAAATGCCACCGGAAATGCCACCACTATTATTTGATAAAGTGCTTATTTTTCCTGAAGCGTCAATCTGATAACCGTCATTAACCTCAGATCCATAATGTTTTGAGATTTCAAAACCAAGACCAAATTCGACACCTTTGACGGCAGGTACACTGAAGAGTAATGCCGCAAGTTGACTTTCTATCGAAGAAAACAAAGGCTCACCTATACCAGCTGGGAGGTTAATGATTGCGGTTTCGACAATACCTCCGACAGAATCTTTTTTGTTTTTGGCTTTTAATATTTTTTCGCGCATAGGAATTTCAACGCTTTGATCCAATAAAGGAAAATCAAGATTTTGAAGATCTTTAGCAACTTCTAAATCGATATTCAAAGAATCAAACGGTTTATCAACCAAATTATGGATTCTTAAAATATGGGATGCAACTTCAATTCCTTTTTGATTTAAAATCTGTTTTGCAATAGCGCCAATAATCATAAATAATACGGTAATTCTTCCAGAAAACATGCCACCACCACGCGGATCATTATATCCTTGATATTTGACATGAGCAGTATAATCGGAATGACTCGGTCTTGGTATCGCAGCTAATTCTTGATAATCTTCTGATTTTGTGTTGTTATTTGGAATGATAAAAGTCAAAGCAGCTCCGGTTGTGACACCATTATAAAGACCGCTCAGAATTTGATATTGATCCAATTCGGCACGAGCGGTTGAATAAATACTTTTTGGACGCCGTTTGGTTAATTCATAATCAATCATCGTTTGATCAATGGGGATACCTGAGGATAAACCATCAATTACAATGCCAACATAGTCACCATGGGATTCGCCAAAAAAAGTAATTTTTATTGAATTTCCAAAACTGTTCATAATATCACATCCATTTTATATTTTAAATTGTGATTTTACGATGACAGAAGAACCAATCTCTGTTACATCGACAATCTTTAGTAAGTCTTTTCTTCCTTTTTTATCACGGTTTATATATTTTTTTAACTCATCAAAATTGACAGGATCACTTGTGGGTAAATGATATTTTTTTAAACATTCAATTAATTCCGCTTTAATCACTGGATTAGAAAGAATTTGCACCATTCCAATAGCGACGGCTTCTCCATGCAAATATTTTTTGTATTCATAATAAGATTCTAAAGCGTGGCCAATTGTATGTCCAAAATTCAATGATTGACGGATACTATTATCAAATTCGTCAGCTTCCACATATCTTCGTTTAATTTCTAGCGACTTAAATATATAATAATCCCAATCAGCAGCAACTTCTTCATTTTTTATTTTTTCAAAGAACGCTTTGTCAGCAATCATGCCATACTTAATCATTTCTGCCATTCCAGCGTTGAGTTGTCTTTGGTCTAGCGTTTTTAATGTGTTTGGATCTATTAATACTTTTATAGGGGGATAGATTGATCCAATAATATTTTTTGCCTCTTTCGTATTGATGGCAACCTTACCACCCACCGATGAGTCTATTTGAGCGAGCAAAGTTGTTGGGATTTGAATAAGTGGCAGTCCGCGCAAATATACAGAGGCGACAAATCCCGCCAAATCGCCTGTCACACCACCACCGACAGCCACGACACAAGCATCTTTACGGATATTTTGGGTTATGAGAATATCGATAATTCTTGAGAATTCGCTTAATGATTTGCTTGTTTCTCCTGAGGGAAACAAGATTAAAAAATGCTGAGGACAAGCGTTTTTGACATGATTAATATATTCAGAAGGAATTAAATCGTCAGCGATGATAACGTAAAAAAGGTCTTTATCCATATATTGAGAAAGGTTTTTTAATAAACCAGACTCAATTATAACATCGTAAGATCCATTGTGAGATTTGACACTCAATTGACGCATAATTATTCCTCCATAATCGTAATATTTCCACCTAAACGTTGATAATCTTGGAAAAAGTTTGGATAAGATTTATTAATGGCATCTGCATTACGAATCAATACCGGTTTTGTTGCACGGATAGCCGCAATAGCGATAGCCATAACAATACGATGATCATTAAAAGATTCAAAAACACCACCGTCGACATAATTTTGACCTTCAATTAACAAGGCGGCATCAGTCATCTCGACTTTAACATTCATTTGCTTTAATGTTTCATAGGTTGAACTCAAACGATTTGATTCTTTATACTTTAATCTTGCAGCATTATCAATAATAGTTTTACCTTTTGATAAAGCGCCTAAAACAGCTAGAATAGGAGCGATATCAGGCGATTGACTAACATCAATCGTTGTTCCTATCGTGTTGGAGCAATGAAAAATATATCCATTTGAAGTTGGTTCGTAAAGACCATCCATTTTTTTAATAAATTCAAGTATACGTCGGTCGGGTTGTAAAGAGTTAGATGAAAGGTTTTTACAGATTATATCTCCCCCAAGCAGTCCGGCCACCGCGTGAAATGCCATTTGTGAATAATCGCCTTCAATAATCATTTTAGTTGGAAGATATTTTTGATTGCCTTTGATTATATATTTTCCATTCTCAATCGTAATTTTTATACCAAAACGATTCAGAACATCCAAGGTCATATCGATGTACTCTTTTGATTCTAATTCACCGTCTATTTCGATGATTGAATCCTCTTTTAACAAAGGCAACGAAAACATCAAACCCGAGACGAACTGACTGGAGATGTTTCCTGGGATTTTATATAATCCCGGAGTAATAGAACCATCGATAATGATTGATCGTTCGTTTTGTTGATAAGTCAAATGACGGTCTTTGAAGATTTGTTCATATATCGACATGGGACGTTTGAATAAACTGGGTTTTCCAGTTAATACAATTTTTTGTTTGCTCAAAGATAAGATGGGAATCAAAAATCTTAAGGTCGAGCCCGATTCATTACAATCAATAAAATTATCATCCATGACCATAATTCTAGAAACGCCTTGGATAATCAACTGATGTTCGTTTCGAACAATTTTTGCACCTATTTTTTCCATAGCCGCAATGGTAGAGTGGATATCATCACTAAAACCAATATTATTTATAACACTTTTTCCTTTTGCAAGCGAAGCACAAATTATTGCTCGGTGCGATTGACTTTTAGATGCTGGGATTATGACGCTACCTGATAATTTTGTAGGATTAATTAAAACATTCATCTTGAGGCACCTTTTTCCATTCCTAACCTTATATCTTTTGCTGCAGTCATCAGTTCAATCAATTGGGTTTCATCGACTGACTCAAGACAATTCTCATATTTTTCAAGCGTCTTTTTAAAATTTTTAATCTTTTTAAGAAGTATTTCTTTATTTTCCATGAATAATTCAGACCACAAAGGCGCATTAATCATGGCGATTCGTGTCAAATCTCGATAAGAATCACCAATAAATTTAACCGTTTCAAACGACTGGTCATCACTTAAAACTAATGCCAAAGATAATATATGGGTTAATTGAGAAGTATAAGCAATGATTTCATCATGCTTTTCAGGACTTAGGTATGAAACAGAAGTAAAACCCATTGATCTAGCAAGGCTATCAACCAATTCTAAATTTTTCGTGGTATTTCTATCCAAAGGAGTTATGATATAATTTGCATTTGTAAATATCGAAGCGCTTGATGATGCAACGCCTATTTTTTCTCTGCCAGCTACAGGGTGGGTGTAAATCAACTCAAACCGATTATCGATATAAGGCTCCAAAGCATTAACAACGGATGTTTTTACACCCGATATTTCGATTAAAACCGTCCCTGGAAGAATATCGTTTTTAGCTTCTTTGATGAACTTAACCAAGGCACGTGGATATAGGCAAATATAGACAATTTGAACAGCATTAAAAAACTCAATCTTATCTTGATAGCCATAATCAATGATGTGATTTGATAATGCAAATTCGATTGTCTGAGGATTGTGATCGAGCGCATGAATTTCATGTTGCGATTTGAGGGCTTTAGCAATACTGCCCCCCATTAAACCCAATCCGATAATACCAATTTTCATATATTCATCTGCCCCCAGTAATATTTTATATTATTTTACCATAAATAAGATGTATATATATAAAAAACCGATTTTTTTGGCGAAATACTGGAACCTGATATGAGTAAGGATTTGCTCATATGAGGTCTTTTTATCACGCAAGGATTGTGATATAATTGTTAAAAGAAGATTGTATATAAACAATGACCATGATTTCAACACTTTTTCAACCTTTACACTTACCAAGACATTCGCATCAATAAAAAAGGAGACAAGGCCATGGCACAATTATTGGACGGAAAGGCACTTGCACTTGAAATTAGAGAGCATATAAAATATCAAGTTGATCAAATCATATCAACCAAAGGAATAACCCCTCATTTAGCCGTTGTACTAGTTGGAGAAAATCCAGCAAGCCAATCTTATGTAAAAGGAAAAGAAACAGCTTGTCGAAAAGCAGGTATAAAAAGCACGGTTATAAAAGTAGAAGAATCCATTTCAGAAATTGAGTTGGAAAAAATTATCGATGATTTAAACAATAATGATAGTGTTCACGGCATTTTACTTCAGCTACCTATTTCAAAACATCTTAATGCTGATAAAATCATCGCAAGAATCAGATCAGATAAAGATGTCGATGGATTTACACCTCAAAATGTTGCATTGTTGACAAATTCACAACCGCATCTAGTTCCTTGTACGCCCTTAGGAATTATTAGAATTCTTAAAAAGTATGCTATTCCGATTGAAGGCAAACATTGTGTTGTGGTCGGACGTAGTCAGATTGTCGGCAAACCGATGGCTTCATTATTATTAAAAGATCATGGAACGGTGACGATATGTCACAGCCGTACGACTAATCTTCGAGCGATGACATTACAAGCCGATATTTTAGTTGTCGCAATGGGAAAACCAAAAATGATTGATGGAACTTATGTTAAACCAGGGGCGACTGTCATTGATGTAGGAATTTCTAAAGTGGATGGTATCATTGTTGGTGATGTTGATTTTGAATCCGCAGAAGCAGTTGCAGGATACATTACACCTGTTCCTGGCGGTGTAGGTCCAATGACTATAGCTTGTTTATTAGAAAACACTTTGCTGTGTTATGAAACATTAGTGGGTGCTAAAAAATGATTGAACGATATACTCGACCACAGATGGCAGCCATCTGGAATGATCAATTTAAATTTGATGCATATTTGAAAATAGAAATTCTTAATGTCGAAGCTTTAGTTTTAAAAGGCATTGCAACGAAAGCGGAATTAACCACAATAAAAGAAAATGCAACCTTTTCAATTGAACGAATCAAAGAAATTGAGTCTGCGACACATCATGACGTCATTGCATTCACACGCGCCGTTTCTGAATCGCTGGGAATAGAAAAACGATTGATTCATTATGGATTAACTTCAACTGATGTTGTAGATACAGCTAACGGATATATTCTTAAACATGTCAACGCATTAATCAAACAAGATTTATTGCGATTTTCAGAGGTATTAAAAAAACAAGCAATAAAATATCGAAATACATTTTGTATTGGTCGAACGCATGGAATCCATGCGGATATTACGATTTTTGGATTGAAATGGGCTTTATGGTATGATGAAATGCAACGCCATATTCATCGGTTCAACGAGGCTTCATCAAATATCGAATGCGGTAAAATCAGTGGTGCCGTTGGGAATTTTGCCTTTATCGATCCAGATATTGAAAAATATATTCTAGAAAAACTTGATCTTCATAAAGTTAATATTTCAACGCAAACACTTCAAAGAGATAGACACGCTTATTATATTTCAGTGATTGCTTTGATTGGAGCAACCTTAGAAAAAATAGCTACAGAAATTAGACATCTTCAAAGAACTGAAGTCAGTGAAGTTTCTGAACGATTTGAACTTGGACAAAAAGGCTCGTCAGCGATGCCTCACAAACAAAATCCTATTGTATCAGAAAATATCACTGGTCTTGCGCGAATTCTTAGGGGATATGTGATTCCGTGTTATGAAGATGTGTCGCTTTGGCACGAACGCGATATATCACATTCTAGCGTTGAAAGAATTGTATTACCCGATGCCACGACATTGATTGATTATATGCTTGATAGATATGCAACAACATTAGAAAATTTAGTTGTTTTTCCAGATAAAATGATGGCTAACATTCATTTGACAAATGGTGTAATATTTTCTCAAAGGGTTTTGACTGCCTTAATTGATGCGGGAATTTCAAGAGAAACCGCTTATGATGTTATTCAGCCACTTGCTTTAAAATCTTATCGAGAAGGGGATGATTTTAAAACCCTTGTTTCTCAAAATGAGATAATACTTTCAAAGTTACCGCTCTTAGAAATTGAAAAACTATTCGATTTAGCGTTTTACCAACGGAATGTCGAATATATTTATCAACAAGTTTTTACCCACGGAGAGTAACATGACAAAATATGACTTAGACGCAATCATTTGCAGAGAAAATACTTGTAGTATTAAAAATGATTATCGTGATTGTGAAGAGATGCTATGTATGTGGGTAGCAGATATGGATTTTGCCGTTGCTGAGCCTATTGTTGAAGCGATAAAAAAACGAGCTAATCATCCAATTTTTGGATATTCCTATATTCCGGACCGTTTATATAAAGCCGTTTCGTCATGGTACGACCGCAGACAAGGTTATTGTTATGATCCAAAACAAATATTAACTTATTACAGTGTTGTTTCAGCAATCTCTTTAGTTTTAATTTCATTAACTCAAGAAGAAGATGTTGTTACGATAATGGCACCAACTTATATGAATTTTCCTCCCGCAGTAAATGGAGTAAACAGAAAAATCATATATTCCCCTTTAATCAATCGAGATAATCATTATGAAATTGATTTTGAAAATCTTGAAGATTGTCTCTCTAAATCTAAAGTATTTTTACACTGCTCACCACATAATCCTGCTGGTCGAGTTTGGACTGAAGAGGAGCAATGCAAGATTGCAAGTTTGTGTTTAAAATATAAAGTATTAGTTATCAGTGATGAAATTCACTCCGATTTAATTATGCCCACACACAAACACATTCCATTCATCACGGTTTGTGAAAATGCCAAGGATTTCACAATTACTTTGCTTTCAGCAACAAAAACATTCAATCTAGCTCATAACGGAGTCGCTTTCATTATGCCCGGAAATCAAGAGCATTATCAAACCATTAAAAAGAATATGGATAAATTCCATCTCGGTTCCATGAATATTTTTGCAACAACAGCTGTTTTAGCCGCATATGAGTCTGGTGAGGAATGGCTTGAACAAGTTATTTTATATGTTGAAAACAATTATAAAATTGCCAAAAATTTTATTGAAGAAAAATTATCAAAAATTAAAGTTTTACCTTTAGAAGGTACTTATTTGATGTGGCTAGATTGTCGCAATTTAGGAATGTCAGTGACTGATTTTTTTGAAAAAAACGCAAAAATATTAGGTGAAGATGGCATCTTATTTGGTCAGTATGGCGCAGGGTACTATCGTATTAATATTGCAACTTCCCGATTGATAATCGACAAAATGCTCAGTCGAATGGAGAAAACTTATCAAGAAATGCTTTAATATGGGGGAAACCACAATGAAGTTTAACCATCAAAAAATATTTATATTGTTTTTGATATCAAGCATTTTTTGCTTGTCCTTTACTTTTCCGAAAATTTTGGCTGAACCCGCAAACAAAACCGCACTTATTGAAGAGCGAAATGCAATTAATCAAGTGATTGCTAACGCATCACTGTATATGGCAGAATCTTATAATGCTTTTAATTCAGACCTTTCTTTATTGGGAGGCATTGCTTATGTGGATGCCGTTATTCTTGATGATTTAGCAACTCAAGTCGAAGTAGACGAGTTAACCTATGCATTACAACAATTAAGATATAATCTAGTTACCAAATTGATTCATGCTTCAATTAATCTTCAGTTTCAACAAGCTGATACGGCTTCTCTCGTTGGATATACACTTCGCTCACAAAATGAATATCATACCGAATTAGATCGAATTGAAGGCATTCTCAACGATCCTCGATCTGGAGATGTGAAGATATCACTTCTAAGTGGTGAAATCATAGAGGCTCACAACCTTTTAGTTTTTCTTGCCGATAAAACAGAATTGATGGCCTCGATGACGTTAGCGAATAATATTGCTATTTCGGATGGGTTGCTATATACACCGAATTCGTTTGCTTTGTTTTTATCTGCCCACGCGTTATTTGAAACACAAGTACTTGAAAAGTATTCTATGACAGTCAATCAAATTGTCAATCATTCTGATACTTCTGTTGATGAAGCTGAAGAGGCTTTAAATATTATAAACAACGCACTTTCTCTATTATACTTGCGACCGGATAAAACTGAATTAAACGAGGCATATCTTTCAGCTCTAAGTCATGATTTATCACCCTATACACCTAATTCTCAAGTTGTATTTCAAAACGGATTAACAAGTATAAAATCAATTATTGATAATCCAAATACATTAATGAATGATTTAGAAATTGCATTGGTAGATTTAGTTAACCTCTATTTAGTTTTAGTTCCATTAGCAGATAAATCAGAATTGATAGCCGCTAATACCCTCGCAATGCTGGCTTATTATGAAGAGCGATTAGACTATACAACATCATCTTATTCTCTTTTTAAAGATGCTGTTTTTGCATATGGAACCTATCTATTTATTAATCAATTAATTGCTGATCAAAACATTAGTCAAGAAGATGTGAATGAATGGGTTGAGACGATTAATGAAGCACTGTCTTTATTAGTAGTTAGAGCGGATGTCACTTTACTTCAAATCGAATACGATCAACTTTTAAAAATTAACACAGCACCTTATACACCGGCGTCGATTTTTGATTTTGAAGAAGAAATAGATCGTATTGCAGCAATACTTTATAGTCGTAATACAGATCAAGCTTTGGCGGATCAAACACTTATCGAGGCAAAAAGCGCGTCAACACGACTTATCTTACTTGCAAACACCGACGAACTAGAAACACTGATTGTAAGGATTGAAAGATATAAAGAATCGGATTATACAGCAACGTCATATGGATATTTAATGATTTTATATGAGCTTGCTAAGGAACAACTTGAAAATCCTAATGTTTTACAATCTGTTATAGATGTCATGACGGTAGATATTAAACTTGCTATTTCACTGTTACGCCCGACACTATCACCGATTCTATTGAAAGCGGGACAAGGATCAATTAACCTCCACGAATATATTGTGGTAGGAAATTCTTTTATTGTCAGTTATGAATCTAACAATCCTTCAATATTGTTCGTCGATGACGAAGGAAACATCAGAGGCCTTGCATATGGTAAAACCCATGTCCGTGTTACACTAGACAATGGACTATACGATGATATTCCTGTTTTTGTCAAAGCAAATGTTCAAACAGCAACGTTCGTTTTGGTTGTTACATTACCCTTTGTTTCGGCTGGAATAGCGATTGGATTACTCTCAGGAAATATAAAACCGATGAAAATCATCAACAAAATAAAAAAAATATGACTATAATTACATGATTATATAATAATTGACTAGGAGGTGAGAAAATGTCTCAACAACGAAGATTATATCGTGATACTGATAATCAAAAAATATTTGGTGTTTGTTCCGGCTTAGCGGATTACCTTGAAGCTGATGTCACATTGATTCGAGTGATATGGTTGATTCTAGTTTTATGCGCCGGAACGGGTGTTTTGGCTTATATCATTATGGCCATTGTCATTGAACCTAAAAGCGTCGTAATGAAAAAAACAAAAGAAGATATAAAAGAAGCAGAAATTATTGACGATGATCCTTTTGCAAAATACGATAAAAAATAATAAGAATAAATAAAATAAGTCGCTTTGAGAAAAGCGCTTTTTTTACGCAATCTTTACATTACTTTACAATCATATGATTTTTTAAATAGTGATAATAAACTAAAATGAAGGTGTAATTCATAATTTAAAAAGGAGAAAATTTAAATGAAAAAAATTAGTTTATTTATCATGATATTATTAGTTGGTATTACAGTGTTGGCTTGCGGCGCGCAAACAACAACAACGGCAGTCACCTTTGATGAATCAAAATCTATCAACGTTTATACTCGCGATACAACATCGGGAACACGCACAGGTTTTATGGAAGGTATCGGCTTTGCATCAGCAGCTACAAGCGATTCAGTATTAGTACAAGGTTTTATCATCAAAGATAATACTGGAATTCTGAGCACACTAGCCATAGACGAATATGGTATTGGATATGTTTCATTATCAAGTGTTAACGATAGCGTAAAAGGATTGAATTTTAATGGAGTAGAACCGACAGAAGTTAATGTTATCAATGACACCTATGGTTTAAAACGTCCCTTTATGTACATGCTTCGTCAAGATGGTGACTATCCAAACGATACGGTTGAAGCTATTGTCAAAGCTTTCGTAGCTTTCTTAAGCAGTTCAGATGGTGGAGATATCATTAATAATTCAGGTGCAATTGCATTACCAAGCACACAAACTTGGGATCAAATAAAATCAAGTCATACAGTTTGTACACAAAATAATGCGGCTATTACCGTTAGATTTGGTGGTTCAGACTCAATTCAAAAAGTTGCACAAGCTTTAACAGCAGCATTTATGCCTAAATGTGGTAATTTTATTGCCGAACACGATCATACCGGTTCAAGTGATGCGTATAAAAGAACAAATGATCCGGCTATCAAAGATACAGCAGTTGGAAAAGATGTCGGCTTCTCATCTAGATTTTTCAGAGATGCAGAATTAAACGTTAATTCTAGTTTGCGCGGACAACTTGCTTGGGACGCTATCGTCGCAATCGTTCATGTCAATAATCCATTAAATAATGTTACAGCAGCGGATCTTAAAGCGATTTATGAAGGATCCTATCTTACTTGGGCAGCCCTCTTATCCAAATAAACAGTTTTACGATTAAAAAAGACCCTTTAAGGGTTTTTTTCCATCTTATGAGGAGGGTTAATATATGCCAGATACTTTAAATTATTATCAAAAAAACAACTCTAAAAAAGGGTTGATTATTGATCGAATTGCTAAAAACATTTTTCTTTCCATGGCTATTCTTTCTTCGTCCTTTATTATAATAATTGCAGGAATAATATTAGTGAGAGGAATCATTCCTTTCACTACAGACAATCTGGGAATTGGAAGAGTTAGTTTATTACGTTTTTTAACAGGAAACACCTGGTTAATAGGTCAAACATTTGCATCTAATTTGTATAGTATTGGTTTTATCATTGCTTCAACATTATTTATAACAATACTTTCATTATTAATCTCTTTTCCCGTGGGGGTATTGACGGCTTTATTTATTGCTAAAGTAGCTCCGCCGTCATTGGCAAAGATTTTAAGAACGGTTGTTGAAACACTAGCTTCAATTCCTTCCATTGTTTTTGGATTATTTGGAGCTGGGGTAATACTGAAAATAGTCTATGATTTTAGCGCCTTGATTGGTTATCAATCGAAAGGTGGAAATTCAATTTTATCAGTGGTTATTGTGTTAGCGTTAATGACGATTCCGACAATCACAACAATATCAGAAGTCGCAATTCGTTCAGTTGATCAATCAATTGAGCGAGGATCACTAGCCCTTGGAGCAAGTAAAACTCAGACCAATTTCAAAGTTGTTTTATCTTCAGCAAAATCAGGAATTTTTACTGCAGCTATATTAGGAATCGGAAGATCTTTAGGAGAAGCGACCGCAGTATCATTGGTTGCGGGGGGTAGACGTTCAGGTTTTTCGTTTGATTTACTTGACACGACAAGCACTTTGACCACCATCATGCTTGAGGGTCTCAAGGAAACAACAGGAATAGACTATGATATTCGCTTCTCAGTTGGTTTAGTGTTAATGGTTGTCATTTTACTAACTAATCTGCTCTTAAACGCTGTAAAAAGAAGGGTGGGAGTAGTGAATGTCAAAGAATAAAAAAAGAATGATTAAAGATGGAATATTACAAGGAATAACTTATTTATCGTCGACCGTTAGCTTAATAACCTTATTAGCTATTGTTCTATTTGTTTTTGGTAGAGGATATAAATTATTAAACTTTGATTTGATAGTTGAAAATTTTGAATCGCAAGGATATGTAGCAGATTTATTTGATGATTTTATCTTTTGTGATTGTCCGGCAACTATCGATTTATCTGATGATTTTTATTATTCTGAAAAATGGGGTATAGCGCTCAGTGATGGAACAGATTTGTTGGGAAAAAACATTATTGAGATTGAATACATTCACCCTGATAGTCCTTTTAAAATGGTTCAGGACAAAGGAATTGGTGAAGAACCAATTATTCTGAGAACAGATTATGATATCATACGAATCGCCTTTGAAGATTACCCTACAGCGTTATCTCGTTATGGGGCTAAAAATATGATTGATTCTTTAAATGCTAATAATAGTATTAGAGAAATCGAATTTAGAACCAAAGGTGGAGGTGTACGCGGATCGATCTTGACAACGATTTATTTAATCGGAATGACGTTAATGATTGCTCTTCCAATTGGTGTAGGTGCAGCAATTTATCTGAATGAATATGCTCCTATCAATCGAATTACAAAATTAATGCGATCATTAATAGAAACATTAACAGGCGTCCCTTCAATAATCTATGGATTGATGGGTCTTGCAATTTTTGTTCCATTAACCGTTAATTTAACAAGTGCAACGGGAGGGAACTTAATATCAGGCGCGTTGACGCTTGCCGTTATTCTCATGCCGGTCATTATCAGAACAACAGAAGAAAGTTTAAAAGTAGTTCCCGACGAATATCGACAAGCATCCTTAGCTGTCGGAGCTAATAAAACGCAAACAACTTTTAAAGTAGTGCTTCCTAGTGCTTTACCGGGAATATTAACAGCAACATTGTTAGCTATTGGAAGAATTATTGGTGAATCGGCTGCTTTAGTGTTTGCGATAGGAACCTCAATAAAAGACGATGTATCTTTGACGGGTAAATCAACAACACTTGCTGTGCACATCTGGGCAATGATGACAGATGAACCAGCGAATATCGAACTTTCAGCGACGATTGCAATTATCATTATTTTTATCGTAGTAATACTTAACATTATTATTAAGATTATATCTTCAAGATATCTTAAGCAAAAAATGGGGGCGAGCTCATGAATTGTAGTATTGAAAAAAATATCATTGTTGAGAATCTAAATCTTTATTACGGAACGAAACAAGCACTATTCAACATCGATATGGAGATTCCTAGAAATAAAGTGACTGCATTGATTGGCCCTTCTGGGTGTGGCAAATCAACATTTCTTCGATCAATTAATCGTATGAATGATTTAATTCCTAAATGTCGAATAGATGGATCAATTACTTACTGTGGGGAAAACATCTATGGTCAAGGAATGGATGTCATCGATTTACGTCGAAAAGTGGGGATGGTGTTTCAAAAACCTAATCCTTTTCCAATGAGTATTTTTGAAAATGTCGCTTATGGACTTCGCTGTCAAGGAGTCAAAGATAAAATTGAATTACAAAAAACAGTTAAAAAAGCATTGGTTGATGCAGCGCTTTATGATGAAGTTAAAGATAGACTTAAGGAAAATGCACTTAGTCTTTCTGGCGGACAACAACAACGACTTTGTATTGCTCGCGCAATTGCGTTGTCACCCGATGTAATCCTAATGGATGAGCCTACTAGTGCTCTTGATCCAATCGCAACAGCGAAAATCGAAGATTTAATAAACGAATTAAAAAAAGACTATACAATTATTATCGTTACTCATAATATGCAACAAGCCTTGAGAATTTCTGATTTTACAGCTTTCTTTTTAATGGGAGAACTCATGGAATTTGACGAAACATCTAAAATATTTAGTCACCCAAAACATCAAAAAACCGAAGATTATATTACCGGTCGTTTTGGTTAATCGTTTGAATAAGAAGTCATTTAGAAGTATAATAGAGAAAAGAGGGATAATATGACTTATCGCGCTAAGTTTGAACAAGAACTTGAAGATTTAAAACTCGAATTAATAAAAATGGGAGATATCGTCATTAGCAATATTAACGATGGACTAAAATCATTCTTATCAATGGATATTACACTCGCAGAAATGACAATCAAAAAAGATAAAATGGTCAACGATTACGAAAAAACCATTGAAAAAAAATGTCTTCAAATCATTTTAAAGGAACAACCTGTTGCAAAAGATCTTCGTTTAATTACATCTGTCTTAAAAATGATTACGGATCTCGAACGAATCGGTGATCATGCGGCTGATATTTCAAAAATGACCATTTTCATGCAAAAATCATTAAAACCTTATGTTATTCCACATATGAAGTTAATGACAGAAGCATCACAAAAAATGATAAAAAAAGCACTTGACTCATTTGTAAAACAAGATTTAGGACTTGCTAATGCCGTCATTAACGATGATGATGAAGTCGATGCTTATTTCGAAGAAATTAAGGGCATTGTAGCTGAAGCGATTCGACACAACGAAATCGATGCAGACTATGCCTTATACATGATGATGGTTGCTAAATATTTAGAACGTATTAGCGATCATGCAGTTAATATCGGTGAATGGGTCATTTTTTCGGTTTTAGGCGAACACAATCATAACGTCATATTTTAAGGAGCCAGCGTATGAAACAACGAATTTATTCTGTTGAAGACGATCCAAACATCTCCCATATTATTCATATTGCTCTTGATAATTCCGGGTATGATATCCATTCTTTTCCTGATGCCAAAAGTATATTTTTAGAAATGGAAAATAATGTACCCGATTTGATCTTGCTGGATATTATGCTCCCGGATTTTGATGGCATTGAAATACTAAAGAAATTAAAAGAACATCCTGTTTACCAAAATATTCCAGTTATGATTATATCGGCAAAATCATCAGAATTAGATAAAGTCATTGGATTAGATTGTGGCGCAGATGATTATCTACAAAAACCTTTTGGTGTTTTAGAGTTAATTAGTCGAGTTAAAGCCTTACTCAGACGTTCAAAAAAAGAAGACAACGGCATTGTTTTAAGTGCTGGAGAATTGACGCTCGATTTGACTGAACATCAATGCTTTTATCGTAACGAACTAATATCTTTGACCACAAAGGAATTTCAATTAGTAAAACTACTGATGCAAAACCTTAATAAAACCGTTACACGTGAAGATATTTTTAAAACGGTATGGGGATATGATTTTTTAGGAGAAACGCGAACATTAGACGTACACGTGAAAGAAGTAAGGCAAAAGTTCACCAAGATAGGAATGAATGAAGATGTCATTCAAACCATTCGTGGCGTGGGCTATAAATTAGCGTTATGAAACGTAAAATTATATTGAATTATACTTTGATTATGATTTTTGCCATTATTCTTTTTGCGATTGGAGCTTCAATAATTGCAAGTCATAATCTTAATAATGTTACGGAACACAATTTAGAACAATATCTTGATATCGTTAGCGATGATTATACTTCTTATCTTGATACAATAACATTGCTTCAAAATTACGCCGATTATGATCAAACACTCCGAATTACTGTTTTAGATCCTTCTGGAGTTGTCGTTGCGGATTCGATATTGATATCCACTGAAAATCATCTTTTAAGACCTGAGATTGTCAATATTGGTGAAGCATTTATCCGCTATTCAGAGACATTAAATAAAAGAATGATGTATATGGCTATGGAAATGGATGACGGCGGGTACCTCCGTGTAGCCATTCCAACCAGTAGCTTCATACCCTTCTTAAATGATTTTATTGGCTTGTCTATCGTTATTGGAACACTTATCATTATTGGTGCTTATTTTTTAGTTGGCATTGCCACCAATAAAACACTTGCACCGCTGAGAGAAACCGTTTCTTCCTTAAGCGCTGTTGCAAAAGGTGAATATATCGAACGATTACCACTTGAACAATCAGAAGAACTAAATCAAATCATCAATGATATTAATGATATTAGTCGCATGATTGCGACGAATATTAATGAACTTAACATTGAAAAACAAAAAATCGATTTTATTCTTAACCATATGGAACAAGGATTATGTGTCCTTGATGCTAATTTACGCGTTGTTCTTGTTAATCGTTTTGTGGAGAATCTCTTTCAATTTAAACCAGATTTAAATTTAAATAAAGATTATCTATATCTGTTTCGCAATCCAGTCGTTCAAAAAATTATCACAGATATTTCATCGAATGAAGAAGGATTACTTGCTTTCTTTTCAGAAAATGATAGAGAATATTCTGTTTCGGCATCAAAAACAAAAACATCATGGAGTCATACAGAACTTTTACTTTTAATTTTCAGCGATATTACAGCTATGAAACAAATCGAAACACTCAAACGCGATTTTTTTGTTAATGCATCGCATGAATTAAAATCACCTCTAACATCAATTATTGGCGCTTCGGAATTGATTTCTTCTAATATTGTTTCTAAACCGGAAGAAATCAAAGACCTCGCCGATCGGGTTTTACAAGAAGCGAAACGCATGAACAATCTTGTTGGCGATATGCTCAGTCTTTCAAAATATGAAAATCCCTTGTTGTCAAAAAATGAAGTGTTAGTTGAATTTGATACGCTTATTAAAGAGGTTAGTGCTTCACTTGAATCTCAAGCATTCAGTAAAAAAATTGAATTAATTACTTATTTAGAACCGGTTTCTTTGATGGCGGATTATGAACATCTTACGCAACTTGTTCGTAATCTCATGGATAATGCCATACAATATGGCGTTGAAAACGGACATGTCACGGTGAAACTTTATCAATTAGGCGAAGATATCCGGTTAGAAGTAATCGATGATGGTATCGGTATTCCTAAAGAATACCAAACAAGAGTCTTTGAACGTTTTTATCGTGTTGACAAAGCTCGAAGCAAAAAAACAGGTGGAACCGGTCTGGGATTAGCCATTGTAAAACATATTTGCGCGATTTATCGTGCACAAATATCACTTGAAAGCGAACCCAATAAAGGAACTAAGATTCAAATCACAATTCCCTCTAAATCATTATAATTTTAAATCGTCCAATTTAGGGCGATTTCTTTTTTGAAAGCATTGCATTTTAACTGATCATTAAAGGTCTTATGATTCATCATAAGATGATACTTTTCAAAGCGGTTAAAATGTAATGATTTTCAGAAAAATAATTTGATGTCAAGACTACCAAATCGATTTAAAAATCAGTATAATGAAAGATGAAGAGGGGAGGGGTTGAGAATGGATGAACTCAAAATTCACAGAACGATTTTATGCATCGATCTTAAAAGTTTTTATGCATCGGTTGAATGTAGTCTTTTAGGTCTTGATCCCTTCAAAACACCACTTGTCGTAGCTGATTACAGTCGGGGTGGAGGTTCAATCGTTTTAGCCGTTTCACCTTATCTAAAAAAGTTTGGCGTTCCCAGTCGTTGTCGAATTCACGAATTGCCAACCAACATTAAAATCATTTTTCAAAAGCCTCGAATGGAAAAATATTTAGAATACTCCACAAAAATCGTTGAAATTTATTTAAGGTTTGTTTCTGAAGAAGATCTCTATGTTTATTCTGTGGACGAAGTTTTTCTTGACTTTACTAATTATCTTGATTATTATCAAAAAACCGATCTCGAACTCGCTAAAATGATTATGACAGAAATATATAAAGAAACTAAAGTTTATTCGACTTGCGGTATCGGGCCAAACATGCTAATGGCAAAACTAGCCTTAGACATTGAATCAAAACATTCTCCGGATTTCATTGCTAAATGGGATTATGAAAGTCTACCACAAAAATTGTGGCCAATCACGCCACTTTCTGAAATGTGGGGGATAGGTCACAATATGGAAGCGCATCTAAATAAGATGGGAATGTATAAGATAGGAGATATTGCTAAATTTAATGTCGCTAAACTGAAACAACGCTTTGGCATCATCGGTGAGGAGTTATATTATCATACACACGGAATCGATACCAGTTTAATTCAAGATAAAAATAAAATAAAACCAATCGCTAAAAGTTACGGAACAGGCCAAACGCTTTTCCGCGATTACTATCCGCCAGATATATATCAAATCATTGTGGAATTGGTTGATGATGTTTGTCGTCGATTACGACTCAGTAAAAAACAAGCAAAAACCGTCCATTTTGGAATCGGGTATAGCAAAGAAGTGGGCGGTGGATTTTCGCGACAATTTACTTTGCCACAGCCGACCGCCAGTGAATCAGAGATTTATAAAGCTTGTTTACATTTATTTAATGAACATTATGAACGCGAAGCGATTCGACGAGTGCATGTGAGTGTCACCAATCTTGTTACACAACCAGAAATTCAAATAAATCTTTTTGAAAATGTTGATAAGGTTATCAAAGAAGCTGAAGTTTTTTCTGCCATCGATGAAATCAAATTTAAATTTGGCAAAAATAGTGTGAATCGTGCATCAAGCGAACTCAAAGCCTCTACGATTAAAGCCAGAAATGATATGATTGGTGGCCATCATGCTTAACACTTATATCGATCGTGGCATTATTAAATGGAATGCCTTTGACGCTTTAGTTGGATATTCTTCGATGTTAGAAGAAATGCGCTATCGGATGGGTAAAAAAGAACGACCCGTTCTTAGCGACGATGATTATGAACAACTTAATAGAGATTTAAATCATGCTATGCAAGAACATTTAGAAGTAGAAATTCGATATTTTCATGATGGATATGCGCGGTTTACATATGGAACAATCCGTCGTCTCGATTATGCTAAACGAGAAATCGTCTTATCAACCATGGAACGACTGAAAGCTGATGACATTCTTGGGCTGGCAATCCAATAATGTCATTTTTTCATCCGTTGTTTAAAAGCGAATAGAGGTATGATAAAATGGACGATAGATGCAAAGGTGAGTGAGAATAAAATGTTAAAAATGAAAGCTTACGCTAAAATAAATCTCTTTTTAAATGTTGTGGGATTGCGACCGGATGGATATCACGATCTTGAAATGGTCAACGCTAAAATCACTCTGGCAGATGATTTGCGTTTTTATGAAACGCTGGACATCAAACCCGTCACAATATGTTCAAATGACGCTTTCCTTGAAAACGATAGTAACCTACTTAACCGAGTCGCGAATTTCATGATTGAACATTACGCTCGTGGAAAAAGCATTAAAATAGAGATTGACAAACAAATACCACCAGGCGCAGGGCTCGCAGGAAATAGTACCGATGCTGCAGCGATTATCAAAGGAATGAATCAACTGTTCAATTTGAATTTATCAAAAGAACAGATGAAACATATTGCTATACGTTTTGGTGCTGATATTCCCTATTGTCTTCAAGATGAACCGGCATTAGTCAAAGGGATTGGTGAAATCATTGAACCGCTTGATTTTCCATTTTCGAATCTTTCAATTCTTGTGCTAAAACCCAAAGCATTTGTTCGAACAGAAGAAGTTTTTACTTTAGGTGATGAAATTGGATTTTCAAACCACGACGTTACACCAATGCTCAAAGCTATCAAAGACAATAATATTGAAAAATTCATAAAAACCATGAAAAATAGTTTAGAGTCAATAACCTTTCAACTCAGTCCGGAAACCGCAGAAGCCAAACAAATGCTTATCGATTATTTTGGCGAAGATGGAATCGTCATGAGCGGAAGTGGTTCGACCATTATTAAAATTGTGCGCGAAAATAATGATAAAATAAACACCTTTATTAGACAACATGCGGAAAAATATCAGTTTTATCAAACGAATATCGTCAATAACGAATAAAAAACGCTTTTAAATCGCTATATATCGTGATATAATCAAAGAAAGAGGTGGTAATATGAGAATAACTGAAGTTCGCGCTAAGAGAGTCAATGGAGAAAACCGTTTGGTTGGAATTGCCGCCATTACCATTGATGAGTGCTTCGTTGTTCATGAACTGCGCATTATTGAGGGAAAAGACGGATTGTTTGTAGCGATGCCAAGTCGGAAGATGCCGAATGGCGAGTTCAAAGACGTTGCCCACCCCATTAATACCGAGACGAGAAGTCAGATCGAAGCAGCAGTTTTGGATGCCTTCAACCAGCTTCCGCCAATTAAAGTAGAAGAATAGCGATTCCGTAAAGTGCCCACTTTTTGAAAGTTGGCACTTTCTTATTGTTAGACTTTGTTATATAATAGATTTGGTCAAAAAGACATTATTTTGGAGGGGTAAGATGGCGATCTTTCATGGATCAAAAGTTAAAATCTTTTCACTCAGTTCAAATCATGAACTGGCTCAAGAAATAGCAGATTATATTGGAATTCCGTTAAGCGATTGTGAAGTTTCACGTTTCGCTGATGGTGAAATCAACATTAACATATCTGAAACAGTTCGTGGGCACAAAGTTTTTGTCATTCAATCAACTTCAGCTCCGGTCAATGAACATGTTATGGAACTGTTAATCATGATTGATGCTTTAAAAAGAGCATCGGCTCGTGAAATCAATATCGTTATGCCTTATTATGGATATTCAAGACAAGATAGAAAAGCAAAAGCTCGTCAACCTATTTCTGCAAAATTAATGGCTGATCTACTTCAAGTTGCTGGTGCGACTCGCCTAGTCTGTATGGATTTGCACGCTGCACAAATACAAGGATTTTTCGATATCCCAATCGATAATTTCCGTTCGATGCCGATTATTGCCGATTATATAAAAACAAAAAATATTAAAAATATGGTTGTTGTATCACCAGACCATGGTGGCGTTGCGAGAGCTAGAGCATTAGCAGACTCATTAAGTACACCCATTGCCATCATCGATAAAACTCGACCTGAACCTAATGTTGCCGAAGTTATGAACATTATCGGAAGTGTTAAAGGGAAAAACTGCGTTATCTTTGATGATATGATTGATACTGCCGGTTCAATTGTAGCAGCAGCAAACGCTTTGAAAGAAGCAGGAGCAAAAGATATTTATGCTTGCTGTACACACCCATTATTATCAGGAAGAGCTGTTGAAAGAATCATGGATTCACCTTTAATCGAAATGGTTTGTACCAATACAATTTTATTGCCTGAAGAAAAACGCTTTTCAAAACTGGTTCAATTATCAATCTCTCATCTTTTAGGACAAGGCATCATCAATATCATTGACGATCAAGGCGTTTCAACTTTATTTAGCTGAGTGATTCTACCACATCAATTTCATAGTGATGTGGTTTTTTATTTGTGGAAAAGTCTTTTACCGGTTTTTCTATTTACATTGAAAAACGGTATGATATAATAGTTATAAATCGAAGAACGGAAAAGTATGACTAATCGGGTTTTTAGCGAGTGGAGGATGATGAGAGCTCCATACGATGATTTGTCTGAAGAACACCGGGAGAGACAGAAGAACTAAGTAGACCTGTCCGCATGGTTGGCGTTATCAACTTCAAGAGCCAGTCGTCTGGAACAAAGGTGGTACCGCGGTTATTCAATCGTCCTTCTATTTGAGGGCGATTTTTTGTTTCTATTAAATAAAGAAGATTGTTTTTAGGGGGTAAATCATGAAAACAACAGTTAAATACATGTATGAAAGTTTTTCAAGTTTGTCTGGGCAACCCATCAGTATATCAGGTTGGGTTAGAAATAATCGTGCCCAAAAAGAATTTGGGTTTATCGACTTAAATGATGGATCCTTCTTTGAATCAATTCAAGTTGTTTATGAATCAAGGCTTGAAGATTTTAAGGACATTCAAAAGTATCGCGTGGGAGCTTCTGTCGAAGTAACAGGAATTTTGACTTTGACCCCAGATATGAAACAACCTTTTGAAATAAAAGCGAATTCGATTACTTTGCTGGGAGATAGTCCTGAAAACTATCCGATACAACCCAAAAGACATACACGTGAATTTTTACGCGAGAATGCGCATTTACGAATGAGAACCAATTTGTTTAATGCGGTTTTTCGTGTGCGGTCTTTAATTAGTTTTGCCATTCATCAATTTTTCGACGAAAACAATTTTGTTTATGTTCATACGCCCATCATTACCGGATCTGATGCCGAAGGTGCTGGACAAATGTTTAAAGTAACGACATTAGAGATGGAAGAAATCGTTAAAAAAGGTGAAAAAACGATTGACTATACAAAAGACTTTTTCGGTAAATCAACCAATTTAACAGTTTCGGGACAATTACAAGTTGAAAGTTATGCAATGGCCTTTCGTAACGTTTATACATTTGGACCGACTTTCCGCGCTGAAAACTCTAATACTCAACGACATGCATCGGAATTTTGGATGGTAGAACCAGAAATTGCATTTGCAGATTTACAAGATGACATGCATTTAGCTGAAGCAATGGTAAAATATATCATTCGTTATGTTATGGAAAAAGCTTCTCGAGAGATTGATTTTTTTGATGCATTTGTTGAAAAAGGACTTCGTCAAAAACTCGAAAAAGTTGTAACATCTAAATTTAAAGTTGTTACACATCACGATGCAATTGATATTTTAAAAAAATGTGGAGAAACTTTTGAAAACAAACCGGAATTTGGTGAAGATCTTGCGACCGAGCATGAAAAATATTTAACGAAACATTTTGGAGGTCCTGTATTTGTCATTGATTGGCCGAAAGAGATTAAAGCATTTTACATGCGATTAAACGATGATCAAAAAACCGTTGCGGCAATGGATTTGTTAGTTCCTGGTGCAGGAGAATTAATCGGAGGATCACAACGAGAAGAACGCTTAGACATTCTTGAAAAACGAATGGAAGAAATGCATGTTGCCAAAGATGATTTGTGGTGGTATTTAGACCTACGTAAATATGGCGGATGTAAACACGCCGGTTTTGGACTTGGCTTGGAACGCATGGTGATGTACGTTACGGGTGTTGATAATATTCGTGATGTTATCTCATTTCCACGAACACCAAAAAATTGTGAATTTTAATAACATTTAAGATAATAATGTTTTTATTGCACCCAAGGAGGAAAGCTATGAAAAAAAAGGTTATTATAACATTGATATTACTTTTTAATATCTCGCTTTTCGCCTGCACCGATAATACAACCACCACTCAATTGACAACTGAATCTTGGTCATTTTCTGAACCGCAAACCAATCTTTCCTTCGCTGAAATCGTACAATCTTTGACCAATCCTTACAACATTGGTTTATTTATGACTGAAGACCCTGAAAAATCAATGGGTATTAATTTTGAACTGCCTGAAGAAGGAAGCGGTTTTGTCGAATATCGAGTACAAGGATCTCAACAAGATTTATCTTTGGTGGTTGAAACAATACAAAAAACAAGATTGGTTGGGAAAAGAACTGTCTATCTTCATGAGGCCGTCATGTTGAATTTGACACCGGGAACGACCTATGAATATCGGATTCGTAATGCGTCTTCGACCATTGTCAGCACAGCTTATCGTTTTACGGTTCCATCTGAGAACTTATCTGAATTTTCATTTTTGATGATGGCCGATCCACAAGAATCTTCTGAAGTTGGTTATATGGCCTATGCTCATGTAGCTTTAAACGCAATAGCACAAATTGAACAAAAACCATCTTTTGTACTCTATGTTGGCGATATTATTAATGATGCCGATGTCAGAACCCAGTGGAATGCATTCTTTAAATATTCAGCTTCATTTATCTTTGATACACCAATTGTCGCAACTGCTGGAAACCACGATATTTCGGGAATTTCAGGCACGAGAATGAGCAATTTAGAATTTGATGGTTACATGAACCTTCCTAATAACGGTCCTATTTACACAGACTTTGATGAAATAGAAAACGACGCTCGTCTTAGTCATTTTGATGATGGAAAAACATTTAGTTTTAATTATGGCAACGTTCATTTTGTCGCCATCAACACCGAGTCATTATGTGATGGTACGACTACTTGTGCTTATATGGATGAATCGAATGTAACCATATTAAAAAATTGGCTTAATGCAGATTTAACTGGCAATACAATGAAATGGACAATCGTTTTTTTACATCGAGGACCCTACAGTTTATCCTATGACACAGCACGAGTTAGAGAACAACTTGTGCCCATATTCGAGACACATGGGGTCGATCTTGTTCTTTCAGGACATGATCATCAATACTCCCGTTCTGTGTATAAAAATACTATTTTGATCCCCTTTGCTCGTTCTGATAATTATCTTAAAGGTACCATAAGTCTCATTCCTGAAGCGGAAAATAATTGGCATTTTAATGATTATTCATCCTCCATCGGAGTGACTTATCTAGTAGGAAACACGACAGGAACAAAATATTATGGTGGTTCAAGAAATTCTGGTATTGACGTGCAATATCGTTTCTTAGATGCTAATCCAGTCGTCCCTTATATCACTGTGACGAATGATTACATTAAAGTAGTGTCATACGGAATGTCAAAGGCATCCGCCTTCCAGATTGAAGTCGATAGTGTTTATGTTTTAGAAACATTTTATATCCGTAAATAAAAAAAGCGTTCGGGGAATCGAACGCTTTTCATTGTTTTTTTGGGTTATTTATTTTTTAACAACATCAACTAAACTCGAAGCCAATCCAACAATCCCTTGCATGTCTGAAGGAATAATAATCTTTGTGGCCTGTCCTTGAGCAACTTTTTCCATCGCTTTATAAGCTTCAAGCGTCAAAAATGCTTGTGATGCTTTTGCTTCATTAATCATTGTGATACCTCTAGCGGTGGCTTCTTGAACTTTTAAAATGGCCTCTGCTTGACCTTCAGCTTCACGTACTTGTGCTTCTTTTTTAGCTTCGGCTCTGAGAATTGCTGATAATTTTTCACCTTCAGCTTCCAAGACGGCCGCAGCTTTCTTACCTTCAGCAATCAAAATAGATTCGCGGCGTTCACGTTCTGCACGCATTTGTTTTTCCATTGCTTCACGAATTTCTTTTGGGGGGATAATATTTTTTAATTCAACACGATTGATTTTTATACCCCATGGATCAGTTGCCTCGTCGAGAATAATACGCATTTTTTCATTAATGATATCTCGGCTAGTCAGTGTTTGGTCGAGTTCGAGTTCACCAATAATATTACGCAAGGTTGTCGCAGTCAAATGTTCAATTAAAAGACCTGGGTTTTCAGCACCGTATACATAAAGTTTTGCATCAGTAATTTGCATGAAGACAACGGTATCTATTTGCATGGTAACATTATCTTTGGTGATAACGGCTTGCGGAACAAAGTCAAGCACTTGTTCTTTAAGAGAAATTTGATCTAAAACTTGACCTCTAGCATTATAAGTTTTCTTAACACGATCAACAAACGGAATTAGAAAATGCAATCCAGCAATCCAAGTAGTGTCATAGCGACCCCAACGTTCAATGATACAAACGGTTGCTTGAGGGACGATACGAATACGCGAGCCAAGGAATACAAGGACAACAATGGCCAAGACAATTAAAACGATGAGTCCAAAATCAGAAACAAGAAATAATGGTGCGAACATATATAATCCTCCTAATAAAATTTATTTTAATAACCGTAGCCAGTTTTAACCACGGACATTTTCAAGAAAATATCTCTGAGTGTATTTTTGTTCCTAGTAAAAGAAATTAAGATTAAATCAATAGCTAACGATAACAAGAACAGAACAGCTCCTGCATAAAGACTCACAGAAAAGACTAATACGGTAAAGAAATATTTGAAAACTACATCATGGAAGAAAATAGAAATAGGATTAATGGGACCTTCGAGTTTAATTTGCATCATCTTTCTTCCAAGTGTTTTAGCATTAAAAGCCAAACTATAAATTGATAGAAGAATCAAAAAACCAATCGAAAAGTAATAGATAGATGTAAGAAAATAACCGGTTAGAGGCGCATTATATGGTTCAATATCAACAATATTTTGTGCATCCAACAACGCTTTTTTAGCAGCGTAAATTGTTTGTGCTTCCGTTTCAAGAGCTTCATTACCATCAGCAATGGCTAAAGCCGCTGTATATTCAGTTGTGATAGTTTCTAAATCATAATTATAAGCATCGACAAGTTCGTTATAAACCGTAAAAATTTCATCAAAATTCGGGATTTGATTACGAATAATCGTTCGACCAAAAAGAAAGAAGGTTAGGGTAACAATACTCATGACAGCAATCAAATCGACAAGCGAGGACATCGATCGTTTCAAAAATCCAGCATTCATTATAGTTTTTTTACCACGAGTTTTACGCCATCAATGGCTAAAACTTCCACTTTCTCATTAATTTCGATACTTTCATTAGCAACGGCAGTCCATAATTTACCATCAATTTTTACATATCCGCGTTCATCTTCAGAAATGGCCTTTGTACAAATGGCAATTTTACCAATCAAACGGTCAGCGTTGGTTCTGACTTCGTTTCTTTTAAGATATTTTTTAAAGATTGGACGCAAGAAAATTAACGTTAAAGCAGAGATAATTACAAAGATTAAGAGTTGAAGGACAAGTTCATTTGGGAAAAATACCGCAAGCAATAAAGAGAAAAATGCACCTATAGAAAACCAAATACTCGTTAAGTCCATCGTGGAAATTTCAATAATACCTGCAAAGATGAAGACTGAAAACCAAATAATAATCATGGTGTCGCCCAGTGATAGTAATGTAATCATGAGATTACCCCTCCTTGTGAGTCAAGTCAATTATTAAGGCGTTTTCTTTTTCGTTCCAAACAGCCTTGTATTTGTACGACTCATTATTTCCGAATTTCAAACCCATCATCTCTGATATTTCTTGTAAAAATGACTTGTTGCAAATACGAGAATAGCTTGATTTGACAGTGATATTGTGTTGTTGTTCCTCTGGAATGTAACCCATGGATATCGCTTCTTTAGTAATCGGTTTGACTGCAATTCTTTTAAAAACTTTGTCAAAACCAAGCAAAACGACGTAGGCGTTTTCAAAATACGAACTAGCCGACTTGTTTAGGGTGATATTTGCCTCATACAAAGTCGCAATATCATCTAGTGGTTTTTTTGATGCCCAGACAAAATTACTCATTATTTCAACCTCCATTATACGCGTATCTTTTTACATGTCTAATTATATCATTTATATTTTTAAATATCAATAATTATTTTAAATTATTTTAAATTATTTATTTTTACCTTGTGGTTTACAAACTAAAGTTTGTTTTGTATAATATAAGTATTGTTCTGAGGTGGCTTATGAGAGAATTTGGGTTTCAACAGTTGTTTGAGCGTAGTTTAATAAAAAATTATAAAGGACCCGTTTATTCTAAATTTCTTGAAGCGATTGAAACTTATCAATTGATTTCAAAAGGTGATAAGATTGCTGTTGCCCTCTCGGGTGGTAAAGACAGTTTAATTATGGCAAAGTTGTTTCAGGAACTTAAGCGTCATGGAACGATTGATTTTGAATTGGTATTTATTACTATGGATCCGGGATTTTATGAAGAAGATATCACAAATCATATATCGTTATGCCAAAGACTTGGAATTGATGTTATTGTCGAAAAGTCAAACATATTTGATATAACAGAGACTATTTCAGCCGACAATCCTTGTTATTTATGCGCTCGCATGCGTAGAGGTTTTTTATATAAAATCGCTCAAAAATATGGATGTAACAAATTAGCGCTGGGTCATCATTTTGATGATGTTATTGAGACAACTTTACTTAATATCTTATATGCAGGATGTTTCAAAACGATGTTACCGAAAGCAAAATCAGAGAATTATGAAAATCTGCAGCTGATTAGACCTATGTACCTTATCAAAGAGAAGGATTTGATTCGAGTCATGAGATATCATAAAATTGATACCATGAGTTGTGGATGTAAAGTTGCTAGAAATGAGTTAGAATCAAAACGAAAAGAAGTAAAAAAGCTCATTGAAAACCTAAGAAAAACATACAAAAACATTGATATCAATATCTTTCGGGCCGCTGAAAACGTGAATTTAGAAAGTATTTTAGGATATTTCAACGATCATAATACGTATACTTTTCTTGATAAATTCAACAAATAATGAAAAAGATAGCGAACCATCTGGTTTGACTATCTTTTTTAATTAATTTCACGAGAATCAATTCGGAAATGATAATGTTAAGCAAAAGATGGTTTCACGTGAAACCTATTTACCCAAACAAAATTTCGAAAATAAAGTTGATATCAGAAGGTCTGAGCCATATTCGCCGGTTATTTCACCCAGACATTCCCACGCTTTTTTTAAATCGATTTCGACCATATCGACAGGATAGGCATTCTTTGAAGCATTAATGGCCTCTAATAATGCGTTTTTGGCTTCTTTTAATTTTCCGATATGTCTTGTGTTTGAAAGAATGGTTTCATTATTTCCAAGCAATCCTTCATCGATGAAGAGTCTTTTTACTTCATTTTCGAGGGCTTCTATACCGATTTTATGTTTTGCGGAAACACGTATCATTTTTTCGTTTTCAAGATTGACAGAATTTCCAAGGTCATTTTTGTTACCAACAATGATTCTAACTCTATTTTTAGTTAATTCTAAAAGGTCTTTATCGGCTTCAGTTAAGGATTGTGATTGATCTAGTACCAGAAGAATCAAATCGGCTTCAGATAAAGCTTTTTTGGCACGTTCAATTCCAATTTTTTCGACCAAATCAACTGTGTTTCTGATGCCTGCGGTATCGATTAATTTAAGCAATAATCCACCAAGATTCAATTCTCCTTCTATCAGATCCCGAGTCGTCCCTGAAATTTCAGTGACAATGGCTTTTTCTTCTTTTAACAAGGTATTCAATAAACTAGATTTTCCGACATTTGGTTTACCTACAATCACGGTTTTGATTCCATCGCGAATAATTTTACCAGTATTTGATTTTATCAGTATGGCTTCAATCTTTGTGACTAAATCAGTGGTTTGAGGAATAATAATATCATTTGTCATGACGATAGCATCATCATATTCCGGATAGTCAATATTAACTTCGATTTTAGCTATTAGCGTTAAAAGATCGGTTTGAAGATCGGCAATCAATGTTTTCACTTGCCCACTTAAGCCTTGATTAGCCAAGGTTAGTTGCGTCATAGTTTTAGCGTTAACAACATCCATTATGCTTTCTGCTTGAGTTAAGTCAATTCGGCCATTCAGATAAGCGCGCTTGGTAAATTCCCCTGGTTCAGCAATCCGGCAACCATTTTTAATCAATGATTCAAGAATCTTATCCGCAATCAAAAAACCTCCATGGGTACTAATCTCTACAACGTTTTCAGCTGTAAAAGATTTAGGCTCTCTAAAAATCGAGACTAAAACTTCATCAATAACAATGGAGTCATCGACAATATGCCCATAACTGACGGAGTGTGTTGGTTGCGAATCAAGATTTTTACCGACAAATAAACGGTTTACAATTTGAATTGCATCTGAACCAGAGACGCGAATCACGTTGAGAGCACTATAGCCTTTCATTGTTGCAATTCCTGCAATTGTATCAAATAACATATTATCACCATGAATATTTTATCATAAATTTAGTTCTTTTATTGTATAATACATACAAGGTGATAATTCATGAAACAATATAAAAAACCAGCAAAATTTTATCTTATGCTGTTTCTCATTACGTTTGGCATCATTGGTGCGTATACTATCTATCTGTATTTTACTAGTTCATTAGAGGCTACAGATATTTGGAACCTCTTTGCGCTCCCTATTATTTTTACAGGAATCTATTTTGGCGGAGATTATATTCTTCAAAAAATAGCTGACAAAAGATACAAAACGAAATATGAAGATCGGTTTTTAGAGTTAATTAATCAAAAAATGCGAGAGTCTAATCGTTTTTTGATTGAAGATTTTCGTCGTTTGCAAATGAACGAAAAATTTCAAGAAACTTTAAAAATGGCTTTTTTTATCTATCAAAACGGCGAAAACGAAATTTTTACAATCAATAAGTTAGAACGCAAATTTGATATCAAATCTATCGAAGGATTAGCAATAGCTTATGCAATTGCTGAAATCAAAGAAAAACTAGCCCAAAAGTTAGATTAACTCTGTCAAATACCCTTCAAATAAAGTATAATATGATATGGGAGTTGGAAACTATGCGCAGACTGACTGGACTTGTCATACAAAGTGGAATCGCTTATGGAAAAATTCATAAATGGATTCCTTCAGAAAATGGCGTGACAAGGTTTGATTTATTTATAAATCAAAAAGAATTACTGATCAATGCGCTTAAAACCAGCACTGAAGCAATTGAGAATGCGATTAAAAACAGTTCAGAAATATTTAACGAAACATTTTCGATGATATTTGAAGCGCATAAACTCATGGTTAATGATCCGATTTTACTCAATGAGGCATACCGACGCATTGAAGATGGTGAAAATGCATACGATGCATATAAAAGGGCTGCTTTAGACATTATAAATCAGTTTCAATTGCTTTCTAATGATTATATGCGTAATCGAATCATTGACATTAAGGACGCAACTGATCGGGTTTTATATACTATCCAAAATCTAGAATACGAAAATTCGCTTATATTTGATGAACCCCATATTTTATTGCTTCCAGAGATGCGTCCTTCAATTATTCTCAATTGCGACAAAAGATATGTTAGTGGGTTTATTGTAGAGACGGGGAACTATGATCAACACGCATCATTAATGGCGCGTCGCAAAGAAATACCAGGCATGATTATCGAGGGAGCATTAAATTTTATTAATGAGGGCGATGTTACACTAATTGATGCTAATAACGGTGTCGTTTATATCAATCCTTCGACCCGTATTATGAATCAATATCATTTTCAAGGAGCTGAAACCGATGAGTTATAAAGCATTATATCGTACCTATCGACCCGTCGATTTCAATGAAGTCGCTGGTCAAACTCATATCACAACGACTTTAAAGAACGCTTTGATGAATAATAAAGTAGCACATGCCTATCTTTTTAGTGGTCCAAGAGGGACAGGCAAGACAACCATCGCCAAAATATTAGCTAAAGCAATCAATTGTGTTGAGGCACCAACGGCCAACCCGTGTAATGTATGCCCCAATTGTTTAGGGATACAAGACGGCTCGATTAATGACGTTATTGAAATTGACGCCGCTAGTAATAATGGTGTTGATGAAATCCGTGAAATTCGCGATAAAGTTAGATATCTTCCGGGATATGTGAAATATAAAGTATATATCGTCGATGAAGTTCATATGCTCTCAACGGGTGCATTTAACGCTTTATTGAAAACTTTGGAAGAACCACCTGCGCACGTCATTTTTATTCTTTGTACGACTGAACCACAAAAAATTCCTTTAACAATTCACTCGCGTTGTCAACGTTTTGACTTTAAATCAATTACGCCATCAGAGATAACCATTAAACTTCATGAAGTCATTGAAAAAGAGCATATCCAAATTCAAGATGAAGCTGTAGATCAAATTGCAATTTACGCCGAAGGTGGACTTCGTGATGCACTGGGGTTGCTTGATCAAGCATATTCTTACAGTCCTAACTTTATCTCGATTGATGATGTTAATCAAATATGTGGAGCATTATCATTTTCAACTCAAATCGAAATCGTTGAATCTATCATGAAGATGAACGTTTCGAATGCAATTCAATTAATGGATGAGCTTCTTGTTTCAGGAAAAGAAGTACAAAAAATATGTCAAAATTTGATTCAATTTTATCGTGATATTTTAGTGTTTAAAAATGTTGGATATAATGACTCTACACCGAAACCTTATCATAATGAAAGGTTCTCCGTTCTCGCTCAAACATTAAACAATCGTCGGTTATTTTTCTATCTTGATGTACTCAATAAAGCAGCCGCCGAAATCAAATGGAGCAATAATCCTCGATTATATCTTGAACTAGCATTTATCAAAATGACCGATGAAGAGATCGGCAGTGATGCTAAAGTATGGCAGACATTTAATGATTTAGAGCTGCGTATCAAGAAGATTGAATCAACGCCAATGGTTGAAACGGTGATTAAAAAAACAGTAGAAAAACAAACCGAACAACCACCTCTACATCCTGAAATCATCCTGAATGATGTCCCAACTGAAACCGATATAATCGCTGTTGAAGAGACGGTTGAGATGGTTGATTTATCGAAGCCAGAATCAGTTGAAAAGGATAGCATAAAATCTTCATTTATAGGCGTTTCCGACATTTCTGAACCTGAGACTTATAAGACAACATCCGATGCCCTTCCTAAACAAAGAGACCTATCACAGACTTATAATATTGAATTTGTTGAAGAGGTATTAAACAATGGTAATCGCGATGATAAAAACTATCTTATCAATCACTGGTATCAACTTTCAAAATCGAATCTAAGCGGTGTTAATGAACAATATGCATCTCTCTTTGAATCCGGTCAATTGGTTGCTAGTTCCTTTGAAAAAATGATTGTTACTTTTCCAAGTGCAGCTACTTGTAATCGGCTCATGAAACCTTCTGTCAAAAATATTATGAAATCAGTCATACAAAATACGTTTAATCGTGATATCGAATACATGGCGCTGCCAACAGATATTTTTCAATCCATTTCAGATGAATTTGCTTACCTGTGGAGACAAGGGAAACGGTCCATTAGACTTTCACCAATTGTCAGTTCTGAACTCCGTGATGTTTCGGAAGAAACAGAAGAAAATGCTCCAAAATCAGAAGGAAAAATTGTAACGGATGCCATTAATCTTTTTGGTGATTTAGTCAGAATCAAGAAACAATAAAAACGAGGTGAAACAACATGATTAATCCACAGATGATTAAAAAACTTCAAAAAATGCAAGAAGATATGAAAAAAGCACAAGCCGAAATTAATGCTTCAACATTCTATGGTCAAGCAGGGGGATCGGTTGTTCGCGTCGCAGTCAAAGGAACCAAAGAGGTCATTAGTATCGACATTAAAAGAGAAGAAGTTGATTTTACTGATCTTGAAATGCTTCAGGACATGATTGTTGCAGCACTCAATGATGCATTTAGAAAAGTTGATAAGGAAATCGAGGAAACAATGGGATCCTTAACTCAAGGCATGCGGATGCCGGGAATGTTTTAATGAATTACCCACAAGCTTTGGAGAACTTGATTCTCGAATTTATGAAATACCCTGGAATAGGACGCAAGACCGCTGAGCGATATGCGCTTTTTTCGGTTAATAAAATTGACGATGATTCTGCAAAAGCATTTTCTGAAGCCTTATTAAAAGTCAAATCATCGATTAAACAATGCTCAATATGCGGTCATTTAACAGATGTTGATCCTTGTTCCATTTGTACCAACCCACATCGTAATCAAACACAAATATTAGTCGTTGAAACGGCAAAAGATGTTTTTTCAATTGAAAAATCTGGGAGATATCATGGGTTGTATCACGTACTAAATGGCGCTTTATCACCTATGAACGGTGTAGGTCTTGATGATTTAAACTTTCAATCACTTTGGATAAGGGTTCAAAATGATATTGTTTCTGAAATAATCATTGCCACTTCTGCCACACAAGAAGGTGAGGCAACAGCAATGTATATTAAACGTGTTCTAAAAGATATAGAAATTAAAGTTTCAAGAATCGGATATGGTGTTCCTGTTGGAGGAAATCTTGAATTCGCTGACAGCGAAACACTATCTCGAGCCATTGAAAATCGACGAGAATTTTAAAATTTATGTAAAATATGGAAAACCTGTAAAAATACTGTTGGATATTTAAGTCAAAGTGATATAATAGTATTACATAGTAATAGCAAATCTTATGAGGTGAAAAAATGACATTTACCAATGGATTTATTTTTGCAACAATCATGGATACCATCGAAGGCTTAATCGGTCCATACATTAGCACAGGTATCAGTGCTCTCGAAGGTTTCCCAATTTGGATTCAAGGATTAATGTTGCTTGGATTGGGCTTGTTTGCGATTATCGGTATCTTTGTCTTCATTAAAAAGTTCTTTAAATTATTCCTTGTATTGGCCATTTTAGGTGCGATTGGCTATTACTTGTATTTTGAAACAGATATTATTACTAACTTGCTTGGTAATTTGACCGGAGCTATCACCAACATTTTCACAACACTGCTATAAATGGCAAAGAGTGTTGCTTTTTGATTAAGGCAATCCTCTTTTTTTTTCATTAATCTAGTGATTTGAATAAAATATTGTGTTAACATCATTCCGAAGATATATACTTGTATATATTTTCGAAATTTTATGTTATATAATGCTTTAATAACGAATAGGAGACACTTTACATGGAAATAAAAATGCTTGATTTAACAAAAATCTTTGTTAGCAAAGATAAAAAAGAAGTTCATGCAGTCGATCATGTCGATTTGACAATTCCTTCTGGAAAATTAATAGGCTTACTTGGGCCATCTGGTTGCGGAAAATCGACAACACTTTATTTGATTGCTGGTTTGTTAAAACAAAACCAAGGGCAAATCTTTTTCGGAGAGGATGAAGTTTCTGATATGCCCCCCGAAAAAAGAGGGATTGGTTTGGTATTCCAAAACTACGCTTTATACCCACACATGACTGTGCGCGAAAACATTTTATTTCCGCTCGAAAATCTCAAGATTGAAAAAACTGAAGCTAAAGAACGGACCATTGAAATGGCTCAATTGGTCGGTCTTGGCGAAATGCTCGATCGCAAACCAAAAGAACTTTCTGGTGGGCAGCAACAGCGTGTTGCCATCGCCCGCGCTTTAGTCAAAAAACCGCGTGTTCTTTTACTAGATGAACCCCTATCCAATCTAGATGCACGTCTCCGTTTACAGACACGCGAAGAAATTAAGAGAATTCAACGCGAAACCGGCATTACAACCGTATTCGTAACACATGACCAAGAAGAAGCGATGTCTATTTCTGATGAAATTGTTGTTATGAAAGATGGAGTTATCCAACAAATGGGCGAACCTCAAGAAGTTTATGATTTTCCAATAAATATGTTTGTTGCTCAATTTCTTGGATCGCCTCAGATTAATATCTTTAATGGTGAAATTAAAGATAAAAAAATCTATGCAAATGGTATGATGATAGGAAAATCAAAATTACCGGATCAACCCATCAAAATCGGTATTAGACCCGAAGGTTTCATTGTTGATAAAGAAAAGCAAAGCGAATTTAAATTTGAAATTGATTTAGTTGAAACGATTGGTCGTGATACAACGCTAATTATTGAGGTTCCAGGCAATGAAGGCAGCCTCCTTGATAAATTGACGTTTAAAGCCATCGTTGACGCTTCAGAACACATCAAAGCTGGTGACTGGGTGCATTTCAACATTAAACCAGACAAAATGCACTTATTCAATCTTGAAGGCAAGTTGCTAAAGTAAACTATGGAAACAAAAAATAATCTCAGGGCTTGGCTTTACTTAGCGCCAATGCTTCTATTGATGGCGGTATTCACATTCTATCCGCTCTTCAATGCCTTCGTTATTTCGTTTTATAAAGATTACTTGCCGCTTGCTAATGATGGTGCTGGTTCGATTACAGGTTATACCATCGCTAACTATGGTGTCATCTTCAAAAACCAATTGTTTTGGCAATCACTGAAAAATACATTTGTTTTAGCTTTGGTATCTGTTCCGTTATCAATTATTATTTCGTTATTGATCTCTGTCGCTCTCAAATCGATACCAAAACTAAAAGGATTTTTTCAGACAGTATTTTTCCTTCCTTATGTTACAAATGGAATCGCAGTTGGTATGGCATTCGCAGTCATGTTTCATCGCGATTACGGATTATTTAATCTTGTCTTAAGTTGGTTTGGAATCACCGCGCTTGACTGGATTGGTGGAACAGCGAGTTGGTGGGCTCAAATGGGAGCACTAATGATTTTCACCATTTGGGAAAGTCTGGCCTTCAAAATTTTGGTATTTACCAGCGGTCTTCAAAATATTGATAAGCAGTATTATGATGCTGCTAAGATTGATCATGCTACCAAATGGACAATTTTCAAAAGAATCACGGTTCCTTTATTATCGCCACTCATTCTCTATATTTCGATTACTTCGATGATTGGCGCTCTGAAAGCTTACAATTCTGTTATCGGTTTATTCGGTGAGAGACTTGGTGCACAACCGTACTCGATGATTACCATCGTAGCCTTTGTTTATAAATACCGATCAGATTTCTCTTTCCAAGGATTTTATAGTTACGCAGCATCAGCGGCTATCATTCTGTTCTTTATCACATTGTTGTTCTCCGTGATTCAGACTGTTGTCAGCAAAAAACGGATTCATTACTAGGGGGTGCTGAAGATGTCAGAAGTATTCGTGAAAAACGAAAAATCTTATAAAACAAAAAAAATCATCTCTAATGTCTTGGTCTATTTGTTTCTTGCTGCCATTGCAATCACTATCTTGGTTCCGTTTTATTGGATGTTGTTAACATCCGTTAAAGATGCAATTATGATTGAACAAACACCACCTTTATTGTTTATCAAACCCTCTGAATGGAAATTATTGAATTATACAAGTCTATTTGACTTGGTCCAAAGTGGACCTCGTCGTGGTCAGCCTTTATTTCCATTTTTTACTTACATGAAAAATACAATTGTTATTTCCATAATTACGACAATCGGAACATCAATTACAACGATTTTAGCTGCATATGCTTTTGCAAGATTGAATTTTAAAGGCAGAGACGTTGTATTTGGCATCATAATCGCAACGATGATGATTCCGGGTGAAATCTTTATATTGACCAACTTCCTTACGGTTAACAGACTTGGTTGGTATGATATTATGAATCAAACTTACATGGATGCGATTTTAGCTATGACGTTACCCTTCATGACGAGTGTGTTTTATACTTTCTATTTGAGGCAAACGTTTAAACAAATTCCTAACGAACTCTATTACGCCGCCAAAGTTGATGGAACAACTGATTTCAAATATCTATTAAAAGTCATGATACCTGTAGCGATGCCGACCATCGTTACAATCATTATATTGAATTCAATGGGCGCTTGGAGTGCCTATATCTGGCCAGCCATGGTCACAACAAAAGACTCATATCGTTTAGTTTCAAACGGTCTTCGTGGTGCATTCACCGACACAAGTACCGGCAGAACCGACTATGGTCAGCAAATGGCTTCAGCAACACTTGTAACATTACCTTTACTCATAGTCTTTTTCACATTCCGAAAGCAGATTATGAGAGGTGTATCACGCAGCGGTATTAAGGGATAATCCCACGATAAGTGGTTTATCATACTCAAAGTTAACATCAAATTTTATAGGAGGATATAAATGAAAAAAATACTTTTAAGTATCATGGCTTTAATGGTTGTATTTACCTTAGTTGGTTGCGTTGAAATGGCGACAACTACTACAACAGAATTAACAACTTCAACCACGACCGGAGTAGGAACAACTACAAAAATCATTATGGACCTTCCCGATGATCCAGTAGACATTTCTTTCTGGCATATTTATGGTGCTGATAAATCAGCATTACTTGATCAACTTATCATTGAATTTGAAGAAATGTACCCCAATGTCACGATCACTTCAACTTCACAATCAGATTATAATACTTTAAGAGAAAAAATTAATCTTGGAATATCTGTTGGTCAAGTACCTACAATGGCTTTGGGTTACCCAGACCATTTTGCTGGATATGTTCAAGCAGGTGCGGCATATTCTCTTAATAATATGATTAATAGCAACGTGCGTTACGAAATCACCGATTCATCTTCATCTATTTATGGACAATTTGTTGATGTCGGTGTCGATTTAAGCGATTTTGTACCTGGATATCTTGCCGAAAACAACCAATATGTTGGCGGTCAATACTTTACGATGCCTTATTCTAAATCAACCGAAATGATGGCAGTTAACCGTACAGTTTTAAAATCACATATAGCTGCTATTAGAGCTGCAGGAATTACGATTTCTGATCAAGGCTTCTTATCACATACAACACCATTAACATTCACACAGATTCAACAACTTGGCGCAATTATGTTGAATTCAACGGCAGTCACGGATGTTACAGCTAAGAAATTCGCCTATTTGCTTAATTATGACTCATCTGGAAATATGTTTATTAATATGAGCCGTCAATGGAAAGCTCCATATACGAATTCAGCAGGAGAAATTTTGATTGACAATCCTACTACTAAATCGATGTTAAATTACATTGATGCAATGTTTAAGCAAAGAGTATTTGTCCTTCCGGCCATTTGGTCCCAAACCTATGGTTCAAACAACTTTAAATATGGTGATGTAGCTATGACGGTTGGATCAACAG
Organism: Caryophanales bacterium UBA5603; assembly: GCA_002424815.1. GTDB lineage: Bacteria > Bacillota_I > Bacilli_A > Izemoplasmatales > Hujiaoplasmataceae > UBA5603. Next base: position 90,339 of record DILB01000008.1, read on the forward strand.
CTGGCGTATTATACAATATTCCTACCACCAAAGATCCTTCAGCAAATTTGAAGTTTGGTATTTTTGATGTAGATTTCTTGCAAGTTCCACAAACAGCTACGGCATCAAACCAAACCGTTACATTAAATGATGGAACCAATAACTATCAATTAACCAGTTCTTTATCAGCTGTTCAACAAGGACCTAATATTGGTGTTTTCCAAAAAGCATCATCTAATGAAAAATTATTTGCTTGGTTATTTATAAAACATCTTACTTCTACCGAAAATACAGTTCGTTGGGCGATTGACACGGGTTATTTGCCAGTTCGTCTTTCTGCTTATACTTCTGATGTAGAAGTAAAATTATCACCAACAGTTAGTATGACTTATACAAGTTTTATGCAAATTGGATTAGATTTTTGGGCAGCTGACGGCATCATTGATTGGCCTTCTACCGATGTTCGTAGAGACTATATTTATAAATCAATGGTTGCGAACATTGCCAAAAATCAAACAGAATATTATCAATACGATCCTGCTTTCGCAGCAGGCTCAAGAAGTGCAGGTTCAGCAACTGTTCGCGTTGAAGCGGGCTTCTGTTTAGATTTCATATTTAATAAATCAAAAACACCAACGCAAGCTTTAGACTTCTTTAAAAACCAAGTTACTTGGTAATCATAAATCAAAGGAATGACACAAATGCTAAAGAAACTTTCATTGCTCATACTCATAGTTTTTCTGATTGTTGGCGTCATAGGTTGTACTAACACAACTTCAACAACCGAATCAACTACTGACACAACGACCTCAGATTCAATGGTTACGCTCCCAGATTTAACGGGAGCGAGCCGTGAAACAATAACAGAAACGCTCGAAGGGCTCGGATTGACCATTAAGTATTTCTTCGATGTTTCTAAAGTATTTAACAGTGATGCTGAGTATGACAAGTTTGTAAAATATGGCTCAGATTTAGTTGCTGGAAACAAGGTACTAAATGGCAGCGAAGTTCGTGTTTATACAACACCGCTAAATCTAGAACCGATTTATTACAATAATTTATCTGCATACGATGCAACGCTTCAATTGATTGAATCAGACTACCTGAATAAAGAATTCATCGCCGACGGAATCGGGGTTGTTACTGTTGATCGTTATGTTGACGGTGATACAACGTGGTTTAGAAGCGGTTCGCAAACATTTTCTGTTCGTTATTTAGGAATCGATACGCCTGAATCAACAGCACTCTATGAAGCTTGGGGCAAAGCAGCAGCTAAATACACTGAAGATAAACTTAAAAACGCTCATACTATTGTCTTACAAGCCGAAGGTGAAAGACAGGACGGCAACGGTAGATATCTTGCCTGGGTATGGTATCGTCCGACCGCTTCAAGCAACTTCATTCTTCTTAATTTGGAATTGGTAGAACTCGCTTACTCAAAAAACAAAGTATCAATAGGGTCTAAATTTATCACGATTTTGACCTTAGCTGATTGGAATGCTTCAATGACCAGAAGAAGAGTTTGGGGAGAACTTGATCCAGCCTATGATTACAGTAAAACCGGAACTCAGATGTCAATTCAATATTTAGTAGAAAACTTTGATACTTATGTTGGCCTGAAAGTTGTGATTACCGGAACCATAACACGCATGATAGGGGATAATATTTATTTACAGGATGAAAGCGGATTTGGAGTATACATGTACGCTGGATTCAATAATTCAACGGTTTTACTTCAAATAGGGGCGAATGTTACTATCGGCGCATTGACACCAACGTATTACAGTGGCAGTCCGCAATTATCGAACTTTAGAACTGCCAATCTTTCTGTTAATTCAACTGATAATGTTGTTACACCCAACATAATTACTTACAATGATTTTTCGTTTAATCGAATTGGAACTTTTGTCACATTACAAAATTTAACAATTACTTATATTAATCCTGCTAAAAGCAGTGTTACTGTAAAAGATTCATCGAATAATACTTTCACCGTTCGTATTGATGATGCTACTTTATTAAATGCGGATATTTTAGGACTCAAAGTTGGTGACGTTATTACTGTTTCAGGACCTTTAGGATACTATGATTTTGATTTTGATTCATCAAATCATGCTTCTTATATTTATAACAAGTCCAAATTTCAGTTAATGCTTACTCTCGCCACTGACGTTATTATTATAGAGTAATAAGAACAAAAAATATAAATAGGAGGATTCATATGAAATTGACTTTCAAGAAAGTAGCTTTACTTGGATTTGCGATTGTCACGATGTTCGTATTGGTTGGTTGTACAGAAACTACAACAACAACGACAACCACTTCAGGACAAACAACGGTAACGTTAAGTGACACACAAAAAGTCCAAGCTGTTTTGGATGGTATTACTCTTGGCGACATTTCAGCAGTTACGACTGATTTAACGTTGCCAACAGCCAGCGTCAATGGTGTAAGCCTTTCATGGTCTACAGAAGATGCTGACTATATTACCGCCACTGGTGAAATTTCTATTCCAGATTATACAACCGGTGACCAAGTTATTACCCTGACTTTGACTGCAACTTTAAATGCTGTTACATTGACAAAAACGTTTGATGTTACAGTTAAAGCAGAAAGCGCAACCGTTTTTCTTAATCGTGTTGGCGCTGGCATTATCATCGATTCTTCGGATTCGATCGTTGCCAATTTCAAATTACCTAGTACTTCACAAGGCGCTACAATCACTTGGACATCCAGCGATGTAGCAGCTGCCGCAATCTCAACGACTGTTGGTTCAGACACAATGTATACAGTCACAATTACTCGTCAAAAAGTTGAAGAAAGCGGAGTTAACGTTTCCGTTACTTTAACCGGTGTGTTAACGATTGGCGAAACAAGCGTTACCATCACAAAGACCATCCGGATTATTGCTGAACCGGCTGCGACAGTTTACACGACATTTGCAGCACTCCATTCAACGGCGCTTCTTAACGATTACGTTGACGTTACGGGTATTGTTTATGTTAAATTCAACGGTGGATATTTCCTCGTTGATAGTGCAAACAATTACTTAGCTGTCTACACTACAGCCACTTATTTCAATGCGGTTGCTGTTGGTGATAACGTAAGAATTAAAGGATTATACAAAAATTACAACACGTTATATCAACTTTCCAATTTAACTTTCCAACAAGTTCTATCAAGCAGCAATGCTTTTACAATTACCCCACAAGTATTGACTGATGCAACAGATTTAAAGGATATTAATGCCTCAACCGATAAATTGGTCCATGGTAAAGCCTTTACAATCACTGTTACAGTCAAAGTGTTGTCAACAGGATACGTTGACATTTATGTTGGAACAGAAAGAGTTGGAACGGTTTATTCTTATTCATTAGCTGACTCGATTAATGCTCTAAAAACCTTTGATGGTAAAGTTGTTACAATTGATGTTTATTACTATGCATTGCATGGAACGAATGGTGTCATGGTCTTGTTTGCTGGAGCCGCTTCTGATATTGAATTAGCGCCATTAGTTGGACAAGAAGCTTTGGATGCCGACGCAGCCGCCATTTCTCTTCCTGCAAACGTAGTTGGTGGACAATCCGTTACACTTCCAGCTGTTGGTGGATACTCTTCTGCTATTGCATGGTCTGTCACAACGGGTGGAACCTATGCAACAATCGCATCAGGAAAAATTACATTTGCAGAAGTTTCTGCACAACAAACAGTTACAATAACCGCTTCATTAACAATTGATGGTGTTTCAACACCAACAACGAGAGTCTTCTCATTCACTGTAACACCAATCACAACTTCGACCATTGCTCAAGTTTGGACTATGTCAAAAGACGCAATTGCTCAAGTTGAAGGAACGGTTTATTTCTTCATCAATAACGGTTACTTCGTATTTGATGGAACTGGCATGTTATTTATTTACACAACGGCTCCTGCCGGAACATTATTAGGCGATAAGATTGTTATTTTTGGTACCGTTGATATTTATAACGGGCAACATCAAATCAAAAATGCAATTGTAAAATCAAAAACTTCTTCCGGTAATGCTCATACTCAAACGCCGATTACCTACGTACCCGGAACTACGCCACTTGTCAGTGGACAAACATATTCCATTACCGCTACAATTAAAGAAATTACAAGCGGTGGATATACTAACTTATTCTTCTTTAGTGGTGAAACACAACTTGCTCAAATTTATTATCGTTCAACCATTAACGATTCATTTGCTGCTTTGACCGCTAATAAAGACAGAGAAGTTATTGTTAATGTCGTTTACTACTACACACAATCAAGTGTCATCTACTTTGTTTATCAAGAAGGTGCAGCTGGAATTACTTATACACCGGCTCAACAAGCTGCAATCAATGTTCAACAATTAACAACGAAAACTTCGGTAGTCAGCGCTGAAGAAGTAGCATTACCAGCCGCATTCCAAGGTTCAACTATTACTTGGGCTGTTAAGGATGCTAATGTCAACGCAACGATTGCTGCAGGCATCGTGACTTATGAAACAGTAACACAAGCTACGCAAGTAACCTTAGTTGCAACGCTTACTTATACACCTGCAGTAGGCGACCCCATCGTCAACACGAAAGAATTTGTTGTGACGATTTCCACTTATGCAGAAAAAATAGCAGATGATGTCGCTGCTTTGACCGTTGCTTTGACAGCAAAAGAATTGGATGTCATTACTCTTCCAACAACCGGTTTGAATGGTTCAGCGATCACTTGGGCTCTAACAGCAACTGATAATGCTACTTTAGCAGTTAATGTATTGACACTCAAGTATCTAGGATCTGAATATTCAGTTACAGTCACAGCAACCTTAGCATTCGCTGCTTCTCCAGAAACAACCGGAACCAAAGAGTTCATTATTGTTGTCTCACCAATTGTTATTGTTACTGATTTCGCACAATTTAATGCTAAAACAGGAACTGAATGGACTTTTGCTGGAACTGACATGATGTATATTAAAGGTATCGTTTCTGCTAAAAACGGAACATCAGGATTCTTTGTTCAAGATGCTCTAGGAAATGGTATCTATGCTCATGGTTCACACACAGTCCTTGTTGGTGATGAAGTTATCATTTACACAAAACTAGGAGTATACAACTCGGTTCGTCAGTTGAATACATGGTCTGTGAAAACTGTATTGTCACAAGGTAATGATGTATTAGTTTCTTCAATGACATTGGCAGAACTTGCGGCTATCGTTCCTAATTTCTACGAATATGCCAGTATGCTTGT
>DILB01000020.1 GCA_002424815.1 Caryophanales bacterium UBA5603
ATTACAAGTCAACTATAATTTACCGGGATAATCATACTTTTTTTCACTTTTTAGTGATTTTTTAAATTTACTTAGCAATAGCCAAATCTGGGCTTGCATAAACAATATAAGAAAAGAAAAGCCGGTGGTTTAACCACCGGCAATGTAAATAATTAAATGCCTATCAATCGTAATATATCCTTATAAGTAATAAAAATCATCAGTCCCAAAAGCAAAAATAATACGATGGTGTGAAGCATGTTTTCAACTTTCTGATTAGGTTTCTTCTTGGTGATAGCTTCATAGACAATAAAAACTAATCGACCACCATCCAAAGCCGGAATAGGAAGTAAATTGACAATGCCAAGATTGACCGATAAAAGACCAATCCAGGAAAGTAAACTTCTTAACCCATCTTTAGCTGCATTAGCCGTGATTGAATAAATGCCGACAAATCCAGATAGATCGCCAATACCAACTTGATCGCTTGTAAATAACAATCCCAAAGTGCGATATATGGAAATTGAGGAATTATATAAACTAATCATAGCTGCTTCAAACGATCCAAAGAAAGAAAAGTGTGTTGAACCAGAGATACCAATTCGCGAATAAAAATGATTGTATCCCATTGCTTTTAAAGTGTGTTCGTTATACGCAACGTATTGAAGCGTCACTAATTCACCCTCACGTTCGACCACGATTGTGGTGGGTTCGTCTTCTGTGGATCCAGGATAAGTGTTTGAAAAATCAATGATTTCTTGCCAATTTGAAAATGTGATGCCATCAATAGAGATGATTTTATCGTTTTTCATTAGTTCGGTTGTGGTGTAAAGCGGTGTTCCAATCAATAATTCATCCGTCCCGGGTTTGCTTGAAAATCCAAGACCATAAAAAATGAATTGCGGCTTAATGGGCGGAAGGGTTACTAATGCCCCGTTTCTTTTAACAACAAAGATGAATTCATCTGCTTCTTCATATTTTGCCAGTTCTGAATTAACCGATGCTCCTTCAGATTCTGACCATGAAAAGACTTCTTGCCCGTTAATTGAAACAATTTCATCGCCTGGCATCAATATTTGGAAAGCTGGCGTATCTGTTGATACTGAACTAATGACTCGGCTAGCAGCATCCGCAACACCCCAACCAAGGGCGATAATCAAGAAAACGAAGAACGCTAAAATAATATTCATCATTGCACCAGCAATGGTGACCATAAAACGGTGTCGTTTTGGTTTTGAATTGAAGTTACGCTCTTGGGGAGCAATCTGAATATCAACACCATCGATCATATAAAAAGCATCGCGTCGGACTTCATATTCATTAATATATAATCGCGACATGTTTTCACCAAACAAATCAATGCTTTCAACTTTAACTTCTTCAAGATCGTTATAACTCGTCGCTTTGGGTTTCAGTATAATTCGTTTAACAAGACCGGTTTCATCAAACATCAGTTTGACATAATCCCCGATTTTAACTAAATCTCGATTGACTTCTTCTCCCGCCATCGAGACAAAACCACCAAACGGAAATGCACGAATCGAAAATGTGGTTTCTCCCACTTTTTTGCTCCAGACGCGCGGCCCCATGCCAAAAGCGAATTCATGACAAAGAATTCCCGCCCGTTTCGCGAAAAAGAAATGTCCTAATTCATGGATACATATGACAATACTGAGCACCAAAATGAAAAGCAAGATGTTACCTAATACAATTAATATTTGCATAAATTATTCTCCTAGTCTATGTGTAACGCTGGTAAATATCTTTTTTGACTGATCGATCAGTCATCAGAAGGTCTTCTAAGTTCGGTTTCTGAATATGATGAGATTGATTCATTGCTTCATAGATAATGGTTTCAATCTGTAAAAAAGTGATTTTATGATTCAAAAATAGATCGACAGCAGCTTCATTAGCCGCATTAAGAATTGCCGGTGCATTTCCGCCTTTTTTAAGCGCTTGATAGGCAAAATTCAAACAAGGATATCTCTCAAAACTCAGTGCCTCAAATGATAATTTCCCAAGCTTAACTAAATCAATTGATTTCACTGGGTTAACACATCTTGATGGAAAAAACAGAGCGTAAGATATCGGTAGGCGCATATCGTGATCGGAAAGTTGGGCAATCATCGAATGATCAATAAATTCAACCATTGAATGAATGATGCTTTCGCGATGAATGACGGTCTCGATATGGTCGATATCGACACCGAATAAATGATGTGCCTCAATGACTTCAAAGCCTTTATTCATCATCGTTGCTGAATCAATGGTAATCTTATTTCCCATAGACCAATTGGGATGTTTTAACGCGTCTTCTACTGTCACATTCATTAAATGACTTCGAAGGTAATCACGGAAGGTTCCTCCGCTTGCGGTAATAATCAGACGTTTGATTTTTTTGGGTTCTTCACCATTTAAACATTGCCATATGGCAGAATGTTCAGAATCAATTGGCAATAACTTGGTCTGATGTTGTTTTATCATCTCATTGATGATTTCTCCCCCAACCACGAGCGTTTCTTTATTTGCCAATGCCACATCACGACCTAAACGAATCGCTTCTATCGTAGGCACTAACCCTACGATTCCCACCAAGGCATTAACCACTAACATCGCTGAATCATTTCGATTCCAAGTTGCGGCCGTTTTGAGTCCTTCATCTCCGAAACCAACTTCGACTTGCGAAAATAATGATTTCAGTTTTTGGCTATCTTCGAAAGAACCAACAGAAACAAATTCAGGTTTAAATTCATGGATTAAATTAATCAGATTTTCTATTCTTCGGTTGGCTGTCAAAACGACAATTTGAAATTCGGAAGGATTCTCCCTGACAATATCGAGTGTTTGATTACCAATAGAACCGGTCGCACCTAGCAAACAAAGACGTTTCAATTAAAACACCTCGGATATTAGTAAAATCAAGAATAAAAACAAAGATGAAAACACCGAAGAATCAAAGCGGTCCAAGATTCCGCCATGACCCGGAAATAGATTAGAATAGTCTTTTATACCGTGAGAGCGTTTAAATTTAGAGGCAACAAGGTCGCCAATTTGGCCAACGGTTGATACTGCCACAGATATTAAAATATAATGAAGGATAGAGTATCCAGACCCCATTACACTCAAAAAATAACCAAATAAAGTTCCGCTCATAACACCAAAAATTAATCCTGCGATGGAACCTTCGACACTTTTTTTAGGTGAGACGGTTGGTGCAATCTTATGTTTTCCAAATCGAATACCGAAAAAATAAGCTGCCGTATCAGTTACCATCACGACAATTAATATATATAATACATAATGAAGACCCATTGTTCTAAAAATGGAAAAAGTTGCGAATCCTAAACTACAATAGAGAATCGTTAAAATAGCATTCCCGAAATCCCCTGGGTTAAATTCTTCGACAAAAACCATGAGTATCGCAAATATCATCAGAATTAATATCATTTCTATCAAGAGAATTCTTGCATCAAATTGATTGACTGCAACGGCATATACGCTTAAATAGATTAAACCCGTTAAAGCAACTGTAATTAAGTCAATCCATTTTGGAAGTTCATGAATTTTTCGTACCATCAAACGAAATTCTATCGCAGCACCGATTGATAAAAGCAGACAAAAAATTGTAAAGATGAAAAAACGATCTCCCCAAATAAGGAGGGGTATCAACGCAAGTCCCATCAATAAACCAGTTTTAAACCTTTGGTTCATATTCTCACCCCTTGATTGCACCAAAACGGCGATGCCTGTTTGAAAAAGATTTGAATGCTTTTATCAGTTCTTTCTTCCCAAATGCCGGCCAATGAATCTTAGTGAAATAAAATTCAGAGTAAGCAGCTTGCCAGAGCATAAAATTACTTAAGCGCAGCTCTCCTGAGGTTCTAATTAGCAAATCAAGTGGTGGAAGACTCGCAGAATAAAGCCTGTTGGAAATGGTTTGCGATTCAATGTCGTCAATCTCAAGATTGTTATTTTTGACATCAGATGCGATTGATTTTACCGCTTCCGTAATTTCATTATATGAACCATAATCAAAGCATACGTTTAATATCAATCCTTCTCGGTCTTTTGTCTCCATTGTTATACGGTCTAAGATATCTAAATTCTTAGCTGAAAGTTTGGACCTTCTGCCACTGAACATAACTTTAATATCATATTTTTTAAAATCATTAGAAAATCGTTTTTCAAATTCTTCAGGTAAAGTCATCAAATAATCCACTTCTGATTGTGGACGATTCCAGTTTTCCGTAGAAAATGCAAAAACACTCAATGCTTTGACCCCCATTTCTTGACAGAGTAAAGCAACGTTACGAATGTTTTCAATGCCAACTTGATGACCCATCGTTCGACTTAATCCGCGTTTTTGCGCCCATCGTCCGTTGCCATCTAGTATAATAGCTAAATGTTTGGGAATTGTGATTGTTTGCTTTTTTCTAAAAAATAACATATAGGCACCTCAAAGATATCATAAAAATTATACTACAATTCATGTATTATTTCTATCTATATAGTGCAGACGAAAAAAAAGACTAGTAAACTAGTCTTATATATGCATTATTTCTTTTTCTTTTTCGGCAAAAATTGCATCAACTTTTATAATAAATCGATCCGTCAATTTTTGAATTTCCTCTTGATAGTATGCTGAATCATCCTCAGATAGTTTTTTATCCTTTTCAAGCTTTTTGATCTCTGAAATGGCATCACGGCGAACGTTTCTAATAGCTACTTTGTTATCTTCTGCCATTTTATGGATTAATTTAACGCCTTCTTTTCGACGTTCTTCTGTCATCTGAGGTAATACGATTCTGAGTCCGACACCGTCATTGTTGGGTGTGACACCCAAGTTCGCCGCTAACACTGCTTTTTCTAATTTTGAAAGCAAGGATTTGTCAAAAGGTTTGATGTAAAGTTGATTTCCTTCTGGTGAAGTAATTGAAGCCACTTGATTGATTGGGCTCATCACTCCATAATAATCGACCGTGACCCGTTCAAACATTTTTGGGTTGGCTCTGCCACTTCTGACGGTCGTAAATTCACGATGTAAAGCTTCAAGCGAATGTTCCATCCGTTCTTCGGCATCCATCATAATCATTTCTGGCATTTTTAATATCCTCCCTTTTATTTTTTTATCAACGTACCGATATTTTCACCCAAGATAGCTCGTTTGATATTACCTTGGACATTCATATCAAATACGCAAATGTCAATATTGTTATCATGGCAAAGCGCAGCGGCTGTCGAATCCATAACATGAAGTTGTTTTTGCAAAACATCCTGATGGGTTAAAAATTCGATACGGACTGCATCAGGATTACTTCTAGGATCTTTGTCATAGACACCATCAATTCCGTTTTTCGCCATGTAAATAATTGAAGCATCAATTTCGGCGGCACGTAAAGCCGCTGTTGTATCCGTTGAAAAATAGGGATTTCCTGTACCGCCTCCAAAGATAACGATTCGATTTTTTTCAAGATGACTAATCGCTTTTCTTTGAATATAAGGTTCGCAAACTTGTGGAATATTAATCGATGACATCACGCGGGTGTCGACGCCAAGTGATTCTAAAGAACTTTGTAAGGCCAATGAATTGATAATTGTTCCAATCATTCCCATGTAATCTGCGCTTGATCGTTCGATACCCATTTCCGTGGCTAGACGACCTCTGAAGATATTTCCACCGCCAATAACAATACCAATTTCACATACTTTCAAATCATAAGCAGATTTGATTTCGTGGGCTATCTTCTTGACGACGAGAGGGTCAATACCGATACCTGATTTTCCGGCTAAAGCCTCACCACTTAATTTGATTAATACTACTTTTTCCATCCATTAATCCCCCTTTTTTATGTAAAGAAAGGACACAAAAAAGTGTCCTTTTATAATTTATTTGCCTTGGACGGCCATGACTTCTTGAGCAAAATTTTCTTCTTTTTTCTCGATACCTTCGCCAACGGCTAAGCGTTTAAAAGAAGCGATTGAACCGCTCTTGCTCTTAACATATGCTTCAACCGATAAATCTGGATTTTTGACAAAAGGTTGATACAACAAGCAAATTTCTTTCATGTTTTTGTTTAAACGGCCATCAACCATTTTTAAAATAATAGCTTCTGGTTTCGGTTTGGCTGATTCAGCATTTTCATTTAACGCTTCATTTGTTAACACTTGACGCTCATGAGCTATCACTTCTGCAGAAATGTCATTGCTTGACAAATAACGCGGATTCATCGCTGCCACATGCATGGCGACATCCTTTGCTGTTTCAGCATCGGCACCATTCAAAACAGCCAGGCTGACAATCTTGCCACCCATATGGGAGTAAGATCCAAAAACCTGACCATCGGTTTTTTCAATAATTTCAACATTTCTTAATGTAATATTTTCACCGATTCCGGAGACAGCTTCAAGTAACAACTCACGGACCGTTTTTCCGTTAGATACCACTTCGAGTGCAGCTTCAGTATTCGTGACACCTGAATGATCAAGGATGTTTCCAACAATGTCAACTAAGGTTGTGAATTTTTCATTGTTCGCAACGAAATCAGTTTCGCAATTCAATTCAAATAATGTAGCTTTGTTACCATTAATAACAATCTTTGCAACGCCTTCTGCAGCGATTCTTGAAGCCTTTTTCTCTGCTTTGGCAATCCCTTTTTCACGCAACCAGTCGATGGCTAGGGTGATATCTCCCTCAGTAGCGACAAGTGCTTTTTTGCAGTCCATCATCCCTGCGCCAGTTTTATCGCGCAACTCTTTGACTAAGCTAGCTGTGATTTCCATAATGAATCCTCCTAATTACGCTAATATAATATTAACATATTTTATTTTTATACTCAATTATTATTCTGTAAAAATAGGGAGCTATGAATAGCCCCCCATTAAGCTTTATTTCAAGGCGTCAATTAGTTCGGCTTTACGGAGTTTCGAATAATTAGCAACACTTTTATCTTTAGCGAGTTGACGAAGTTCAGTAACAGTCATCGCTTCGAAATCGACACTGGTGACTTCAGCAACTGGGGACTCTACAACAACTTCTTTAACAGCTTCAACAACCGGAGCTGGTTTTGTTTCAGCAACTACTGGTTGTACAGGCGTTGGTTTTTGCTCAGGTCTTGGTCTGGATTGTTGTTGATCCGGACGAGGACGGCGAGGTTGTTCTGGTGTTTTAACTTCTTCGATTTTTGCAGCTGTTTCTGCAGATTGTTCAACTTCTACAGAGACGCCACCGTTGGCTTCAATAATGGCATCGGCCATTTTTGATACGACTAATTTTACAGAACGAAGTGCATCGTCATTTGCGGGAATAACATAATCAACCTCATCTGGATCGCAATTGGTATCAACGATTCCAAATACCGGAATATTAAGTTTTTTCGCTTCAAGAATGGCGTTTCTTTCTTTGCGTGGATCGATGATAAAAATAGCTTGTGGCAAATTCTTCATCTCTTTAATGCCACCAAGGAATTTTTCTAAACGGTCCATTTCTTTGCGAAGATTGATAACTTCTTTCTTAGGAAGAACTGCAAAAGTTCCGTCTTTTTCCATCTTGTAAAGATCTTGAAGTTTTTTGATTGATTTTTTAATGGTCTTGAAGTTGGTCAAAGTGCCGCCCAACCAGCGTTTGTCAACATAATATTGACCACTGCGAATAGCTTCGTCTTTAACTGGTTCTTGCGATTGTTTTTTGGTTCCGACAAACAAAACTTTGCCGTCAGCTGCGGCGATGTCAAACATAGCTTTATAAGCTGTGTCGATTAAATCGCTCGTCTTTTGAAGATCGATAATATGAATTCCGTTACGAGAAGTATAAATATACTTCGCCATCTTCGGATTCCATCTGCGGGTCTGATGCCCGAAATGCACGCCTGCTTCAAGCAAGCTTTTCATTGAGATAACTCCCATGATTGGTAAATCCTCCTATTTTGATTTTGCCTCCACTCGATTCATCGCTATTGCCACCCATTTTGGGCTCAGGGCAAATTGCTCCTCGGTGTGTGTATTTTTTGCGGCGCTAATATTTTAACAAAAAAACCCTAATAAAGCAAGTGATATTTACCGGTTTAGCGCACTTTCTTTTAAAAAGAAAACCACCGTTGCCGGTGGCTATTGACCTGTGCTTCCAAACCCGCCTGTACGACGTGTCTGAGGAAAGCCATCATCACTACTCAGTAAATATTTGGAAAAGACACCTTGGGCGATTCTTTCACCTTTTTGTATGGTAACTGAAGCGTTCCCTAAGTTATAAAGAGAGATTAAAATATGACCTTCATTACTCGGATTGTTATAGTAATCAGCGTCAATGACCCCAACACCATTCGTTAGTATTAACCCTTTAGTTTGAAATAAAGAACTACGTGAATAAATGTTAAGAACTTCATCGTTCCCCATATACGCTTTTATACCTGTCGGAATAATGGCTAAACTATGGGGTTGAATTGTCATGTTTTCTGCGGCCTCAAAATCATATCCTGCGCTTTTTGTTGTTTTTCTTCTTGGAAGATTAATGGATGCTGTTTCATAAGCGGTCACAACCGCAAAACCTCGTTGCGACATTGACATTAAAGCTCGATACGTTCAAAGAATTTGAAATCTGCTGTGTAAAAAGCGATAAAATCAGAGCTAAAGTCAATAAGAATGGCCGTTCCAGCACTGAAACGTCTGACTTTATGAATTTCTTGACGAACATTCGTCTCAAGATCTAGTGCAATAATTTTTAGATTTTTGTACAAATAGACTGTGCCGTTTGCATAACCAATAATGCGTTCTTTATCTTCTGTTGTATAAAGAATATTTAAAGTTTCTTCAACGACATCATAACTGAGTAAAACATCCTCAAGGTGAAGACTTTGTTTAGTTTCCATGGTAGCAGAGGTAGCGGTTTTTTCCCATTTATTGCCAATATATACCACGGTTTGACCGTCGAATGAGAACGGAGTCGCATATTCGAAAAACATTTGTGTTTCAGTTAAATTTTCAAAGTTGTCAGTATAATTGATTTCTCTGTATACTTTTGTTTCAACTAAAGATTTAAAAATGGAGATATAATATTTGTTAACTTTTTCGGTTCCGACAACTCGATTAAAATTACGAATCCGCGTCAAGAAATCATTTGCGCTCAGGCGGAAGGATATTTCATTGTCGGTCGTCGCAATAATTTTGTTGCCAGTGGTATTGTCAAAAAGGTCAACTGATTCAACAATCAAAGGATACAAAGCTTTGGTTGCTGTATCGGTATTGACTGAAGCGAGATAAACAAGCGTTTTGCCTGTAAGTTCAGTAGATTTGTAAATATAAAGAACTTTTGGATTGTTTGGATCGTTCGTAATTCTACTAAATTTATTCGCAAAAACAATGGGATCAGGTGCATTTAATAAATCGCGTTTGAAAAGTCGGAACGGTGAAACATCATTGTCATCGAGTTCATCGTCGACTTTAATAACTTCATCGACAACGAGTGATAAATTAATAGCACTGACTGAGTTACAAATATTTTGATTATCCAAACAGCCTTGGAAATATAAATAATCGTCATCAGCGACGATGCCTTTAATATAACGAATATTGACGGTTTCAGCAATTTTAGCATGCGTAGTTTTGTCAAGAATGACGATTGTACCATATTGATTCGTACCAACGGTACCATAAAAAATCTGGGTTGAATTGACTGCAAGACCGTCAATTTTATCAAGCGCTGTGATGAATTCTCGCGTGGTCCCTGACAATTTATAAATACCTCTGCCAGAATCTCCATCTGCAAAATAATACATGTCTTCACCATCAATGGCAACTGAGGTCGCAGTGCCTGAGATTTGCAAATCTTGACTGATTGTCACATTAGAAGGTAAGTACAATGGAATGGCTTTAATTAGTGTAATTAACATAAAAATGAAAGCGATTAAGATTATTGCGGTTAAGAATTGCAATAACCGACTATTTTGAATTCGTTTAATGAGCATAAAAAAAACCTCGTTTCTGTAGATAAATGATTGAATGAATTATATCAAAATCAGCTCGTATTGTCAAACCGATTCATGATAATCACCATGAAACATTCTGATTAATTTTTTTGTTTGAATTTATAACTTGCCAGCACCGGTTTGTTTTATCTGTTTCTTTAATTCGTTTTCAGCCATTGCAAGTTCTAAATTACGTTGTTTATTTGAATCGATTCTGGCTTTTCGAATCTTAAAAAGATTTTCAAAAGCCGACTCTTTCGATTCACCGATGTAAGCATCTTGAGCAATAACTGTAATGATATCGTGTTGGTTTTGAACCAACCCATTGACAATCACAACATAATAAGTTAGTTGATCATAAGTCATTTTGATGTATCCAGTATCGATGGTAGAAACAATCGGAAGGTGGCCTGAGAGAATCCCGTATTCGCCATTGCTTTCACTGGCAACGACAACGGATGTTACTTCTTCATTATAAAGTTCGCCTTCCGGTGTCACAACGATGATTTTCATGTCCTTCCTCCTTATTTTTTCTCGAGTCGAGCCGCTTTTTGAATGACTTCATCAATACTTCCGACCAATCGGAACGCATCTTCAGGAAAATCATCAAATTTGCCTTCAAGGATTTCTTTGAATCCGCGAACGGTTTCTTTAACAGGGACAAAACTTCCCGGTTGTCCAGTGAATTGTTCAGCAACATGGAAGTTTTGAGATAAAAATAAACGGATGCGTCTTGCACGATGCACTAAAAGTTTATCATCATCATTTAATTCATCCATACCTAAGATTGCAATAATATCCAACAAATCATTGTATCTTTGTAAAGTCCGTTGAACTTCACGAGCAATTTTATAGTGTTCTTCGCCCACTATCTCTGGTGTTAAGGCACGACTGGTGGAGGCTAACGGATCGACGGCAGGATAAATGCCTTCTTCAGAAATCTTTCGAGATAAATTCGTTGTGGCATCCAAATGCGTAAATGTTGTGGCAGGTGCAGGATCGGTGTAATCGTCTGCAGGAACATAAACCGCTTGAATTGAAGTGATGGATCCGTTTTTTGTAGAAGTGATACGCTCTTGGAGTTGACCCATATCCGTTGCCAGAGTAGGTTGATAACCAACGGCTGATGGCATCCGACCTAGCATAGCTGAAACTTCAGACCCCGCTTGAGTAAAACGGAAAATATTGTCGATGAATAATAACACATCTTGATGTTCTTCATCGCGGAAATACTCTGCCATGGTTAATCCAGAAAGACCCACACGCATTCTGGCTCCCGGCGGTTCATTCATTTGACCAAAGACCATGGCTGTTTTAGAAATGACGCCTGATTCTGTCATTTCAAAATATAAATCGTTGCCTTCTCTCGTTCTTTCACCTACACCGGCAAAAACTGAGATACCGCCATGTTCTTGGGCAACATTGTTAATTAATTCTTGGATTAAAACGGTTTTACCAACGCCAGCGCCACCGAAAAGACCAATTTTACCGCCTTTGATATAAGGGGCAAGCAAATCAACAACCTTAATGCCAGTCTCAAGAATTTCAAGTTGAGTGTTTAATTCATCTAATTTGGGTGCCAATCGATGAATTGGCATTCTCTTAGATTGTGACAAATCAATCGGTTTTGCATCAATAGGTTCGCCTAAAACATTGAATAGACGTCCTAATGTCACTTTCCCAACGGGAACAGTAATTGGGAACCCCGTATCAGTGACAGCCATACCGCGGACCAACCCGTCGGTAGAATCCATAGCAATCGTTCGAACAATTCCATCACCTAAAAACAAAGATACTTCGAGCGTCAAGGTAATCGCAACACCATGGTTTTCTGATGCGTTAATATTGATTTTCAATGCATTGTTGATGGAAGGCATTCCGTTTTCAAACATGACATCCACAACGGGACCCATGACTTGTATAACTTTACCTATGTTTGGCATGTTTTCCTCCTAGTTGACCGCATTTGCGCCACCGATAATATCTGTTAATTCAATCGTAATCGCATTTTGTCTTGCACGGTTGTAATATAAATTGAGTTTTGAAATGACTTCTTCTGCATTGTCTGTAGCATTTTTCATCGCAGTCATTCGAGCGGCGTGCTCACTTGTTTTGGCATCCAAAATGATACCGAACAATCGATTTTCGAGATAAATTGGCAACAATGAATCAATAACCGCTTGAGGGCTGGGTTCAAAAAGAAATTCAGATACCTTTTTCTCGCGTTTATTGACCAAAGAAGTTATCGGGAGTAGTTCTTCTGTTGCGATGGTCTGTGTCAAAGTGTTGATGTAATGATTATAAAAAACAACAATCTTATCGACTTTATGATCAAGATAATCTTTGATAAAAGCTCTTGACATCACTTGAAAATCGATAAATTCGATTTCATCTCTGGAATTAACCGATTCAGTATTAATCATGGGATACTGATTTCGTTTACAAAATGAAAATCCCTTAAATCCGATGGTTCCTACGATGAACTCATCGTTTGAAACATGATTTTTTGCAAGATGGGCTTTGAAGGTTTTTAATAGATTGTTATTATATGGACCAGCCAACCCACGATCACTCGTAACGAGGATATACCCCGTACGTTTGATTTCTCTGGGAATTAATAATGGATGACTGACTTCAAAATACGTTGATAAGATATCTTCTAACACTTGTTTAATTCGCTCGCGAGTTGGTTGAAACGCGCGATTTTGTTTATCTACTTTTCGCAACTTGGAGGCTGAAACCATGTTCATGGCCTTGGTGATTTGACTGGTTTTTGCCGTTGCATTGATGCGATTCTTTATTTCACGCATTGAGGACATGCCATAGCCCTCCTCTCTTTATATTAACATCTTAAATGAAATCATTTTGAAAACGTTCAATCGTATTTTTAATTCGATTAAAATCTGGTAACGCTCGAGTCGTACGGATTTCATCAAGAATGGCTTTTCCTTCAGAGTCTGATAAGAAGAAGCGATGTAATTCGAATTCAAAACGTCTAACATCATCAAGTTTAATCATGTCAAGGTGCCCTTTTGTTAGAGCGAATATGCTGATTGCTTGCAATTCGAAAGGCAAAGTTTTATGCAAATCTTGTTTCATGATTTCAACAGTTCTTTGTCCTCGTTCAAGTTTGGCTTTTGTTGAATCGTCGAGATCAGAGC
Source organism: Caryophanales bacterium UBA5603 (assembly GCA_002424815.1). Taxonomy (GTDB): domain Bacteria; phylum Bacillota_I; class Bacilli_A; order Izemoplasmatales; family Hujiaoplasmataceae; genus UBA5603. The sequence goes on from DILB01000020.1 coordinate 13,097, forward strand.
CAAACTGAGTGAAAGCTTCAAGTTCGCGATAACTTGCTAAGTCTAATCTGAGTGTACCGGAGATTTTTTTGATAGCGCTATATTGTGCAGCCCCACCCACACGCGAAACTGATAATCCGGCGTTGATAGCTGGGCGAATACCAGAATAGAATAAATTGGATTGTAAAAAAATCTGACCATCAGTAATTGATATGACATTGGTTGGAATGTAAGCTGATATATCGCCTTCTTGCGTTTCAATAATTGGCAATGCGGTGATTGAACCGCCTCCAAGTTTTTTATTTAGTTTAGCAGCTCGTTCTAATAACCGTGAATGCAAGTAGAATACATCGCCAGGAAAAGCTTCTCGTCCCGGAGGACGACGTAATAGCAATGATAATTCACGATAGGCAATGGCGTGCTTTGTTAAATCATCATAGACAATTAAAACGGGTTTGCCAGCAAACATAAACTCTTCTGCCATAGCAACGCCACTATAGGGTGCAAGATACAATAAAGGCGCTGGTTCAGAAGCTGAAGCACTGACGACGATGGAATATTTCATTGCATCGTATATTTTTAATGTCTCAACAACATTGAGAACGGTTGACTCTTTTTGACCGATTGCAACATAAATGCAGATAACATCCTCATTTTTTTGATTGAGAATTGTGTCAACAGCCAATGCAGTTTTACCTGTTTGTCGATCACCAATAATGAGTTCACGTTGACCACGTCCAATTGGAACCAAAGCATCGATAACTTTGATACCTGTTTTCATCGGTTCATTGACCCCTTGACGGTCAATAACACCCATCGCTTTATTTTCAATGGGTCTCGTTTTTTTAGTGTGGATCGCTCCAAGACCATCGATAGGTTGTCCTAAAGGATTGACAACTCTGCCAATCAACTCTTCACCGACAGGAACTTCAAGAATACGACCAGTTGTTTTGACTTCATCGCCTTCTTTAATGGATGTCGAATCATTCAATAGAATAACCCCAACATTGTCTTTCTCTAAATTTTGAACCATTCCAAAAACACCATTAGGAAAAGTCAAAAGTTCACCGCTCATGGCGTGATCCAAACCAAAAACCAAAGCAATCCCATCACCCACAGAAACGACGGTACCTATTTCCTCGGTTTTGATTTGCTTTTCATACTTTAAGATTTGTTCTTTAATCAAAGAACTGATTTCCAAAGGATTAATTTTACTCATTAGCCCACCTCGTTACTTCTTCAAATGTGTTTTTAAATCATCCAACTGGCGATTAAGGGTTTCATCAACAATATAACCCTCATATTCTAATTTAATTCCAGCGATGATGTTTGAATCCATTTGATTGATGATTTTAATCTCGCGTTGATGTTCTTTGGCGAGCTTTTCTTTAAGATTCAGAATTTGATCATTCGTTAACGCATTTTTTGAATATACTTTTACTTCCAATATTTTTTGACGGTTGTTTAACAACTGAAGATATTCAGTCGCAATTGCTTGTAAAAGATCGAGTCTTCGATTATCAATTAAAACGAAGAGTAAATTTTTTACCAAAGTATTTTCGATGGAATGATCAACAACTTGTTTTTTATCATTTTTTGAAATGCCTGGATGAATAAAAAATTTGAGTGTATTTTCATCCAATGAATCAATAATTTTAGTCCACTCAGATAAAAATGCTTTTTCAGTGTTTTGTTCGCATGCAAGTGAAAAAACCGCCAAGGCATATTGATTGGCAATGTAATTCATATTAATGACCCTGCTCGGCTGGAACAGTTTGAGAGATTCCAACGTAATTAGTAGCATCAATTTCTTTTTCTAAAATTTTCGTTGCCATCATGACCGCAAGTTCAACTGCCTGATTATTAATTTCAGTTTTAGCTTTTTCGATATCTAATGCTGTTGCTTTCTTAGAATCTTCAGCCAGTTTTTTTGCTTCAATTTTCGCAGAATGAATAATTTGTGAACGTTCTTCTTCGCCTTGTAATCTTGCGGATTCAAGTACTTGTCGAGCATTCTTACGAAGTTCTGTATATTCAGCTTCCGTCTTTTCTTTTAAAGCCGATGCTTCAGCATTTGCCTGCTCAGCTGAGACTAGTTCGTTTTGGATGACTTCACGGCGTTTTTCAAGAAATAATGTAATCTTACTCCAAAAAAACTTTTTAACAATGATGACTAAAATGACTGTCGCAGCTAGTTGGACGACCATGTCGAGCAAACTGACTCCTAGCGCTGCTTCGATCGCTTCGGTTACAGCGGTCGTGATTCTATCTAGTAAAGGCATCACGAGCACCTCCTAATGTGTGATTTTATTGCAGTCCATTATTTGCCTAACAATAAAATGGCAACGAGTAATGAGTATAGCCCAGTCGTTTCGGCAACGGCTTGAGTCACAAGTGTTGTGACTAAGATTTTATTTTGTACTTCGGGTTGACGGCTAACTGCTTCAGCCGCTTTACCAGCAGCAAATCCTTGTCCTAAAGCCGGACCAAAGCCAGCAATCATTGCGATGCCTGCTCCTAAATAAGCCATACCGCTGGAAAAATGTTCGTTGTATTCAGTTGCAAAACGGATCACAGTATTAAAGATATTTGAAATCATTATTTAAATCCTCCTATGTATGTTAATAATCTATCTATTTTATGAATCGGATGCCATGGATAAGTTAATCAAAGACAACATAAAAAATACAAATGCTTGAATCAGTCCAAAGAAAATATCAAAGATTGCATGAACGAAGACGCCTGCGATAATCCCAGTAAACCAACTGGTTGCAGTGTATACCATCACGGAAATAACCATACCACTCATCAAATTACCAAACAAACGCATTCCCATCGTGATGGGGGTTGAAAATTCGCCAATCAAGTTGATTGGTAACATGATAACTGCCAACGGTTTGACATAACCAAGCAATCCATCGAGTTTTTTAATAATCCCTTGATACTTCATCTCACTAAATTTAATTAAAAAGAAAGTAATAATTGAAAGCGTCATAGCCACACCTAAATTAGCAAGTGGGGGTTTTAGACCAAAGAGGGATATGGTGTTTCCAACTGCTAAAAACATGAGAATCGAAAAAAGATAAGGTCCAAATAATTTGAAGCGACTACCCGGTAAATGTTCCCGAATAAAATTGTTAAATGTTTCAACAACCATAATCCAAAAAAACAAGAATCCTTTAGGCATTGTTTTCGGATTAAGTTTGTCAATTCTCGTTCCAACAAGGATAAAAATGATTGAAAGAACTGTAACAACAATTATCGTTGAGACAACATTTGGTGATAGTGGTGCAAACAGTTTAAACTCAAGACCCATCCGCATCACCCGCCTTTTTTAGCGAAACGATTAATGTTATTGCGAGTAAGACCAGTCGATAAGAAAGAACGCCAAATGCAACATAATAAACATTCCACTCTGGGTTGTTCGCAGTAAAATATAAAATCACAGCGTAAACAATCATTTTAGCAAAGTAAAGCCAAATTGTTTTACTTCGAATGGTCTGAGGAGTAAATTCAAACGCTTGCTTCATGATTCGATATTGCAATGAATTCATCATTAAGCCCGTAAAAGTCCCTAGAATAAAACTTAATACATCATCCCAGCTTTGCGTTATCATGAAAATAACGAATGCCACCAAGGCTGCATAAGGCCATGAAAAAAGAAATGTTTTTTCAATGATGTTTGTCTTCTTTTCCATCGGTGTCACCTCCTGAGATTTTCATCGCTCGTTTGAGTAAATTTTTAAAAGCTGAAAAAATTCCTAACACAATCAATATATAAACGAATATTGGGTTATCTTCAAAAAGCCATCGATCAAGTGCGCGTCCACCGAAGTAACCAATGAGCATTGCAACAAATGTTTCGATAAAAAACTGGATCATCATGTTGATGATCAAGTATGTGGTTTTGTTAGTTTTAAATCCCATTATTTAGTTCCGAACAATCGATCTCCACAGTCCCCAAGCCCAGGAACGATATAACCTTTCTCATTTAGACGCAAATCTTGTTTGACTAAAAAGATATCAACGTCAGGATGGGCGGTTGTAAGGGCTTTAACACCTTCGGGACATCCAACCAAACCGACGAAGCGAATATCTTTACCGCCTCTGGCTTTGATATGATTTATAGCCACTATTGCAGATCCTCCGGTGGCAAGCATCGGATCAACAACCAAAATCGTTGCATTGACAATATTATCGGGCAATTTAACGTAATATTCATGAGGTAATAACGTCAGTTCATCACGATAAAGACCTATATGTCCTATTTTAGCGGTTGGAATGACATTTTGAATGCCATCTACCATACCTAATCCCGCACGAAGAATCGGAACGATAACCACATCTTTTGCTAATGTTTGACAAATGGTGGATGTAATCGGTGTTTCTACTTCGATGGGTTTTGTTGCTAAGTCTCGAGTAATTTCATAAGTCACTAAACTGCCTATTTCGTTGACATTTTCACGAAACGTTTTTGTATCGGTGCTTTTATTTCGGATGATAGCTAATTTGTGCTCGATCAGTGGATGATTGATAATGACTACTTTTCCCATTTATTGCTCCTCCTCAAAATCTGAAATCATATGTATTCGTTTTGAATGGCGTTCGCCATTCGAATACGGTGTATCGAGATAGATGTGAACAAACATGAGTACCTCTTCAAGTGTGTTGGTCCGCGTTCCAAGACATAGAACATTAGCATTATTATGTTCTTTAATTGCCTTAGCCGCAAAAGTAGATTGAACTGCTCCGGCACGAATACCCTTGACTTTATTCGCCGCGATTGACATGCCAATACCGGTTCCGCATATTAGAATACCATAATCAGCTTCCTGTTTAGCCACTGCCGATGCAACAAGAAATGCATAGGAAGGATAGTCAGTTGAATCATAACTAAAAGTCCCATAGTCAAAGACATCATAACCGAGCTGTTTCAATAACCCTACAATGGCAGGTTTATACTCATATCCTGCATGGTCTGCACCGATTGCGATTTTCATAAGGAGGCTCCTTTAATATAGATTATATATTATATATATCTCATTGGTCAGTTTGTCATATCAATTATAACAAAACGACCTATATTTGACAAACAAAATATTAAGAATTATCCCATCCTCTAGATGACACAACAAAAAATCATTCAATAAAGACAGACCCTTGACGAAGTGTTTTCTTGTTTACAGGGTCATAAACTGTAGAAGCAATCCCTTCAAGGTCTTTTCCCTTAACGATATAATCAACGATACCATCATAAGCTGCTGCTTCACTAAATTTCAAAATAGCAGGCTCGTTACTTAAATTCAAACTTGTGACAACCATCGGACCAAACTGGGAAAGAATAGATTGTGCAGTATGATTGCTCGGTATCCTAACCCCAACCGTCATGCCACCACTTGTGATAAGGTCATCAATTAAAGGACTTTTAGGAAAAATAATGGTTAAAGCTCCTGGCCAATATTTTTCAGCTAATCTTTCTCCAGTTGAAAAATCCGTCACTAAAGGCATGACCTGTGAACGATTGGCACATAATAAAGCCATTGGTTTTTTAGGCTCTCGACGTTTGATTTCATAAATCCGTTTGACAGATTCCAAATCATTATATAGACACCCAAGACCATAGACGGTGTCTGTTTCAAAAACAATGACTTTTCCATAAATATCTTTTTTTAGTAAATCTTGTAGATTAAGAATCATGTGCATTTCTCCTTTCAATAATCTTAATCAATTCACTCGGATGAGTGATAATATATAAAGCTCCACCTTTTAGCAACTCTTCTTTTTGTCGAAAACCCCAGAGGACACCCACCGGAGTTAAATTGGCATTCACTGCCGTTTCCATATCGGTTCCGGTATCGCCCACATAAAGAATTGCTTCATTTTCAACATTGAGTGTACTTATAATCCATTTTGCTGATGTTGGATCTGGTTTCACAGGATATTCAGGTTTGTGTCCTACGACTGCAAAAAATGGATACCCTGGAAAGAAATGCTCGATGACTTTGTTAGTATCAACATTCGGTTTGTTTGATAAAACACAGACATGGATATGAGCTTGTCGCAAATCTTCTAACAAAGTATTAATTCCTGCATAGGGTTTGGTGTGGTTGTTTTGCAAAATCAGGTAATTCGCTAGATACTGCTTTTTCACATGCATAAATAATGTTTCATCATTTGCTTCAGAGCCGAGAACTTCACGTACTAAATTATCAACGCCACGCCCGACAAATATCTTATATTCTTCAATCGAAAAGGACGGTTTGTTAAATTGGGAAAGTGCCTGATTCATACTTTCAGCAATATCTTCAATGGTATCCAATAAGGTTCCATCTAAATCAAAAATAACAGCTTTTGTAATCATTGTTCGCTCCTTATAATGACCATTGTAATTGTTGTTCAATCATCTTTTTTACAGGTTGATAAGATTTACGATGAATAGCGGTAGGTCCTAGTCTATTCAAAGCTTCTAGATGTTGTTTAGTCGGATAACCCTTATGTTTTTCAAATCCATATCCGGGGTATAATAATGCAATTTCTTCCATATAATGGTCTCTCGCGACTTTAGCAAGAATGGATCCTGCAGCGATTGAAGCGCTCAAAGTATCGCCCTTGATAATCGGAATGCAAGGTGTCGTAATTTCTTTGAGAGGCATGGCATCAGAAAGAATATATTCAGGCTTAATCGTCAACTTATTGATTGCTTCCATCATCGCCAATTTTGATGCTTGATATATATTGATTTTATCAACAGTCTCCGGACTCACAAAGTAAACAGCGTAAGCTAAAGCATCGCTTTCAATTAACTTTGCCAATTTTTCACGTTGTTTTGCCGAAAGTTGTTTTGAATCATTCAGCCCTGCTATATTTATTTCAGGATTAAGAATGACCGCTCCTGCCACAACTGGACCTGCCAGTGGTCCACGACCTGCTTCATCAACTCCACAAACAAAACGAACACCTTTGGCATACAAGGTATTCTCATAGTTATACATCTAATGGTGCCTTCTCTAAACAGATTTTCCCAAATTTCTGATTTCGAAATTCGTGTAAAAATAGTTTAATAACCCGATCATAATCGACTCTGTTTCCACTCAGAATCGCTCCGCGCTTTCTGCCAATAGCGTCGAAAGTTTTATTGATGTCTTGAGGATCAATATGTTCAATATTATATCTTGATTCGATTCTTCCCGGATAATTTTCATGAAGGTATTGTATACCAAAAATAGCGATTTCATCGAGTGGCATGATTTCATCTTTAATGGATCCAACTAAGGCAAGGCGCTTGCCAACAATAGGATCTTCAAAACGTGGCCATAGTATTCCAGGATTATCGAGGAGTTCTAAATCTTCATCAACACGAATGTATTTTTGAGCTTTCGTTACTCCTGGTTTATCTCCAGTCGCTGCTGCTGGTCTTTGAGCAAGACGATTGATAAAAGCAGATTTGCCGACATTAGGGATGCCAACGACCATCGCCCGAAACGGACGGGACTTCATTCCTTTTGAGGCCTCTTTAGTAAAAAGTGGCGTAAGAATTGATTTAGCTACAGGAACAACAACTTTGGATGATTCACCGTCAATTGAATTAACCGCAACTGCATTCATTCCTCGTTTTTTGTAATACTCTAACCAGCGTTTCAATTCTTTTTGATCAGCCAGATCGGATTTATTTAAAATGTATAAAATCGGTTTATCTTTGATAATTTCATGAAGCATTGGGTTCTCAGATGAACTAGGGATTCTCGCATCTAATAAAACAAAAACAATATCTATGATTGATAATTTTTCTTCTACTTGGCGTCTGGCCTTGGCCATATGTCCAGGAAACCATTGAATTTGTGCCATGGCAGATCAATCCTTTCGTTAATAATTTAATTATTTCCGAGTTTAAAAACGACTTTACCTAAAATATCAGATGTTTTTACTAATCCAAAATATCGACTGTCATTTGATTCGGCTGAGTTATCACCCATGATAAAACAAAATCCATCGGGTATAATTCCATTATAATTATGATAATAGACTTCATCCCCCTGAACATCAAGTTTGAGGCCATTAAGGTATACTCCCGTCATATTCACGACAAGTTCATCGCCAGCAACAGCAATCAATCGTTTGATTAACAAAGCGTCACCTCGATCATAAATGATAATATCTTGAGGATTTAAATTAGATTTAATTTGGTATATGATGACAGCGTTGTTTTCATAGAATGTGGGTTCCATGGAGGGACCATGAACAATAGCAGGGCTGAAAAAAAACGCATTGAGAACAACTATAATCGCCAGAAAAACTGGTATAACCCCGATTAGGTCGTAAAAATCATAACGTTTCTTAAAAGTCTGATAGGATGAATTGCGTTCTTCCATTGATAATTTGCTTCTTTTAGATAAGGTTTTTGATAACAATATAGAAATAATTAAAACAAATAGTAGCGTACCATAAATAATCAATCCAAAAATACGTCCGGAAAAAATCGACTGAATGGTATCATCCGATGTAAAGTCAGATATAAAGTCGAATAAAAATAGTTTTTTCCCTTGATTAATAGCAATTAACACCATCACAATACATGTAGCAATTGTAATTTCAAAAAGTTTTAATTTGGTCTTGCGGATTAATTTATTATCAAGGCGGAGTTGTTCGTCATCGATTTCGGGAATCAATTCTCGTTCTTCTTCATTCATATGTTTTATCTTCCCAATTTTTCCAATATTTCGTTTAATTTATTAATATTTACCAATACTTCTCTTGGTTTCGTACCTACGTTTCTAGAAACAATTCCATATAGTTCTAATGAAGACACAATCTGATTAGCACGATTAAAACCGATGCCAAACTCTTGAGTAATCTTATTTAAAGAACACTTTTCTTCAGTTATAACATACTTTGCAATTTCGGCAAACAATTCATCGAGTTCAGAAGCATCATCATTTGCTTTGCTAGTCTTGATTAAAGACTCGTGGGAAAATAAATATTGAGGATAGGCTTGGTCTTTAACAAAGTCTGTGACTGCTTCGATTTCGCTTGGCGAAAGAAAGGCGCCTTGAAGACGACGAATTTTGCCATTCTCTGAAAGAAGCATATCGCCTTGACCTAACAGTTTTTCAGCTCCAGTCGTATCTAGAACAACCATTGAATCTGTTGAAGAAGGAACACGAAATGCAAATCGTGTAGGTATATTGGCTTTGATGGATCCTTTAATAATATCTGCAGAAGGTCTTTGTGTAGCAAGAATAAGATGAATACCAACGGCACGAGACTTTTGAGTCAATCGAAGAATCTGTTCTTCGACTTCGGGTCCGCCATTAATTAAAAGATCTGAGGCCTCTTCAACGATGATGACAATTCTAGGCATTGCTTCAAATTCAGGATCGTTGATTCGTCGATCAAGATAATCCTTCACATTTATCGATTTGAATTTTTTTAAAACATCATAACGTCTTTCCATTTCTTGAACTGCCCATTTTAATGACTCAATCGCAATTTTAGAATCATCAATAATTGGCGTAATTAAGTGAGGAATCTCTGCAAATTGTTGCAAATCTACTTTTTTCGGATCAATTAAAAGCAATTTAACTTGATCAGGGCGATTTTTATAGATGATACTTGCAATAATAGAAGCAATACAAACAGATTTTCCGCTCTGAGTTGACCCAGCAACTAACCCGTGAGGCATCGCTTCAATCGAAGTATAGACTGGATTAGCATCAATATCTAAACCGATGCCTAAAAGTAATGGATCTTTGGATTGAAGAAAACGCGGATTATCGACAACATCACCAAAAAAGACGGATTCTCGCACTTTATTTGGGACTTCAATACCAATGGTTGTCTTCCCAGGAATCGGTGCTTCGATACGAATCGATAAAGCTGCAAGATTCATCTGAATATTGTCGGAAATAGATGTAATTTTTTTGGTTGGAACTCCAGATCCAAGCGAAATCTCATAACGAGTTACAGTCGGTCCTTTAGTAAAATTAGTGACTTCACCAGCAATGTCAAAAGCAATCAAAGTCTGATTAATTATGTCAATGTTGGCTTGTATCCATTCGTGAGCTTCATCTGTTTTTGGAGGCGATTTTTTTAATAATGAAACCGAGGGTAATCGGTAACTATCAAAATTAGAGATGACTTGTTCACGATATTTATCGAGTTTTGATGTTGGTTTATTTTCAGGAATAGACGGTTCTAATATCGGCTTGGCGGACTTCATCGGTTCGCGTTCAACTTCATTTTCTTGGAAAAGAACGTTATCCTCATCCTCTTCATCAATGGGACCAAAACGATTCGAATCAAGAGATTCCTCATGTTCCATTTGAAAATCATTGGCATACTCATTACGATGTAGCATTTCATCCATTTCTGGTTCTGGTTTTTTAGCTCCTACTGCCGCAAAAAAATCATCAATGGAAACCTCATCGCTTGCCAAAGCCTCTTTGGTTTCAATCAAAGGATCCACAACTAATTCATCTGTTGGACGTCGCCGAGTCAAATCTGCAACATCAAGTTCACCAGACAAAATTTTCTTTTTATCAGCATTGCTGATGGCATTAAACTCATAATATGAATCGCCATATCGTTTTTTCTCTTCTTCTTTAGTCAACTTTTTATTTTTTCGGAAAGCATCATATTTTTTGTCGATATCACCAAAGTATTTGCGATCGTTTTCGATGACAATATCATTCTTAACACTTTTTCCAAAAATAGGTGATACAAATTGACGTTTTAAAGTCTCTTTGTCAGCCAATTCAGATATTTTAGGAATAAAGAAAGGTCGGATGTCCTCACTTCGTGAAAATCCAGGGATGATACGTTCAAGGGTTTTTTTCTTTTTTAACATCATCATCATTCCTATTCTTCTTTGATTTGATTGGCTTCATGATCAATCATTTTATCAAATTCAGTTTCTATTTTAACTTCATCTACAGGCGATTCAAACATTTTTTTGCTATATAGATTGTTCGTTTCTTCACCAACGATTTGGAGAATCAATTTACATGCTTCTTTAGTCACTAATGTTGTGGAGGGTTTCAGTGCGAGTTTACGAAACCAATAGATGGGATTTGCATAATTTAGTACGGCAGCGCCAACAGATAATATTTTAGAAACCTTATATTGGCGATTGAGTTTCATTAACTTACTGTTATCAATGGCTTTTTTTCTATTTAGGATATTAACAATGGATGAAATGCGATAGTTTTTAAAATGGCGAATAAATCTCCCGTTAATCAACTTCTCAAGTCGCTTAGTAATATAATAGTTTAGGTTAAGCAATTCTTGAATAGATAACTCGTAAATAGGATATTTCGAATCTGGAAAATAGTATTTAGCAATTTCGGTCATCAGTTCCATTGAAAGTTCAGCTGAAACTCGGAAGTAAGCATTGTCAGCGATTCGAGCTGTTTCAGTTAAGAGATTTTGTTTGCTCTCAATCATCGATTGAACGGTACTATCGAGAAGCGGTGATTCTTTACTTTTTATTATTTTCGATTGGGATTTTCGGTTAGATATCATCATTAAACCAATGAATACAGCTAAAAGAACGAATCCCGTACCCAATCCCAAGAGGAAATTACGGATGTCGCGCCATTCGATGGCAAGCATAATCCAATTATATCTTAACAAAACAGAAGTCGCGTCCATATCTTGACACCTCTTTTACCATTAAATTATATTATAACATACGAACCTTATCAATAAAATTATCGTTTGCAAAATACCCTTCTTTATGAGATAATTATCTCAAAAAGGTGACTTTAATGAATAAATATTTATTTGCAATCGACCTCGATGGAACATTACTCTATGATTTTGATACGCTTGATGAGACCGTCTGTGATTTCATGAAGAAAATCCAATCTTTAGGTCATAAAATTGTCATCGCTACAGGAAGACCCTTTCGAAGCAGTCGTTTTATCTACGAGCGTTTTGGTCTTGATACTCCGATCATTAATTATAATGGTGGATTAGTGACACATCCATTAAATCCTCATTTCCCGATGATTGACATTACTCTAAATAAAGATTATATCATTGATATTTTTGAAAATAATGTTGAATTGATTCGGAATGCGTTTAGTGAAGTTAGAGACAATATTTACCTATTTCAAGAAGAAAAAGCGATTAATCCCCTTTTGCATAAAACTGATGATTCTAACTTATATTTAGGGCATTTAAAAGATACTTTGAAAGTCAATCCAAATGGCTTCATTATTATTGGTAAACAAGGTTCAGGAAGAAGAATAGAAGCTTATGTTCATCAAAAGTATGAAGGAAAAGTCTTATCTAGAATTTGGAATCTTGCCGGTGAATTTGATTCAATCATTGAAATTTATACCCCTGAAAGCAATAAAGGAAAAGCTTTAAAATTTGTTGCAGAATATCTTGGGTTTTCTCAGTCAGAGGTCGTGGCAATAGGAGATGGCCACAACGATATTGAAATGATTGAATATGCAGGACTGGGCGTAGCGGTCAAAAATAGCCATCCTGAACTTCTAAAAGTTGCTAACATCGCACTTGATATGGGGCCAAGAGATAACTGTGTTATGCGATTCATATCTGATTTTCTCAATATATAACGATAAAGAAAGGCGGCTAAATTCGAAAGCCGCCTTTTCCTTTTCCCTTACCTTTATTTATGGTTGCAGGTTGAGACATTCCGCCCATGGCATTTTGCCCCATCCGTTCCATTGATTCGGGATTCATATTTTGAAAACGTTTCATCATTTGACGTTGCTTATCTAACATACCAATCAGACGATTCACTTCCGTTGTACTTCTGCCAGAACCTTGAGCAACACGATTACGACGGGAACTGCTTCTCTCAAGTAGTTCAGGGTTCTTTCTTTCTGCAGGTGTCATGGAATGAATAATTGCTTCAACATAAACGAGTTGTCGATCATCGACTTTGTCCATATTTTGTAGTTGACTCATACCGGGAAGAAATTTTAAAATCCCCGAAAATGCGCCCATTCTTTTTATCATTTTCATTTGTTTAAGCAAATCATTAAAGTTAAAGTTTCCAGACATCATTTTTTCCATCATTGACATGGCTTCGGCTTCATCAATTTCTTCCGTCGCTTTTTCAATTAATGATAGCACGTCTCCCATACCTAAAATACGGGATGCCATCCGTTCTGGATGAAATAACTCTATCTCACTTAACTTTTCTCCGGTTCCAGCAAACTTGATGGGGATTCCGGTGACTTTTCGAATCGAAAGCGCCGCTCCACCACGCGTGTCACCATCTAATTTGGTTAAAATACAGCCGGTAATTGCTAAGGCTTCATTGAAAGCTGTGGCGACGTTAACAGCATCTTGTCCGGTCATAGCATCAACTGTAAGCAAAATCTCATCGGGTTTTGTGATTTTTTTTATGTCAATTAACTCATCCATGAGAACTTCATTGATATGTAATCGACCAGCCGTATCAATAATAATTAAATCATGTTTTTCAAGATTTGCATATTTTAAACCTTCTTTGACAATTTCGCGTGGATTAACAAGTGTTCCCATAGAAAAAACCGGAATATCTAATTGATTTCCAACGGTGATTAACTGATCAATTGCGGCCGGTCGATAAATGTCGGCAGCGATTAATAGCGGTTTTTTTGAGTGGTTTTTTCTAAGAAAATTACCTAGTTTCCCTGCCGTAGTGGTTTTACCAGCACCTTGAAGTCCAACCATCATAATAACAGTGGGTCGGGTCTCATTAAATTGAATGAGAACCGCTTCACTTCCCATCAACTTAACTAATTCGTCGTTAACGATTTTAACAACTTGCTGTCCAGGATTCAAACCTTTTAAAATTTTCTCGCCCATTGCGAGTTCTTTAACTTCGGTGGTAAACTCTTTAACAACACGAAAATTGACGTCAGCTTCTAATAAAGACAAACGAACTTCCTTCATCATTTCTTCTATATCATTTTCATTGAGATGGGCTTTACCAGTAATGCGACGCAATGCCATCTGCATGCGAGTCGTCAAATTTTCAAATGCCATAATTTCACTCCATTTTTTCCAGTTCTTGAATCAAATTTAATAAAGCGTCAGAATCTTTTGAGAGACGTTTCATTTTTTCTAAAATACTAACGGTTTTTTCTGTTTTTATCAGCAAATTTAATTTACTTTCATATTCTTCTAGATAAGCAGTTGCTATATTGATTTGCTCATAAACAGCATTTCTACTGACATTAAGTAATGAGGCAATCTCTGAAAGTGAATAATCATCAAGATAATAATATTCAAAAGCGGAACGTTGTTTTTCGGTTAACAAGGAACCATATAAATCATATAATTTATGATAACGAATCTTGTTTTCAATCGCTATTTCCATTTTATCACCTTATTCAAAGAAGTCAGCAAAGAGACCGTATATATAATCTTCAATATCAAAATAGTCCAAATCTGTGATTTTTTCACCCATACCTACAAAACTGATCGGAACTCCAAGTTCGTTACGAATCGCCAAAACGATGCCACCTTTTGCAGTCCCATCCAGTTTTGTCAAAACGATACCAGATATCTCCGTGGATTCCTTAAATATTTTTGCTTGGCTTAATCCGTTTTGCCCTGTAGTTGCATCAATCACTAGGTAAGATTCATAAATTGTATTGGGCAACTCGCGTTTGATTGTTCGATTGATTTTATCTAATTCTTTCATCAAATTGACTTTATTTTGTAAGCGTCCTGCTGTATCACATAATAAGACATCAATATTTTGTTTTTTTGCTTCGCGAATGGCATCGAAAATGACACTCGAAGGATCTGAACCTTCTTCTTTAGCAATCACTTGACAGCCAACACGTTCTCCCCAAATTTTTAGTTGGTTAATCGCTCCTGCTCGAAAAGTATCACCCGCAGCAAGCATTACAGATTTACCTTCACTCTTGAGTTTGTAAGCCATTTTCCCAATAGAAGTAGTTTTCCCAGTTCCATTGACACCAACAAATAATAATACCGTCACGCCTGACTTGTTAAAACGAATATTGGTATCAATAATCTCTCCTTTAAGATAGAGATCAAACATTTTATCAACAATCACATTTTCTA
This sequence comes from Caryophanales bacterium UBA5603, assembly GCA_002424815.1. Taxonomy (GTDB): domain Bacteria; phylum Bacillota_I; class Bacilli_A; order Izemoplasmatales; family Hujiaoplasmataceae; genus UBA5603. The sequence continues at coordinate 28,130 of DILB01000020.1, forward strand.
AATCAATCGGTTTCTCAATTTTTTGTTTGCCAACAACTGACCTTAACTCGTTAATAAATTGAACAACTGTATTAATTCCGATGTCGGCCGTGATGAATATTTCCTCGAGTTTGTCATACAGCGCTTCATCGATGCGTTTGCTCGTCGTAAGAACATCCTTAAGTGTCGCCATCGTTTTTCGCGTTTTTGTCATTCCCAATTTATATTTTTGGGCTTTAAGGCGTTGTTCTTTTGAACTAAAAAGTTTTGCAAAAATGCCCATTATGATCACCTAACCTTGTCAAAAATATTATATCATAAATATCTTAAAAACTCTAAATGAAAATCCGCTTGCGTAAGCGGATTTATGTAACCATTATTCAGAGAAGCCACAACGAATATTATCAATACAACGGACAACTCCAAGCTCATCAACAATGACTGGTTTTCCACATTTTGGACATTTTTTCCCTGTAGCCCGATAAGGTGCAATGTATTTACATTTCGGATAGTTGCTACAAGCGAAAAATTTATTACCTTTATGTGATCCTCGTCCTGCAACGCGTTCAATGAGCGTGCCTTTATGGCATTGAGGACACGAAATTTTTGTATCAAGAGCAGTACTTTCTTTCGTGATGATTTTTGGAGAAGGTTTGATGTACTTGCATTTCGGATAATTCCCACAGCCTTCAAAATCTCCATAGGCACCTTTTCGATGAACCATTTTATGCCCACAAACCGGACAAATTTCGCCTGTTTCTTTTGGATGAACTTTTTCCATATTTAAGCGTGCATTTTCAACTTGAGGCATAAAGTAATCATAAAAATCGGTTAATACTTTTAATTGATCAGCATGACCCATCGCAATTTGGTCAAGGATATCTTCCATGTTGCGAGAATAATTAGCGCTTATAAAATCTTTGAAATAAATATCTAACTGCTCAATTGTAATCTTGCCTTGATCAGTTGGTACAAATTTTTTATCGACCAAAGTGACATATTTTCTGACCTTCAAGGTTTGAATTGTTTGAGCATATGTTGAAGGTCTACCAATTCCGAGATCTTCCATTTCTTTAATTAAGCGAGCTTCATTATGGCGCAAAGGTGGTTGAGTAAAACACTGCTTTTTGATAATTTCTAGAGCACTGATCGTATCATTAATGGCAAGTTCAGGAAAGGAACACTTCTCAATCTCTTCAATGGGTTCATATTTACCGTAAATTTTCAGATAACCATCAAAGACGGGTTTTGATGACGTGGCCTTGAATATTGCTTCATTACTTCTTAGTAAAAGTGTTGTAACATCGGTCAACACTGGTTTCATAATCGATGCAATGGCTCTTGCATAGATCATTTGATATAGACTATACTCATCTTTACTTAAATATATTTTGATGCTATCAGGGGTTCGAAAAGCATCCGTAGGGCGAATAGCTTCATGAGCATCTTGGATATTTGATCCTTTGACATTCTTTTTGGAATATCCAAGATAATGTTTGCCGTAATTCGAAACGATATAGTCAGAAGCGCTATTGATAAAAGATTCAGATAATCGGATGGAATCAGTTCGCATATAGGTGATAAGGCCAACTGTTTCGCTGCCTAAATCGATTCCTTCATAAAGTTTTTGCGCAATTTGCATCGTTTTAGTAGAATTAAATCCTAATCGGTTCGATGCATCTTGTTGCATGGTTGAAGTAATGAAGGCGGGTTTGCTTTCAGTTACTCTACGTTTTGTCTCAAGCATTTCAACCGTCATTGAATTTGTCAAAGAAGACATGATTTGATCAGCTTTTTCTAAGGTTGGAATCTTAGGGATTTTGTCCATGTATTTTGAAAGTTCAGCTTCAAATCCAGGAAACTTGGCGTAAATTTCATAATACTCTTCTGAAATAAAGTCATTGACAATTTTATCTCGATCGACAATGAGTTTCAATGCAGCGCTTTGTACTCGTCCTGCGGATTTTGATTTTATTTTACTTTGAAGCAATTTGCTTAACTTAAATCCGATGATTCGATCTGCAATACGACGTGTTTCTTGGCTTGAAACCAAATTCATGTCGATATCAGTGGGCCTTTCAAACGCTTCATGAATCGCTGTTTTTGTTATTTCGTTAAAAATAATCCGTTTGACTTTTTTGTTATTTGAATCTAAAGTTTGAAGAAGATGCCAACTAATAGCCTCGCCTTCTCGGTCGGGGTCAGTAGCTAAGTAGATCTCTTTAACTTTTCGTGCTGCATCTTCAAGTTCTTTGACCAATGCTTTTTTTTCTGGAATGACCACATACTCTGGACGAAATTGATTAGAAACATCAATTCCAAGTCCACCAATGCCAGAAATAGCTAGATCACGGACATGTCCTTTTGAAGATTTAACAATGTATTCATCTCCCAAATATTGACCAATGGTCTTCGATTTGGAGGGAGATTCTACAATAACTAATTTGTCAGCCATGCGCTATACCCCATTTCATTATATAACTATACTCATATTCCGTGTCGTTGTCAACAAGAATACTTTGAGAAATTTCCTCACTTATTAAGTGAATATTTTTTCTGATTTAAACTTTATTACATTATCGACCATCTTCTCTATTATAACTATCATGAAATCAATCTATGTTTTCTAATTAATAATATAAACATATTTTTCGCTCCCTCATGATGTTCAAAGCTTGATTATTTCCTTATATATATAATAGGGATTAAAAAAGTTAAGTTATCTCTTGGAAGATATGACGAATTGATTTAAAAATGACAAACATAATATCTTAACATCCACATTCTATCTAAAGCGAATTCAATAAATTGACTTTTCATGGTATTTGTTATATCTTTGATGTGTATGATTTGCGATAAAAACACGAGGTGTCCTATGTTACTCAATATAATTAAAAACTATGTTCCTTATAATGAGCAAGAAGTTAAGGATCAACAAACGATTCTTCGATTCATCGAACAAAATTCCGATGTCTTATATCGTACAAATGAGATTGCCCATATAACTTCATCAGCCATCGTTGTGAATGAATCCATGACGAAAGTTTTATTTGCCTTTCATAACATCTATCAATCTTGGTCATGGGTCGGTGGTCACAATGATGGTGAAGAGAATTGTTTACATGTCGCTTTGTCTGAAACTAAAGAGGAGACCGGAATAAAAAATGTACGACCTTGGTCCGATGAAATATTTATGATTGATACCGTATATGTTCATAACCATATCAAAAAAACGAACTATGTTCCTGATCACCTTCATCTCAATATAACCTATTTATTGATTGCGGATGAAACGGATGAACTATCGATTAAGCAGGATGAAAATTCAGGTGTTAAATGGTTTGATATTCCTGATGTATTAAATCATGTCAATGAAGAACGTATGTGGTCAATTTATCAAAAAGCTTTTAATAAAATTATGCAGATACGCGAAAAAGGAGCCTTATAATGATTGACACGATTGGATACATTGCCGCAATATTGACCACCATTTCATTTCTTCCTCAAGCTTTAAAAACTATTAAAACTCGCGATACCTCCGGCATTTCACTTCTCATGTATGCGGTGTTCTCAACAGGAGTCTTCCTATGGTTCATTTACGGAGTATCCATTTTGGATTTTCCAATTTTAATTGCAAATGGTATTACTTTTATTTTTAGCATCATTATTCTGACATACAAAATTATCAATGTTAGAATCGAAGTTAAGATGCGTAAGAACCCTTAAAAGAACATAAAAAATCCCAACCTTAACACCGGTTGGGATTTATTTTATTTTGGATTCTTTTTTACATATTTTGAAGTCATGACTTGTAATAGTCCTGGGTAGTTTACTTTAAACGAGACGATGTCACCGACATGGTAGTGCGCTTCTTTCAAATCAAGGATTAAATGATCACTACTTCCGCCAATCACTTCTATTTTTGGGTCGATTGGAATAAGATTATCAATTTGAATATCTTGTTTACCAAGCGCCACAATACCTCTATTCATCATTCCTCGATTTTCAATTATCGGAATTTCACCAAAAGAGTTCATGCCAATTTCGCCGATAGGATAACTCGGTTTTTCCTTCACTTCAATCAATTCTGCTTCCAGTGTAAAAATATCTTGATGCATTCCCTCAATCCAATGTCCGTAGGCGGTTTCTCTTCCCAATAACAAAGCTTCGCCCACACGAAGATTATTGATGGCTTCAGGTATTTTCTGTTGATTAAAAAGATAGACCGTTGAAGAGTTTCCTCCGGAGATTATATCAAAAGAAATATCAAATTCATTTTCTAACGTATGTGCAATTTTAACTAGCATAGAAAGATTTTCTGCTGTAGGAATCACACCGCCATAACAAGTCAAATTCGTCCCAATTCCACGCAAACAGATGTTCTCCAACATAAGAATCTCATCAATGATATCGATATAATCGTCTTGATAAAATATACCTTCTCGTAGATCGCCAAGATCAAACATTAAAATAATATCGTGTTTTTTGTTAAGTTTTTTTGCTTCACTGTTTAATTTTTTGATTGTTTTCAATTCTGAATTCAAGGAAAGATCAACATATTTAACGACTGCTTTGGCTTCACTAATCATTGGAAGACGCATTAATGCTTTTGGTTTAGTAAAAAGCCGCATCTTTTTAAGATTATCTAACCGAGAATCGGCTAAATAATCAAAGCCGCTCTTGGCAATCATTTCAATTGCTTCTAAATTCCCTGCTAAAACTTTAACAACCGCAAAACAACTCGTAATATGATTGTCTTTGCATTGTTTAAGAAACGTCTCACAGTTTTCTTCAAGTTTATTTAAATCAATATTAATACGAGGATACATTTCTTCACCTACAATCCTAAAGAGGATTTTAAAAGCATTTTAGCCGTTTCCGGATACTTCAGAGATAAAACACCTAGTGTGGCCATTATATACTGACTATCGATTAATATTCTAGTCGTTTTTCCTGGTTTTAACGACCAATCTTCTATTTCATTTAAATACTCTTCGATGAGTTCTTTTCGGTGTGGCAATCGTGTTAATGCCCCCCCTGTACCAACCAAATATTTGACGGTTGTTAAATCTTTCCCTTCCGCAAGTTTTGTCATTCCGTTTGTTCCATAAATGCTGAAAGTTTTTCCACAATGACGATGCATTGATAAAGATAGTGCGTGGTAAGTCATCCGTTCCGTCAAGTGTAATTGTTCTTTTGTTGGAATAGTTTTTAAATTGGATAAAAGATTGTTCATATCCGTTTCATTTAGTCCAAGTTCTTTACATAATCTTTCTTGTCCAATGGCGTTGACTAACGATTTTTTGTTAATAAATAAACCTAAATCGCCCTCTACTGTGCGTTTGGCCAAAGGTTCAGGAGCAATCATCTTCCGTCGAATTTCTTCGCTTCCTTCGGTGACTGAATGAACATCAGTCGTTGCGCCTCCGATATCAACAGTTACTAGATCGCCGATTTCACGATAAAGCAATTGAGTCGCTTCCATCACAGCACCGGGAACGGGGATGATATGATCAGAGATAATACTCCGAACTTTTTCCATTCCTGGAGCTTTCGTAATATTTTCTTCGAAGACTCTTTGGATAATCTTTCGTGTCTCCGTCACGTCGAGATGATCAATGCGTGGATAAACATTCGGCGCAATTGAGAGAAAACGATCTTGTCCATGATTGGCAAAGATAGTATGAATTGCTTGACGATTTTGAATATTTCCCGCATAAATAACGGGTGTATTGAGTCTTAATGATGCTATTTTTTTAGCATTTTCGAGTGTTGTTAAGGTTTCACCATAATCCACTCCACCCGCTATTAAGATAATGTTAGGTTTTAAAGTTATGATACTTTGAAGGTCATAATCACTCATAACGCCCGAAGTTATAAGATGAAGATTAGCGCCTGCGCCAAGCGCAGCTTCCTTCGCGGCTTTAACAGTCATGTCATGGACTAATCCATGAACGCTCATCTTTAATCCTCCTGCCGCACTAGAACAAGCAAATGTTTCTTTAAATTCTACTTTTGATACATTCAAAAAAATTTTTAGTTGACTGATTGCCTGTTCTAATCCCACTGTAACATCGCCTAAAAGAACCGTCGTCGGCGCATATCCTTGTCCGACGAAAGTTGGGTTTTTCGTATGTATCCCATTAAAGGCATTTACTACAGTGGTTGTCGATCCAATTTCGGCAACAAGACAATCAATTTTCATGAATCATCATTTCCTTCATACGTTTTACTAAAAATGATGCAACATCGCGACCTTTAGTTCCTCGTCCAAATCCCGCATCGACGCCTTGTGCAGATGCAATATCCGGCGTAACTTGAGTGCCCCCAGCAATGATAATTAAACGATTTCTCACACCTTTTTCAATGGCGTAATCCACTACCTTTTTCATGTTTCGATAATGAATTTCATCATGTGAAATAATCGTCGACATAAGAATTGCTTTGGCATTAATTTCAATCGCAGCGTCAACTAATTTTGCCGGTGGAACTGAAGTGCCTAAATACTCGGCCATGATACCATATTTTTCAATTCCTCCATGTTTAATATCAATGATTTCACGGAGGCCCACAGAATGTTCATCTTCTCCGATTGTTCCTGCAACGATTTTAATCGGATGATCTTTAAAGAAATCGGATATTTCGGCGTCAGACAAAGTATCAGGGATTTTTGAAAGTTTCAAGTTTTTGACATCAATATCAAAATCGAACTGACCTTTTAGTTGAATGCGTGTTGCTTCCGCCGGATGTAAAATTTCGCGATGAATTATTTCTACGTTTTTAAGATTCATTTTGGCACCGATTTCAAGTGCAGCCGCTTCAGCGTGACGTACATCAGTAGGTAAAGTGATATCGACAACTAACGTCCCATCACCCAACCATTCAACTTCAGGTTTGATAATATCACCTGTACGATATTTTTGTGTTAATTCCATTCTGACATTTACATTATCTTCCATGTCAAGTTCATCGATATACTGAATCTTTGATCGATCTTCAAATGAACATCCCCCAATTAAAACACTTGGCGATTGTCCTTCTTTGATATTATACTGAATGGTATTGTTATTTCCAAAATGAGCTGTAACTGGGGCAAAATAATCATGGTCTCGTTCATAGATGGTCCCATGACCAATTCCGCCATTGATTTTTCGAACAATCCCATCGCCATTGCGTTGGGGATAAATGCCCGAGTCGATAAAAAAGCCTTTTTCAACGGCTTGAAAATAACCTCCCTGTTCAAGCAATTCTTCAAAAAATAAAATAGCGCGTTCTTTTATTTCTCGAACTTTATCGTACATATAACCATCTGTTCTGATGGTCACTAATTCGGATAATGAATCCATTCCAACCAATGCTTGTTTTGCTGTATCGCAGGCCTCAACATTATACATATGCCAAGGAACATTTCGACCTTCATCGGGTGTAATCGTCGATTGAATATCAGCGGAAGTCAATTTAGAAATCATCATGTTCATCACGTGAGTCACAGTCGCCTCACGGGTGGATGATTCCATATATTTCGTATTCATCTGTGCCCGCATTTTATATCGATCAAAAAAATCACGCAAAGCAACCGCATAAGGAAGATTAATTTTTAAATCTGGCGCTGGAGCAGCGGTGGGAGGTACGGTTGATAATGCTATGTGATCCGCTTGAATACCAGCATATTCTGAAAAAGCACAATTGATGGCATGTTGAACCAATAGTTCTGGCATCACTTTCCATGCTTCTTTAGCTGTAGCATTTGCATTATGCGCCCCATCAATTTGCAATATTTTTGCATGATTCATGATTTTTTTAGATTCAGCTGCATCAATAAAAGATCGAACCATATTAATGTTTCGATATAAGACATTGTATTGTGGATCCTGATGGGCCCCATTGACCCCTTCTTCAGCGAACAATACCGCAATTTCCGGTCCTGCAACTCCGGACACATAAGAATGGTAATTAATGGGACGTCCCACTTCATCTTCAATCATATCTAATGCTTTACGCTGTGCCCTTATCTGTTTACGCGAAATGGGAACGCCGCCGATTCCTTGAGGTGTGCCTTCAATCAAACTGTCAAAATGTGATTGACCTGCCGTTCGGATGACCATTATATGATCTGCGCCATGCCAAGCAGCCATGCGCATTCTACGAATATCATCTTCAAATCGTCCTGAAGCAATTTCAGTGGTAATGACTTGCTTCGGTTGCGGATCAATCCCATTAAAATATTTAGCTGCGGGTAATGGAACACTATTCGCTAATGGTTGAGATAAATCTTGATATACATAACCATTCATTTCAATATTTGGCATTGGAACGCGCCAAGTCCAGCCTTGACGACGCGGTACATAGTGTTCTAAATCATTAAGAATATTGTTAATGTCAATCATTTCATTGGGCTTCATGAACATTCACCCCAAATGCTTTCATAACTTTATCCCAACCCTCGCCTCTCATTAGGGCTAGTCCAGCTTCGCGGATGGGTAATACTTCAAGCGTTGCATATTGATATACGACATGACCAGCTCCCTTACCCATGAGATGATGTTCAATCGTTTTATCGACGATAATTTTTGCCTCAACAGATGAAAATCCCATTCTCAAAAGAACCGATCGTTCAATCGAAGGTGATGTATGTGTTTTAGCTAATTCTACTAAGGGTTGGACTGCTTGATCTGCCAATCGCCAAAACAAGGCTTTAAGTTCATCGTCGGTTAGATTTTCAAGATGTTTTCTTCTTGTTTCAAAATCATCAATTCGTACTTGATTTTTATCCATGTCATTCCTCCCAAGAAATTTTTAAAGTTTTTAATACATTCTTTACGAAATCAAGCGATGATTTCGTCTCCTCAGATAAAAAAACTAAATCATTTACGGTCAATGTTTTTTCTGATTTGCACAAATTTTTAATGGTTGAAATGCGAATTTTATCCAAATCAATATCAACCGCCTTGATTAAAGAGATATCGCTTGGAAGGATGATATTCTTCCCTGGGACCTCGTCGGCAGGGTTACCAAAAAAGATATCTATGCCATTGCTTCTGGCAAATGCTAATTGTGCTTGGTGATGTTTTCCTGCGCCTGTGTATTCAGTTTCTTGAACAACAATGATTTGTTCAGAAGGCATTTCTTGCGCGATGGAAAACGCTGCGGCAAGCGATATATTGCCAGCAGGGCCTCGTTCTATGCCTTCTAATGCAACAAGGGCCTCAGTCATAAAAAAGACCTCTCCTTGTCGCATTGTTACATAACGATCAATGTATCGAAGCGGCCTGGCCGCTGAGCGAGGAACATCGCTTCGATCGGGATATGTCATATAAGGAATCCCAAATCCTGTATGCCCCGTTGTAAACGATTTGCGATTGAAATCGTGATCACTGGCCATGTGTAATCCCGTCAGATTAACACTGGCTCCAATGATTTCAATCGGTTGTTTTGTAATTTTGCGAATGCCACGCGCCGTTCCCGTTAAATTTCCACCACCTGCGTTGGTAACAATCACTTTATTAGGATATTTACCGGTCTGTTTTAATGTATCTTCGATGATTTCTGAACCTAAGGTTTCAATACCTGATACACCATAAGGGGAATAAAGCGAAGCGTTAAAATATCCGGTCTCTTCCAATAACTTTAAGAATACATAAAAAAGTTCGGGTCCAACTGATAATTGCACCACTTCTGCGCCATAAGCTTCGCAAGCTCTTGCTTTTTCAATGATTTCAGGTTGCCCTATTCCTGATGAATCATAACATTCTTGAACAACAATGCATTTCAGCCCATATTTTGCGGCTTGAGATGCAACAGCAGCACCATAGTTACCACTGGTAGCCGCAATAACACCTTTATAGCCTAATTTTTTAGCTTGAAAACAGGCCATCGATGCTCGTCTAGCTTTAAATGATCCAGAATCGTTTAATGCTTCATCTTTGATAAAAATGCGAGCACCATAGCCAATAGGCGCTATTTTTCTTGCCAAAGCGGTCAAATTTTTTAATTCTTTCAGTGGAGTTTTACCTACGCCATGATCCATTTGAATGGATTTAACCAACTCAAAAGGATAACTATTTTCAAGCATCATTCGCTCATAATCAAACGCGATATTGTCAATTTCGTAAACCTCATAATCAATACCGATTGAATTTTTCATAATGGTATTACGTCTAGATAAAACGCTTTGATAATCCATCGAATTATTCATTGGAATCACCCGCTAAGAGCGATTTAACCATTTTATCAATCGTCAAAATTTCGCCAACAAATTCGCCGTAATGATGTTTATAATAAGGATTGACTGTCAACAATGTTCCTGTTTCATGACGACCGGTGAGGGTTTCGATTTTAGCGGTTTGCCCCAAGTCACAATCTGCAAGAAGAAAACCTTTCGTCCACATTTCTAAAGGAACTTTTTTAGTTTCTTCAGGCAACTGAGTCGCCCTTTCAGTAGAGGTCAAAACAATTTTATGAATTTGAACCCAAGATCCTTTCAAAATCATATCCTCACTCCTCTTCTATCATTTGACGAACATCGCCAAGTATTGCTCTTGGAACAGGCAAATCAATCATCGTTTTTAATCCTGGTTTAGCGTTGATAACATGCGGAATCATATTGACACAGATGGCAATGGTTCCCACCCCACCATTGACTTCAGGTTTGATTGACATATGAATAGGAGGATTGCCTTCAATATCAATATAATCGCCCGTCAGAACACCGGCGAGTTCTGGTTCGATTTGTTGCGGATGGTGTAAATTTAAAACTGGCTGGTTATCTACCCACGCTGTAGCATTCATATCAACCCCAGCAACATCACCTTTTGCTGCAAAGCCATATGCTGATTGCCGGTCAATATCGGTGATGATAGGCATCATCGTTTGTTTAAAATCTGTTACATTCCATCCGAGGGCATCGCTAATCATTCCAACGGATTCTTTAAATCCAACATGTCCTGCAAGTGTTCCGAGTTCCATTTTATGTTTGAATTCAGAAACATTCATGCCTACGCCTTGTTCTTCCATAACCGTTTTCCCAAAGGGTGATAGTGAATTGATTCTCGATACTTCGATTTTATCGACCGATTCCATCACACCCGTTAAAGCCACCACTAAAAGATCCATCATCATTCCCGGATTGACGCCTGTACCTAAGACAGTCACGCCATATTCTTTAGCAAGGACATCCATTTTTAAAGCAAGATCAGGTTCATTTGCTTTCGGATAGGCCATTTCTTCAGCCGTAGAAATGACATTGACCCCTTGGCGAATTAACCACTCGATTTTAGGATAAGCTTTTTTTGTAAATGAATCTGTAGCGAGGATGACAATCTCACACTCACCTTTTTTAACGACATTTTCAATATTTGGTTGAATAATAATATCTTTTTTAGGTTTGGATATTTTCAGCAACTCATACATGCTTTTACCAACAATTTCAGGATTTCGATCACAAATTCCGACAATTTGGAAACCAATTTTATTATGAATCATCTTAGCCATTCCCGAGCCCATTGCCCCAAATCCCCAAATAACAACTTTCACAGTTTCATGACGCATAATAGAACCTCCTATAGGGTAATTTTAGTTCCAGTTTTACCTTCTAATGCTAGTGCTGCTTTTTCAAGTGAAGCGATAATAGCAACTCTTTTGGGTTTTGACTCGGCAAAAAGAATGGCAGCTTCAACTTTTGGTAGCATACTACCTTTAGCGAAATGACCTTCAGAAACATATTTTTTTGCGGTTTCAACATTCATTTCATCAATTTCCAAATGATTGTGTTTATTAAAATTAATCGCAACACGATCAACTGCTGTCAAAATGAAGAGAAAATCCGCATCGATTAATTGAGCGAGTTTTTCGCTTGCAAAATCTTTGTCAATAACAGCGGCAACACCTTTATAACCTAATCCCTCTTTTTTTACGGGGATGCCTCCACCACCAACCGTGATAACCACGTGTCCGGCTTCAACAAGACAACGAATGACTTTGATGCCAACAACATTGATGGGTTTTGGACTAGCAACAACACGACGGTACCCACGACCCGAATCTTCTTTCATCATGTAACCTTTCGTCGCTTCTAACACTTTAGCTTCTGCTTCGGAGCAAAATGAACCGATAGGTTTTGATGGATGTAGAAAAGCAGGATCGTTTGGATCAACTTCAACCTCAGTGATTAAGGTTGATACTTCTTTATCAATGCCTAAACGATTTAGTTCTGCTCTTAATGCGTTTTGCAAATGAAAACCAATATAACCTTGACTCATTGCTCCACATTCCGGAAAAGGCATGGCGTGCTTGATGACTTTATCATGTTCTGCCGTTTCAAAAACCATATTAATCATGCCTACTTGAGGTCCATTGCCATGCGCAATCAATACTTCATGCCCAGCTTTGATTAATTCTGCAATCGGTTTGACCGTGTTTTGTACTAAAATCAATTGTTCTTCAGGGGAATTACCCAGTGCATTGCCTCCTAGGGCCACAACGATTCGGCTCATTCTTTTATCCCCAAGGTCGCAACCATGACCGCTTTAATCGTATGTAGACGATTTTCTGCTTCATCAAAAACAACGGATTGTGAAGATTCAAAAACAGCTTCATTGACTTCTAAACCATTTAAACCAAATTTCTGATATATTTCAGCACCCATCGTCGTTTCAGTGTTATGAAAAGCAGGCAAACAATGCATAAAAATTGCATTTTTATCGGCTAATTTCATGACGCCTTCATTGATTTGATAAGGCAGTAATATTTTGATTCTTTCTTCCCAAACTGAATCGGGTTCTCCCATGGATACCCAAACATCGGTGTAAAGTACATCGACATCTTTCGCGCCCTTTTCAACATCTTCTGTTAATGTGATTTTTGCGCCTGTCGTTTGTGCTATTTCTAAACATTTTTTGTAAAGCTCTTCTTCTGGCCATAATGATTTAGGCGCAACAGCACGGAAATCAAGTCCCATCTTCGCCGATCCAATCATCAATGAGTTGCCCATATTATTTCTTGCATCACCAAAATAAGCAAACTTAATGCCTTTTAATGTCCCTTTATATTCCAAAACCGTCATGAAATCAGCTAAAATTTGCGTGGGATGATAACGATCAGTTAAGCCATTCCAAACAGGAACGCCAGAATATTGAGCGAGAATTTCAACAGTTTCTTGTTTGAATCCGCGATATTCGATGCCATCATACATACGCCCTAGAACTCGGGCTGTATCTTTGATGCTTTCCTTTTTTCCCATTTGAGAACCAGTCGGTCCTAAATAGGTAACTTGCATGCCTTGATCATAAGCCGCTGTTTCAAAAGCGCATCGCGTCCGTGTCGAATCCTTTTCAAACAATAAAACGATATTTTTGCCTTTGTGATGCATTGTTTCTCTACCCGCAAGTTTATCCGCTTTCAACCGTATCGAAAGATCGAGAAGGTATTGGATTTCTTCTGGGGTGTAATCAAGCAATGTCAATAGATGTCGGTTTTTCAAATCAATTTTCATAGTTTCCTCCTGTATTTTTAAAGTGTTTCTCTTTCAAATGGCATGCTCATGCAACGCGGACCGCCTCGGCCTCTTGATAATTCGCTCGATGGAATCTCATGGACTGTGATTCCATGTTTGCGTAAAATCGAATTGGTAATGTGATTTCGTTCATAACTAATGACTTCCCCGGGCGCGATAGCCATCATGTTCGCTCCATCATTCCATTGTTCTCGATCGGATGCTACAACATCACCACCGCCACAAGGAATCAAAGTGATTTTACAATTTAAATAAGTTTCTAGAATTTTTTGTAGGGATTGAACGACAGGTTTCACCACAAGTTTTAAGTCGCGTTTCGGATCTTTCGTCAATTCGTAAACTCTTATGGTATGATTTAATTCATTATGAATCGCAAATTTATCGTAATCCACTTGGGTTAAGACGGTATCTAGATGCATAAATGCTCTACCTTTCGGAATATCAAAGGCTAAAACTTTTTCAAAAGATGTTGCATATTTATAAAATAAATTTTTAGCTAATTTTTCAATAGCGGCAGGATGTGTTCTTTGGCTAACGCCTACTGCAATAATTTTGTCACTTAATACTAAGATATCTCCACCTTCAATCGATGATATTTCATCACGATCGTAAAGTTGTTGTTCGACTTTCCGATAAAGTGGATGATATTTGAAGATATAATCACCATAAATTGTTTCCCGACTTCGAGTCAAGGTAAACATTTTGCTAATGGCTATCCCGCTACCGATGATACTAAATGGGTCACGAGTAAAATATAGATTTGGCATGGGGTCCGTCACAAACGGATAATCACGAATATGATCTGATAATGTTCTGACCGTAAAATTAGGAACTTCTGATTTTAAAATTCCTGCCATCGTTTTTTCTACCATCGATTGACTCGACGGAAAATGCCACAAGTAATCGAAAATGACTTCAGCAAGTGTTTCGCTTGTGACGTGAGCCTCTTTGATAAATTGATGAATAAATTGTTTCTTGATATTCAAATCATGGTCAAGTGTTTCAGCGACTAAATCTGCCAAATAAAGAACTTTGACCCCTGCTTTGCGAAAAACATTCGCAAATTCGTCATGTTCTTTAGCCGCTTTATCTAGCCATGGGATATCATCGAACAACAGTGATTCTAACCATTTTGGCGTCAAATTTTCAATTTCTCCGCCGGGACGATGCAACATAACTGTTTTCAATTTTCCTATTTCTGATGTGATGTTTAACATTAATAAATCCTCCCGATTTTCGTCATTAATCGACGATTGACGATTTTGACGATTTTCTGGTTTCGGTAATATATTCTTGGTAAGCGATCACTAAATTGACATGTCGCTTGGTAATTATTTGTGTTGATTTTATTAGCATATTCATCAAGCGTAACGTGCTCACCGATTAGCTCTACTCGTGTTCCTTCTTTGAATGCTAGTGGCAGACGAACAAGACAATAATCCATACAAATACGGCCCACAATATCGCAATAATATCCTTCGATATAAACACGACCATTGAGTAATCTACGGTCATATCCATCCGCGTATCCGATGGGGATGGTTCCGATTATCTCATTTTTTTGTGTTTCATAGATACCGTTATAACTCAGTCTAACCCCCGGCGGAACACTTTTAATTTGAACGAGTCGTGAATATAAACTCAATGAAGGTTTCAACACAAATGGTAAATCAATATGACTTGCTGGTCGAATGCCGTTTATAAATAATCCGATGCGAACCATGTTGACATGTTTAGGTATGGGTTTTAGTGATCCTGCACTATTAGCAATATGTACATGGAGTCCTTTTAAATCTAATTTTTCTAATAGAGATTCAAATCGACTAATCTGCAATTGATAATAGGTGTCATCCATCTCTTCAGAGGTCGCAAGGTGAGATAACACCCCTTTTATTTTAAATTGCTTACATTTTTTGATTTTTTCAAACAATTCAATAAAAGTAACTTCATCTGTTATTCCTACCCGACCCATCCCTGTGTCATATTTTAAATGAACATCAATACTTGGACCAATATAAGAATCCAGAGCACGATTGAGCCACTCTTCACTATGAATGCAAAGGGTTAAATGATGTTTCTGGACCACTATTAAATCCCCGATACGAATACCACCAAAAACCAAAATAGGACAATTTATTTTTGCCCTTCGTAATTCTAATGCTTCATCGAGTGTCGCAACGCCGAAATGCCGAATGCCGGCCTCAATCAATGTTTTTGCAACCATGATAGCTCCGTGTCCATAAGCGTCTGCTTTAATGACTGCCATCATCGTTGTATTCAAAGCGAAATTATGAATCAAATTTGTGACATTGTGATAAACATGATCTAGGTTTATTTCAAGGTAAGTATCGCGAAAATATTCCACAGGAACACCTGCCTTCATTGTTTCCATTTTAACATACAAACGCTTTCATTTGAAGAAAAATCGGTAAAAATCGAAACGATTTACATGCGCATATAAAAAAAGACTTTTATTTGTTTAAAATAAAAGTCATTCGATCTCGATTTTGCATATCTTTGAGGGTAAAGACTGTCGCCAAAGGAAAATATTTTTCAGCTAAAGAGGCAATTTCTTTAGCTTTATCAAAGCCATGTTCAAAGGCAATAAATGATTTTTGATTAAGAATTGATTTTGCATTTTCAAGAATAATTTCGTAAAATTTAAGTCCATCGTTACCACCGAATAAAGCTAATTCAGGTTCGTTTTTTAATATCATTGGGTCGACATTTTCTGTGGTAGGAATATAAGGTGGGTTCGATACTAAAATATCAAATTTCATGCCTTCTAAAGGTTTTAGCATGTCTCCAAGAAGGAAGGTGATTTCTGCACCAATATTTTTGGCATTTTCAGAAGCTACCTCAAGAGCCTCTTCGCTGATATCTGTGGCAAAAACAGTTAAATGCGGTTCTTCCATTTTTAGACTAATGGCTAAACAGCCCGAGCCTGTTCCAACATCCACTAGACGAACATTCTGATTACCAAACATTTCATCGTATTGAACTAAGACGTTTGCGACCAATTCTTCTGTCTCAAAACGAGGAATTAAAACTCGATCATCCACAATAAATTGATAACCGTAAAAATTGACAGATCCCATCAAATATTGAACCGGTTTATTGTCAAAAATATAAGCATGAACGGCTTTCTCAAACGCTTCATAATCCGAATCGGGCATGGATTTATCCATTGATAAATAAAGTTCGGTCGGTGAGAGTTTTGAAAAATGCAAAAATAATAATTTAACTGCGGAAGCTTCCAAGTGATGACTTCGCGCCAATTTTTCAGCATTTCTTAATACCGTTTGAAAAGTTGGCATTTTTATTCTTCTGCTTTCTTTAATTTGCGTTTTTCTTCTTCTGATATTAATGCTTCAATGACTGGATCTAATTTTCCTTCCATGATGCGATCCAATTGTTGAATTGTGAAATTAATGCGGTGGTCAGTGATCCTATTTTGAGGGTAATTGTAAGTTCTTACTTTTTCACTTCGATCGCCTGTGCC
Source organism: Caryophanales bacterium UBA5603 (assembly GCA_002424815.1). GTDB lineage: Bacteria > Bacillota_I > Bacilli_A > Izemoplasmatales > Hujiaoplasmataceae > UBA5603. Next base: position 45,121 of record DILB01000020.1, read on the forward strand.
AATTTTACTTTTACGTTCAGCACCTTCTTTATCAAGTTTCTCTTGTAAGGCATTATCATACAAACGCGACCTTAAAATTTTGAAAGCTGAAGCTTTATTTTCATGTTGGCTTTTACCATCTTGACACTGAACGATTGTTCCAGTGAGTACGTGCAATAAACGAACCGCTGATTTGGTCGTGTTAACCGACTGTCCGCCAGGTCCTGACGAACAGAATGTATCAATCCGAACATCGGCTGGGTTAATTTCAAAATCAAGTTCTTCCGCTTCTGGCAAAACCAAAACTGTCGCTGTAGAAGTGTGAATACGGCCTGCACTTTCGGTTGCTGGTACCCGTTGAACACGATGAACACCTGATTCATATTTCATCAGGGAATATACTGCTTCACCAGAAATTGTGAATTCAATTTGTCCATAACCGCCTGCTTCTGATTCTTCGGCGTTTAAAACATCAATTTTCCATCCTTTGATTTCTGAAAACTTAGCATACATTCTGAATAAATCGCCGGCAAAAATATTGCCTTCATCCCCGCCTGCAGCTCCACGAATTTCAACGATAACATTCTTTTCATCTGCTGGATCTTTTGGGATTAGAAGCAGTTTCAATTGGTCTTCTAAAAGTGGAATTTGTTCATGCGCGGATTCAAGTTCTAATTCAGCCATTTCACGAATTTCTGGATCAGATTCTTTAGCCATTTCTTTTAAATCTTCGAGTGATGAAAGGATTGTTTTATATTTATGGTAGGTTTCAACAATTTTTTCTAAACTGCGTTGCTCTTTTGAAAGAGCTGTAAGTTGCTTAATATTGGAAGATACCTCAGGGTCCATAAGCAAGGCTTGAATGGTAAGGTATCGTGCTTCAATTTGATCTAATCTTTCATTTAACATTTATAATATCTCCTAATTTTTAAAGTTTGAATGCAGGTGTTACAAAGAAAAAACAGTCTGAGGCCGCTAATAGCCGCCTCTTGACTGTTCGGGTTCTTCACCCTCTTCGTCATATGCACTCAGACTCTTGTTGCTAAAAGTCGACATGTTACGGTTAAATAGAAGTTCAAATTTACCAATTGTACCACTTCGGTTTTTGGCGATAATCATATCAACGATATTTTTTCTTGCTGTATCGGCTTCATAATAATCTTCTCGATACAGGAATACAATAATATCGGCATCTTGTTCGATTGATCCTGATTCACGCAAGTCGGCCATAATTGGTTCTTTTTCTTTACGATTTTCAACATTACGAGATAATTGCGACAATGCGATAACCGGTACTTTTAATTCTCTGGCAGTTTCTTTTAAGACACGGCTGATTTCAGATACTTCCTGAACACGATTTGCTTGATTGTGAACCGATCCTGACAATAATTGTAAATAGTCAATAACAATTAAATCAAGTTTTTCTTCTTGTTTAAGTTTTCGGCATTTACTACGCATGTCCGTGACTTTAACGGTTCCAGAATCATCAAAATGAAGATTTAATTCAGAAAGCGATGAAACGGCATAATGAATTTTTTCCCATTCTTGCGAATTGAGTTTACCTTGTCGGATGCGTGAATTATCGACTTGAGCTTGACATGACAAAAGACGCATAACCAACTGATCCACGCCCATTTCCAAAGAGAAAAATGCAACATGAGGTTTGGTTGGGTTTTTAGCGACATTCAATGCTAGGTTCAAAGCGAAAGCGGTTTTACCCATTGACGGACGTGCAGCAACAATAATCAAATCGGAAGGCTGCAAACCTAAAGTATAACGGTTTAGCTCATAGTATTTTGTATCTAAACCTGTGACAGTACCACCGATTTGTGCTTGTTCGGCAATCTTATCAACCAGAAGATTAGCAATCTCGCCTACACTTTTGAAATCGCTCGTGCGTTTTTCTTTTGTAATGCTGTAAATATCACGCTCAACATCATCAACAAACTCAGGAGCATTTTCAACATTATAAGATTTTTCAAGGATTTCTCTACATGTATCTTGAATTTTTCGCAAAACGGACTTGTCTTTAACGATATTGATATAGTTCATCAAATTAGCTGTAGATGGCACTGCATCAACCAGCCCAGAGATATATTCGATACCTCCGGCTTTAGCAAGCAAATTCATATTTTCTAAACGGTCAGAAAGTGTGGTAAAGTCGATAAAAATATTTTCATGGAAAAGTGCTCGCATAGCTGAATATATTGCTTGATGATTTGGCAAGTAGAAATCGTGGTCCTGAAGTTTGTCAAGAATGGTTTTTAAGGAACCTTGCTCAAAAAACACCGAACCTAAAACGGCTTGCTCAGCATTAATGTTTTGTGGTATTTTTTGTTCCATGGCTTTAAGCTCCCTTATTCTTTAGACTCGCTTTTTTGTTCTTCAAGAATTTGAAGATTGATGGTGGCAATGACATCTTTATGCAATTTAATGGGAATTTTATATTCTCCAAGAGAATGGATGTTATCCTCCAATTGGATTTTACGTTTATCAATTTCCAAATTGTAAAAACGTTTATATTCATCGGCAATTTGTTTGCTACTAACAGCTCCAAATAGTTTGCCAGATTCGCCGATTTTTACATAAAGTTTGAGCGGGCTTGATTCGATTTCAGATTTTAAACGCTTCATTGCTTCAATTTCTATTTCGGCTTCTTTCTCAATCTTAATACGTTCATTTTCAATTGATTTAACATTAGCTTGGCTGGCTTCAATAGCCTGCTTTGAAGTAAGCAAGAAGTTTCCATATCCATTGGCAACTTCAATGATTTCTCCTTTTTTGCCTTTACCTTTGACGTCTTTGGTCAGAATGATTTTCATATTCTGTTCCTCCTTATAGTTTGTGTTAAGGATTTCTTCGATTTTAGTGACAATATCTTGGATATTTCCACCGACAACTTGTGCTGCAGCATTATTAAGATGTCCGCCGCCACCAAATTGTTCCATGATTATTTGTACATTAAAACGATCAATCGAGCGTGAAGAAAGTGCAATAGTATCATTCCCAAGGTTTCCTATGGCAAATGATGCAATAATGCCATCAATTTCCAATAATTCATCAGCCGTTTTTGCCAATTGAACTCGATCCGTCTTTGAATCAGGGCTCATGGCCGCAATTGCGAAATGAGAATTGATAATGTGCGCACTATTAACGAGATTTGATTTTGTCTTGATGTCATCCAGTGATTCGCGGAGAATCATACGGGCTTTAAATGGATCTGCGCCATACATTTTAAGCATCGCTGCCGCTTCAAATGTTCTAACGCCGGTTCTATATGTAAAATTATTGGTATCAATCATCATTCCTGCAAGCATAATCGTGGCTTCAAAACTATCGATTTCAAGTTCATAGTTATATAATTCCATTAATTCAACGACTAATTCAACCGATGATGATGCATAGGGTTCTACATAACTAAGATTTACTTCAGTTAATAGGTTGTCAACACGACGGTGATGATCAATAATTGCAATACTTTTGGTCTTGTCCAAGAGTTTGGGTTCAATCATCTGTGAGGGGGAATGATGATCAACGATAATCAACAGTGTGTTTTGATTAATTTGATCCATGGCATCATTTGAATCAATGATATATTCCATAAGTTTGACATATTCACGATTAAGCATGTCAATGACTTTATTGGTGGTCTGATCAACCATATCAAAATCAAGCACGATATGAGCTTTTTTATTTTGAACCGTCGCTAGATGAAGCAATCCAATGGCCGCGCCAAAAGCATCTAGATCCGTCGATTTATGTGGGACAATTAATGTTGCTTCATGCTTAGAAATCAAATCGCTGATGGCTTTAGAATTGATTCTCGCGGTAATTTTAGTCCGTTTTTCAACGGTATTGGATTTTCCACCATAAAATTTGAGCGGTTGGTTTTGCATATTTACAACTACTTGGTCCCCACCGCGTCCGTGAGCAAGTTTTAAGGCATCTTCAGCGGATTGACCTAAAAGATCGCTATTGACTTCTGCGCAAGCAATACCCATACTGAGTGTTACTCTGACCTCGTTTTGAGTAGAAATTTCATTGATTAAATCTAGAATAGTAAACTCATCTTTCATTGCTAGTTCAAGCTGTTTTCGAGGCATGATGAATGCAGATTTTTCGCTTCGAAGGTTCAAAAAGTATATGTCATATTTTTTACACCAATTGTCAAGGGCAGCTAAGTATTTACCTTGTAAACTGGTTTTAACTTGAAAATCAAGGTTCGCTGTTGCTTCATCGAGATTATCAAGATTCAATATTCCAATGACCATCGTGTTTTCTTTCAAACGTCGTTTAATACTTTCACGTTCGGTTACTTCAAACATATAGACGCATTTATTCTTGGGGTAATGAACGATTTCATAATCTTTCCCATAAACGCTTGTCAAAAATTTCCCTTCGCGTTTTTGAATTTGAAGAAATAGATCTTCATGTATAAAACTTATTTTACGATCAATAAGAATGTTTGAAAAATATTCTTTTGCTGAAGAATTTGCCCATATGATTGTATAAGTATCATCGTATAAAAACATGCCTACAGGAAGATAATTGAGGGCAATGTCTTCGCTGTTTTTAAGCCGCTTTTGTAATAAGCTGGCTTCTTTAATTTTACTTTCGAGAATTCTTATTTTGCCTACTCTTTTTTGTCTCGAAAACAGGTTAAAAACGACAGACAAAAAAATCGTTGTTACCAAAGCCGAATACAAAACAAGAAAAGGAATATTGTTTTGTCTCAGAAGGTATAGGAACCCTAAGGTTCCCAACGATAGAAATACGATTAAGACGAATAGCGTTAGAACCAGCGTACTTTTCTTAATCAAGCAGACGCCACCTCTTTCGTTTTATATCATAATAATTATATCATAATAATCTTCAAAAGCAAATTTGAATCCAAAATCAGACAAAAAAAAGACTCTAAGAGTCTTTGATTTTAATACTCTAGTCTTTTACGAATGGTAATAATGCCATGTAACGGGCACGCTTAATCGCAACAGCCAGATGTTTTTGGTAATATGATTTCGTTCCGGTTACTCGACGGGGAAGAATTTTTCCGCGTTCAGAGATAAATCTCTTGAGTAATTCAAAATCTTTGAAATCAATATATTTAACCTTGTTATCAGTGAAATAACATCTTTTTCTGCTTTTCTTACGGTAGTTTTTATTACCGCTCGTTGTCGATCCTTGTGGTTTTGCGTTGTACATCCTTAGTTCCTCCTATTCAAAATGGTAAGTCATCTTCAATGGCTTGAATGTTTTTGTCATTGTCTTTGTCAAACGTGGTGTCTTTATCAAATGATTTAAAATTATCGCTGGATGCTTTGCTCTCTAAGAAAACAACTGAATCAGCAACAACTTCAGTGATATATCTGCGGTTATTAGTTGCAGTATCGACATAATCTCGGGTTTGTATCCTGCCTTCAACGGCAACCATATGTCCTTTTTTGACATATTTACTAACGTTTTCGGCTTGCTTTCTCCATGCAATGCAGGGTATAAAATCTGCTTCCTTATTGTCGTTGCCGCCATTTTGAGTTCCGCTTGAAAACGGACGATTAACAGCGAGTGTAAAGGATACGACGGGAACATTGTTATTATTTGTATAACGTAGTTCTGGATCTTTGGTCAAACGGCCGATGAGAACGATTCGATTCAACATATCTCCATCACCTCAAATTACATTTCTTCACGGGAAACAATGATGTGTCGGATAATGTCTTCTTTGATTCGAATGACACGATCTAACTCATTTTTGGCTTCGACGGACATGACGGTCTCAACCAGTACGTAATAGCCTTTTTTACAATCAGCAATTTCGTAGGCGAGTTCTCTGGTTCCCCATTCGTTAACTTTCAAAGTGACGGTTCCGCGAGAAGTCATGATTAAATTTAATTCTTCAATCAATGCTTTTCTGGACTCGACTTCGAGAGTAGGACGGATGATGTACATCACTTCGTATTTTCTCATTTTCGTTCCTCCTTATGGTCTATTGGCTGCAAATCATTTTTGCAGCAAGGGGTGAGATTTTCTCACGCTGAAACATTATATCATATCAAAGTCTCTTTGTCCACAAAAAACCATAGGTTTAAGCTTTAAATATTAAAGAAAAAAGACTCCATCTCGTCGGAATCTTTTAAAATAAAATCACTTGTGATTATTTAGAATCTCGATTGCTTGTTGCAGCGCAAACTCGGTCGCCAGTTTACGGATTAAATCGCGAGTACCTGAAAATCGTTTATGAATTGCGATTGTTTGCTCTTTGAAATAAAAACCAAACCAAACGGTACCAACGGGTTTGGCCGGTGTTCCACCAGTTGGTCCAGCGATACCAGAAAGAGCGATTGTCAATTCACAATTTGTGAGTTTATGCAGATTTTCAGCCATTTCCTTGACGCACTCTCCTGAAACAGCCCCATGTTTTTCAAACATTTTTTCAGAGATTGATAATCGTTTAATTTTAGATTGATTAGAATAAGTAATAAAAGCTTCTTCAATGATATTAGAGGCGCCAGGAACGTTAATAATTCTGGATGCAAGCATACCTCCTGTACAAGATTCAGCGGTCGAAACGTGATATTTTTTAGATATCATTAACTCATAAAATTGTTGTTCTAAAGTAGCGATTACTTGTGTTTTGGTAGTCATTTCATCACCTCTATATTTTTATAGATTGAAACGAAAATGTACGACATCTCCATCTTGAACAAGGTATTCCTTGCCTTCTAGACGGAATTTCCCTTGTTCTTTCGCCTTGGCTTCACTGCCTGCGGCCATTAAATCATCAAAACCAATAATTTCAGCTCGAATAAAGCCCTTTTCAAAATCGGAGTGAATGATTCCGGCACATTCAGGTGCCTTCATTCCGTTTGTGTAAGTCCAAGCTCGAACTTCTTTATCGCCCGCTGTAAAAAATGTTTTAAGCCCTAAAAGTTCATAACTCTTATGAATCAGATCCAAAAGACCTGATTCTTTAACACCTAATTCATCAAGAAATATGGCTTTTTCTTCATCGGGAAGTTCAGAGAGTTCTGATTCAATCTTGGCGGAGATAACTGAAACTTTTGCACTTTCGACATCAGCGAGTTTTTTTACCAATTTAACATATTCATTGCTTTCATAATCGGTTAGTTCATCATCGCTGACATTACAAACATATAGCATGGGTTTTGCGGTTAGGAAACTGAAGTTTTTAATTACTTTGATTTCTTCTGGTGTCAATTTTAACGACCGAATAGGCATTTCATCCATGAGTGCTTTTTGCATTTTAATTAAGACATCATACTCAACGGTGGCTTCTTTGTCTGTTTTTAAAGAGGCTCTTTTGCTAATCTTTGGTAAACGCTTTTCAATGGTATCTAAATCCGCAAATATGAGTTCAATACGAATAGTTTCTATATCTCTTAATGGATTGATGTTGCCCTCAACATGAATAACATTATCGTCATCAAAACATCGGACAACTTGACATATAGCATCACAATTTCGAATATGCGATAGAAATTGATTTCCTAATCCTTCACCCTTGGAAGCGCCCTTAACTAACCCAGCGACATCGGTAAATTCGAAGGTTGTATAAATGGTTTTTTTAGGGTTATACATTTTTACTAGTTTTTCAATCCGTTCATCCGGAACTTCGACAACCCCAACATTTGGGTCAATTGTTGCGAATGGGTAATTTGCTGCGAATGCCTTTGATTTCGTAATGGCATTAAATAACGTTGACTTGCCAACGTTAGGTAAACCAACGATACCTGCGGTTAGTCCCATATCTTTCAACTCCTCTTAAATAACATCTCTATTGTATCGCAAAAACCACATTTTTACAAGTAAAACGGGGGAGAATTCCCCCGTAGAATTTTTATCTAAATCTTCTCAATAACCCGTTTTAAAAACTCTTTTGTTCTTGCATTTGTTGGCTTCTCAAAAATGATTTCAGGTCTTCCTTCTTCAATAACTTTTCCTTGGTCCATGACTATGATATGATCTCCAAATTCCTTAGCAAATCCCATTTCATGTGTTACAACAACCATCGTCATTCCTGCTTTTGCCAAAGTTCTCATGACGTTCAATACTTCGCCAATCATTTCGGGATCAAGTGCACTTGTTGGTTCATCAAATAACATAACGGATGGATGCATGGATAATGCTCTGGCAATTGCAATGCGTTGCTTTTGTCCACCCGATAACTGTGCCGGATAATTTTTTTCTTTTTCAATTAATCCGACTTGTTTTAATAAATCTCTCGATATTTCTGTCGCCGCTTCGGTTGTTCTTCTTAAGACTGTTGTTTGTCCAACGTTTAAATTGTCGAGCACAGTAAGATGAGGAAAAAGATTAAAACTTTGAAACACCATGCCGATATTTTGGCGATGTTTTTGAATATCAAATCCTTTTCCCATGATATCAAATTCTCCATATAGAACAGAGCCTGATGTTGGCGTTTCTATTAAATTGAGCATTCTTAAAAGTGTTGATTTTCCTGAACCAGAAGGACCTATAATTACCGTTACTTCACCACTTTTTAACTCAAGATTAACATGATCAACCGCAACGGTTCCATCTTTGAACGTCTTTGTTAATTCAACAATTTTTATACTATTATCGAGCATCTGCACGTTTCATTCTCCTTTCAAAATAAGCCATTAATTTTGAGGTTGGAAAAGTCAAAAGGAAATAAAGTACTGCAGCAATAACATATGACTCTTTGACGGCATATGTTGAAGTACGAACGATGATGGCTGAATACATCAATTCAGCAATTCCAAGATACATAAAGATTGAGGTTTCTTTGATCATCGTAACGAATTCATTGCCCAAAGCGGGCAAAATATTCTTTACCGCCTGAGGCATAATAATCTTTACCATGGTTTGCTTTTTACTCATTCCTAGACTTTCAGCTGCTTCGGTTTGCCCCTTGTCAACCGCGTTGATACCGCCTCGAATAACTTCAGAAACATAGGCACTCGAATTGATTAAAAGTGCAAGCATTCCAGGGATAAAACTAGATAGATCAATTCCAAATACAAGTGTAACAGGCATTCTAAAAAATGAGTATATCAGCAATACTTGTACAAGGATGGGTGTTCCACGGATTAATTCGACATAAGCAGTCGCAATCAATTGAAACACTTTATTTTTAGACAATCTCATCAAAGCTGGAATGATACCTAACATGGTCCCAAGCATAACCGACATCACTGCTAAAAGTAATGTCATACCAAGACCTCTTAAAAATATTTGGATATAATATCCTTCAAGTAGAAAACTAAAATCCATGTTCGTCATTCATTCGTTTTCGTGCCGTTTAATAGAACAGCATTTTGTACAATCTGATTTATTTGTCCCGTTGAGATGATTTCATTTAAAACTTTGTTAATTGAATTTAATAATTCAATATTGCCTTTTTGAACCGCAACTGCACTTCCTCCATCTGGATCTCCAATACTAAAATTAGCAATTGCTAGGCCGTTATGATTTAAAACATACCCTGTAGCAACCGGCTCTTCAAGGACCACTGCATTGATCTGACCATCCATCAATCGAATGACTAAATCCGGAACATTTTGAATAAATTGTTTTTGTGATAGAGGGAATGATTCATTGACTAAATCTTGTTGAATCGTCCCTAATTGAGCACCTATCTTTAGATTTTGAAGATTGAGCGATTCAATGGAAGTGTACGTTGAAACCATGGACTCGTTAATCAAAACAACTTGAATCGCCTCATAATAAACGATTGAAAAATCAACTTTTTCTGCACGTTCATCAGTCGGAGTCATCCCTGCCAAAACAAAATCAACTTTGCCGTTTACCAAATCGTCAAGTAAAAAATCAAACCCTTTATTGACAACTTTTAAATTTTTTCCAAGCTCAGCAGCTATTAATTTAGCTATCTCTATATCAATTCCAACGAGTGTTTGTTTTCCATCAACCAACATGGGCCATTCATAGGGCGCATAATCCGCAGACGTTCCTAAGGTAATAAAATCATCATACGACTCATCGATGATATAAGTGTAAATATTGCTATTCGAACAAGCAATCATGATCGAAGAAATCATGAAAATCAGTACGATAGTGAAAATATTGAATCCTTTTTTAAACATTTTAATTAAACCTCTCTTTTTGATTTATTATATAAAACGCCCTTACTGAGTAAATAAAACTGTTCAGAACGAAATTACCACAGTACCATCTTTTATTCCGAAATAATTCGGTGCTAAAATTCGTAAATGTCGATTGACATTACAATCGAATCTCATGAATAGTAGAAACGTATAAAAAAATAAAAATCCTTAGCTAAGAAGCCAAGGACGTCATTTATACGCGGTACCACCTTAGTTCCGGAAAAATCCGGCACTTAAATCGTTAACGCCGATCATACGTCTAAACCTAAGAAATCTTCGATTTAAAAGCTCCAAAGCACGTTCATAACTCAACTTTACTGACTCGCACCCTTGCATCAGTTCTCTAGAAAAGTCCTTAGTTATTACTACTCTTTTTCATTGCTTTGGGAATAATTATATCAATAATTTGATGAAATGCAAATGAAAAAATAATGAAAATGTTTTCATAATTTATGATCGATAATTTCATCAATTTTCAAATGTAATCCCCCGAAATATGTGATAAAAAATCTTATAAAAATAGATAGAAAAAACTTATTCAATAAAGGTTTTTCTTATCGGAAGATGGAATAAATTACGGGTATTCTCCATAGTTATTTGATCTAAATCCTTGATATCCATATTGCGTAAAAAAGCAATCGATTCAAGTATTATTGGTAAAAAAGAAGGGTTATTTTCTTTACCACGATATGGATGTGGGGCAAGATAAGGGGCGTCAGTTTCTATTAATAGGCGATGACTTGGGATAATTTTAGCAACCGCTTTGGGTGTTACAGCGTTTTTAAAAGTCACAGGACCTGCCAACGAAATATATAGATTTTCATTCACAAAATCGCGGACCATTTCCGAAGAACCCGAATAACAATGCATGACACCAGATATTTCTTGATGTTTATATTTTTTTAACATTTCTAGCACATCATGCGCTGAATCACGCATGTGAATGACAAGCGGCTTTCCCGTTTTATTCGCAAGATCAATTTGAGCTTTAAACACGTCGTGTTGAACTGCTTTATAGGTTTGATCCCAAAAATAATCCAATCCACATTCACCAATGCCTACCACTTTTGGATGTCGTAACATTTCTTCAAGATGAGTCATATCCTCTGGTTTGACATGTTGCGCATGAGAAGGATGGAATCCAACCGTACAAAAAACGTTAGGATATTGCTCAGCAATTGCCAAGGCTTTTAGATTCGTAGAATTGTCATATCCAACACAAACAAATGCTTCAACCCCTGAATTCATGGATTTTGTAATTATTTCATCGACATTGTGATGAAAAGCTTCATCATTTAAATGAACATGAGAGTCTATCAAAGTCATCATCTCCAAAATCGTCAGTCTTGAAATCATTATATCATGAAATTAAGTATTTTAAAAATTAAAAAAGGGATGCATCAGCATCCCCAAATTTAATACAATTTCGATTACTTTAAAATAGTAACGACAGAGCCAGCACCAACGGTGTGTCCGCCTTCACGAATCGAGAACTTCGTGCCTTGTTCCAAAGCGATCGGATGAATCAATTCAACGATCATTTCAGTGTTATCGCCAGGCATGACCATTTCAATACCCTTTGGCAAATCGATAACGCCCGTTACGTCCGTCGTACGGAAGTAGAATTGCGGACGATAATTTGAGAAGAACGGTGTATGACGTCCGCCTTCTTCTTTGCTCAATACATAAACTTGAGCAGTAAAGTTCGTGTGCGGAGTAACTGACTTCGGTTTAGCAATAACTTGTCCACGTTGTACTTCTTCGCGGGAAATGCCGCGGAGGAGCAATCCGACGTTATCGCCGGCTTGTGCGTAGTCAAGAAGTTTACGGAACATTTCAACACCAGTAACAACCGATGCTTTCGTGTCTTTGATACCGATAATTTCAATTGCATCGCCAACTTTAATGGTTCCGCGGTCAACACGACCAGTTGCAACTGTACCACGTCCAGTAATTGTGAAGACATCTTCGACAGGCATCATAAATGGTTTGTCTACTGGTCTTTCTGGAAGTGGAATATAAGAGTCAACAGCGTCCATAAGTTCCATGATTTTAGCTTCGTATACAGGGTCGCCTTCCATAGCTCTTAAAGCGGAGCCAACGATAATCGGCGTTTCGTCGCCTGGGAATTGATATTCATCAAGTAGTTCACGGATTTCCATTTCAACCAATTCGATAAGTTCTGGATCATCAACCATGTCTGCTTTGTTCAAGAAGACAACGATTTTCGGAACGCCTACTTGGCGAGATAAAAGAATGTGTTCTCTAGTTTGTGGCATCGCGCCGTCTGCAGCGGATACAACAAGAATCGCGCCGTCCATTTGAGCAGCACCAGTGATCATGTTTTTTACATAGTCAGCATGACCTGGGCAGTCTACGTGTGCATAGTGACGGTTAGCGGTAGAATATTCGATGTGAGCGGTGTTAATCGTGATTCCTCTTGCCTTTTCTTCTGGTGCAGAGTCGATGGATGCATAGTCACGAACTTCAGACAAACCTTTTTTTGCCAATACCATAGTGATAGCGGCGGTCAAAGTAGTTTTTCCGTGGTCAACGTGACCAATGGTGCCAACGTTAACGTGTGGTTTTGTACGTTCAAATTTAGCTTTTGCCATTTTTATATTCTCCTTTTTAGTTTTTTATATTATTTGGATTTAGTTTGTCGATAATATTGTATAACAATAACATCGATAATGCAATAGGTTTGTTTTTAGCAACAGGCCGATAAGACGGGTTTATCCGTTGCGTTTTTTAATGATTTCTTCAGTGATTGATTTAGGGCATTCCTCATAATGCGAGAACTGCATTGAATAAGTCGCTCTACCTTGTGAGTTGGAACGTAAAGCTGTTGAATAGCCAAACATCTGTGATAGTGGGACCTTAGCAGAAATCTTTTGGGCATTGCCTCTTGATTCCTGACCTTCGATGCGACCACGACGACTGGTTAAATCACCAATAACGTTTCCTAAATAATCATCCGGTGAGACGACATCAACAGCCATAATGGGTTCAAGTAACGTGGGTTTGCATTTATCTTTAACTTGTTTTAATGCCATCGAAGCAGCGATCTTAAATGCCATTTCTGAGGAGTCAACTTCATGGTAAGATCCATCATATAACGTAGCCTTGATGTCAAGCATCGGATAGCCCGCAATGACACCGGATTGAAGTGACTCTTGAAGACCTTTATCAACAGAAGAGATATATTCTCTTGGTACGACACCGCCGACTACTTTGTCAACGAATTCATATCCTTTTGCTGGATTAGGTTCGAATTTAATCCAAACATGACCATATTGACCACGTCCACCCGATTGACGAATAAAACGTCCTTCACAATTTGCTTCTTGGCGAATTGTTTCGCGATAAGAGACTTGTGGATTACCGACGCTCGCTTCAACTTTAAATTCACGACGCATTCTATCTACAATAATCTCTAAATGCAATTCACCCATGCCAGAAATAATTGTTTGGCTGGTTTCTTGATCCGTATAAGTTCTAAATGTTGGATCTTCTTCTGCGAGTTTTGATAAGGCAACGCCCATTTTATCTTGGTCGTTTTTTGTCTTTGGTTCAATGGCTACGGAGATAACCGTTTCAGGGAAAATCATCGATTCAAGAATGACGAATTTCTTTTCTGAACAAAGAGTGTCCCCAGTAATCGTATCTTTTAGTCCAACAGCGGCCGCAATATCTCCGCAATAAACTGTATCAATTTCAGAGCGATTATTCGCATGCATTTGAAGCAAGCGACCTAAACGTTCTTTTTTACCTTTAGAGGTATTCATGATGTAGGAACCTTTATCAACATTTCCTGAATAAACACGGAAGAATGTCAGACGACCGACAAAGGGATCGGTCATGACTTTGAATGCTAAAGCAACAAATTCGTGTTTATCATCATGTTCCACGATAATTTCATCGCCATGTTTATCGAACCCCTTAATTTGGGGTACTTCAACAGGAGAAGGTAAATAATCGATGACGCAATCAAGCATCGGCTTAACGCCTTTGTTTTTGAAAGCTGAACCACAGATGACTGGGAAGAATTCTACAGAGAGCGTTGCAGCACGAACCGCTTTTTTTAGCAATTCAGGCGATACTTCATCACCATCTAAATAGACATTCATCAATTCTTCATCGTAGTCAGCTACTGCCTCAATAAGAATACCGCGTTTCTCTTTAGCAAGTTCGAGCATGTTTTGCGGGATTGGTTTGATTTCAAAATCTTCATCTTGTCCACCATCAAAATAGATTGCTTTCATTCCTACCAAATCAATCATGCCTTGGAAGGAAGCTTCAGCACCGATAGGCCATTGAATGGCTTCGGCTTTAGCACCTAAACGATTGTGAATTGATTCGATTGAATAAGCAAAGTCTGCGCCCGTCTTATCCATCTTATTAGCGAATACGACACGGGGAACATGATATTCGTTTGCCTGTCTCCAAACAGTTTCAGTTTGGGGTTCCACACCGGCCTGGGCATCCAGTACCGTTACGGCACCATCCAAAACACGAAGGGATCTTGAAACCTCGACGGTGAAATCAACGTGGCCAGGGGTGTCGATGATATTTACTCTGTGATTTTTCCAAAAAGCAGTGGTCGCAGCGGCAGTAATGGTAATTCCACGTTCTTGCTCTTGTTCCATCCAGTCCATTTGCGAACTGCCGTCATGAGTTTCACCCATTTTGTGGATTTTACCCGTGTGGAACAGAACGCGTTCGGTTGTCGTGGTTTTGCCGGCATCAATGTGAGCCATGATGCCAATGTTACGTGTTTTGTCTAATGTGTATTCACGTGCCATAACTGATTCCTTCCTAACTAAAAGCGATAATGTGCAAAGGCCTTATTGGCTTCTGCCATTCTATGCATATCTTCTTTTTTCTTGACAGAAGCTCCTTGACCATTTGATGCATCAACGATTTCTTTTGCCAACCGTTCTTCCATGGTTTTTTCATTTCTTGAACGAGAATATTGAACCAACCATCTGAGGCCCAATGTCACGCGGCGGTCACTCTTGACTTCGCCTGGAACTTGGTAATTTTGACCGCCAATACGACGGCTTCTTACTTCGAGAACTGGCATGATATTATTGAGTGCGTCGTTGAAAACTTCAAGTGGTTCACGACCTGTCATTTCTCCTACGCGTTTAAACGCTGTATAGAGAATATTTTGAGCCAGACCTTTTTTACCTTCCAACATAACGCTGTTGATTAATTTCGTTACTAATTTTGAGTTGTAAATTGGATCCGGCAATACGTCTCTTTTAACAACTTTTCCTTTACGAGGCATAACTAAATTCCTCCTTTCGAGAGATATTATATGATTTTTATGATGTGCTGTGTGAAGGGACTATTTTTTCTTCGGAACCGCTTTTTTCGCGCCGTATTTGGAGCGTGATTGCATTCTTCCGGCAACGGCTGTGGTATCGAGCGTGCCACGGATAATATGATAGCGGACACCCGGCAGGTCTTTTACACGACCGCCACGGATTAAGACAACACTATGCTCTTGAAGCTTATGACCAACGCCAGGGATATAAGCATTGACTTCACCGCCGTTGGAAAGACGGACACGGGCGTATTTGCGAAGCGCCGAGTTCGGTTTCTTTGGGGTCATGGTTGCGACACGAACGCATACGCCACGTTTTTGAGGACTAGAAAGATCGGTATACTTCTTTTGAAGTGTGTTGAACCCGATATTCAATTGCGGCGCTTTTGATTTACGCGTTTTATCGGTGCGGCCATGTTTGATTAATTGATTGATAGTAGGCATTACATTTCCTCCTTTCATACCCACACACCCGGGAGGTGCGTTTGAGTCATTTTTATAAGGTTACTATTAGTAACCCCACATTATATTTTTTGCAGCAAGGATATTATACACCACTGATGCAGGTGTGTCAAGCATCAATTTCTATCATTTGATTATTTTCATATTAGGATCAATTGATCGTTATTTTTGACTTATTTTCATAAAAAAATCCCTGCACCTTGCAAGGATATTATGAATGTATCTGGCGCCTCAACTAGGACTTGAAC
>DILB01000026.1 GCA_002424815.1 Caryophanales bacterium UBA5603
GCGAAAGTCGCTGATAATGAAAACATTTTAACAGCGGGGCCGCGCGGACCGGTTATGATGCAAGATGTTTGGTATTTGGAAAAAATGAGCAATTTCAACCGTGAAGTCATTCCTGAAAGACGAATGCACGCGAAAGGGAGTGGCGCATTTGGTACTTTTACAACCACACATGACATTACCCAGTTTACTAAAGCAAAACTTTTTAATGAAATTGGCAAGAAAACTGAGGTCTTTGTTCGTTTTTCAACCGTTGCAGGCGAACGAGGTGCTGCAGACGCAGAGCGAGACATTCGGGGATTTGCCATTAAGTTTTACACAGAAGATGGAAACTGGGACCTTGTTGGTAACAACACACCTGTTTTCTTTATTCGTGATCCGCTAAGATTTCCCGATTTAAATAAGGCGGTTAAAAGAGATCCAAAAACCAATTTACGAAGTGCGACTCATAATTGGGACTTTTGGACCAATTTACCTGAAGCACTTCATCAAGTAACGATTACGATGAGCGATCGAGGAATCCCTTTATCTTACCGTCATATGAACGGTTATGGTAGTCACACTTTTAGTTTTATCAATGCAAAAAACGAACGTTATTGGGTTAAATTCCACTTTAAAACCCTTCAAGGAATTAAATATTTAACGGATGAGGAAGCTGCTAAAGTAGTCGCTACTAACCGCGAAAGTCATCAACAAGATCTTTTTGAAGCAATCGAGAGAAAAGAATATCCACGCTGGGAATTATCAATACAAGTTATGCCAGAAAAAGATGCTGAAAAAATGCCGTTCAATCCTTTTGATCTAACTAAGGTTTGGTATAAATCTGATTATCCATTAATCAAGGTTGGTATTCTTGAATTGAACCGAAATTCAGAAAATTACTTCCAAGATGTCGAACAATCAGCATTCAATCCCGCCAATGTCGTGGAAGGTATCGGACATTCACCAGATAAAATGCTTCAAGGCAGGCTATTTGCTTATGGGGACGCTCAAAGATATCGTTTAGGTGTAAATCACCACCAAATCCCTGTCAATGCGGCTAAAGTCCCTGTTAACAGCAATCATCGCGATGGTTCAATGCGTGTTGATGGTAATTTTGGTGGGAAACTCCACTATTTTCCTAACAGTTTTGGTGAATGGGAAGATTCAAAAGAAATCAGTGAACCGCCGCTAGCAGTTAAGGGTGCAATTGATCATTGGAATTTCCGTAAAGATGATGATGATTACTACTCACAACCAGGGAAATTGTTTAATCTAATGAAATCAGACGAAAAACAACGATTGTTTGAAAACACTGCACGAAACATGGAAGGCGTTCCTGAGTTTATTAAGATAAAACACATTAAGAATTGTTATATGGCTGACAAGGCATATGGAGAAGGCATTGCAAAGGCAATGAATATATCCATTTCGGTTATCAAAGAATTATTATAAAATATTCATTGACTGAAAAAAACAGCCAACTTGGAGACCCAGTCGGCTGTTTTTTAATTTATTTGTTTCTGAATATTTTTTTCAATAAAAACATCTATTATTTTTTCTTTACGCGAGACTGAATATATTATATAATATATACGCATTGTTGAAAATGCAAAATTTCATATCAATTTCCTATAATTGAAAGTGATGAATAAACTATGAAATTTATAATCGGCTTCAAAAATAGAATTATTAATGAATTTAAGAATGTATTTAATCGAAACGATAAAATTCACTATGATGTGATGATGGGGATTATTTCTTCAATCATCATATTATTATTGGAATTAGTTTCGTTTTTTACAGTTGATCCAACTTCAATATCATCAAGAGATGTCTATTTGATTGCATCGATTTTGATGCTGATGCAATTAATGGTTTTTTGGTCAGTTGCACTCAATTCCGCAAAAACCGATTCAATATTATTGAATATTTTAATGAAATTACAACCAATCTTTATCGTTTCAATTGGAATGGCTGTATCCTATTTGTCCGTGGGTTATTCTGATCAAATATATTCATATATCATCGCAGTTTTTGCCGCATCATTAATACAACATTACCCCCTTTCAAAGAGAATATTCTTATTTGTATTTTCAAGTTTAGGTTTCATAGCACTGATGTATATTGCGATTGGACCCAACCCCAAATTCTATGAATATTTACGTTTTTGCATTATGATTTCGATTGTTGGTTATGTTTATACAACCATTCAATATATAATGGATCAGAAGCGTCGTGGATTATTATATATGCTTGAAGAGACAAATATATCACAAAAATCGGCACTCGATAAATTACAGTTGGCTTACGCTAATCTGGATCAAAGTCATCGAATAACCGAAGGTATGATGAAAATTACCGCAGAAATATTAGAAAACGACGAATTTGATGACGTTTTACAGATGATTCTGAACGAAGCTGTTAATGTCATGCCAAAAGCCCAAGCAGGAAGCATATTAATTTTTAATGGTGAATTAATGGAATATCGTGCAGCTTTGGGATATGACCTTAAAAATTTACAAAAAATTAAACTTAAAGTGGAAGATTTATTTCAATCGACTTTTGAAGATATGTATGCACCAGCAATCATCAAGGATTTAAAAGTGTTTGATGAAGGGCATCTTGGCAGTGATCTGCTAAACTCTTTGAAGGAAAATAAAGCGTTGATTGCTAAAGCAGTTTTAACTTGTTCATTCAAATACGATAATCAATTTTTCGGTTTAATTAATCTCGACAATTTTGAGTCAGACACGATTTTTGATGAAACAGATAAACGGATGATTAAACACCTTGCCCATCAAATAGAGATTACCATCGCCATTCATAAAGTTTATGGAAAAGCCATCAAACAAACTCGCTATGATATTCTGACTCAAGCTAATTCGCGTAGATACCATCAAGAACTACTAGAAAAAGCGTATGAAAAAGCGGTTAAAAACAAAACTGAGATGTCGATATGTACCATTGATCTTAATAACCTAAAAGAATTGAATGATTTGGTTGGTCATGACGCTGGTGATGATTCACTGAGACACTTCTCATCAATCGTAAGACACACCGAGAATGATGAAAGCACTATTTTCTCTCGGATTGGTGGCGACGAATTTGTTCTTGTATTTCCAGGAATTGATGCAATAGAAACGAGTAAGAAAATAGAAAATATCCGTTCTATTCTTTCAAACCATCCCTTCCATCACGGAAATTTGACAGAAGTTTTGACTTTTGGCTGCGGAATTGCCACATATCCTTATGATAGCCTAAGTTTGGAAGAATTAGTCATTTTATCCGATCGAAGAATGTATGTTAACAAAGAAGAAGTTAAAAAAAATCACAAAAAATCATAAGATTTCATTTCTACTTTTCTGATGAATTTAAGATAAAGATGCTATAGATTACGCATTTAATGTGTGAGTTTTGCATCTTTTTTTGTTCCTAGTTTATCGGATAAGGTGCAGAATAATAATTTTTTATATAAATTGAACTACGAATTATAAAAAAAATATAATTATAATTAAATTTTTTTTACACTGTGATATAATCTTTTTGAATTATCACAATTTGGAGGTGTTTCAATGGATTCAATCATTAGAGTAGAACATTTATTTAAAAGTTATGGAGATATTAAAGCCGTCAATGATTTATCATTTAATGTAAAAAGAGGTAGTCTTTTTGCTTTTTTAGGACCTAATGGTGCTGGGAAATCGACAACAATTAATATAATGACAACTTTAATTAATGCCGATTCAGGTCAAGTATTTCTGAACGATCAAACCAATGAAGGTTATTTTAGATCGAAAATTGGCGTTGTTTTTCAAGGAAATGTTTTAGATGATGATCTCACCGTAAAAGAGAACTTACAATATCGCGGAGCTCTTTATTTAAATAACAAAAAAGCCGTATTCAATCGTTATAACGAATTATCGCAATATTTAAATTTAGAAGAATTTGAAAACCAACGATTTAAAACATTATCAGGTGGTCAAAAAAGAAGAGCAGAAATTGCTAGAGCGTTGTTTTCTAATCCAGAAATATTGCTTCTTGATGAACCCACAACGGGTTTAGATCCAGAGACAAGACAAATTGTTTGGAAATTGATTGAAGATTTACAAAAGAATAAAGGCATGACAATATTTTTAACGACTCATTATATGGAAGAAGCCACCAACGCAAACCATGTTGTCATTATTAATAAAGGAAGAATTGTTGCAGAAGGAACACCTTCTGAACTTAAAGACCGTTATTCGCATGATCGATTAAAAATAGTTCCTAAGGATAAAAATATATTGATTGAATGGTTTGATAAAAATAATCGATTGTACAATAAGGTTTCAAATCAATTTATTCTATCTGTCGATGATTCCAGAGAAGCGATTTCGATTATCGAAGAAATAAAGGGAAATATTCATCAATTTGAAATGATTCAAGGGACGATGGATGATGTATTCTTAGAAGTGATTGGAGGCAGCTTAAATGCATGATTTATTAAGTTTAATTAAGCGCAATACTTTGACGTTTATAAGAGATAAAGTTGCAGTGTTTTTCTCATTTTTATCTGTTATTATCTTGCTAGCACTTTATTTTTTGTTTATTGGAAGACAATATACTTCGGATTTAGAAATGGTGTCCGCCGAAATAAAGATATTTTTGTCAGTGAGTGTCATTATGGGTGGGGTTTTAGTTATCAATACAGTTTCTTTAGCGCTCGGAATAATGGGAAATATTATTACAGACATACAATATAAGAAAATAGATGCCTTTTTAGTGACACCCGTTAAAAGATATAAAATTATTTTATCATATTACATTACATCGATTATTATTACTTCTGTGTTAACCATGCTCATGTGGATTTTAACAATTCTATATGTTGGGGTGTTCGCGGGTTATTGGTATTCAATGCTGACAATCCTTAAGGTTTCAGGACTTTTAATTTTCTACACATTTATCTCTGCGACATTAATGATTTATTTAACTACAATTCTAAAATCAGTCAACGCTTTTGGCGCAATGTCAGGAATTCTTGGCACTTTTATCGGTTTTGTTAGTGGAATTTATATGCCACTGATTGTTTTAGGTAAATCAATGAATTATTTTGCTTCTCTTGTTCCTTTTACTCATATGACGATTTTTTTAAAACAGATTATTCTCAAAGAACCTTATTCTATATTACCTGAGCAAGTAGTTGAAAATGTAAAGATTTTTTATGGAACTGAAGAAGTTGGAATTTTGGGACAAGAAGTATCAATGATTTGGATTATGCTTGGAATAAGTTTTTTCAGCCTCATACTTCTATATTTGTCATATCGAAATATGAATAAAAAAATGGCTAAATAATAAAAAAAGAAAAGTTATAATTTCTCTTCTTTTATTGTTGTAATTTTAAATAAATGGTATTGCCATCAAAATCTTTGGTTTGGTAACCATATTCGATTTCTTTCAAAGGATATTTTTCTTTTTGTAATTGATCAATCGTTTTCTTGATAGTTTCACAATTAGGATATGTGATGACAAATGATTTTAATCCCGTTGATGTCGGTGAAGGCAACTTATCTCCCATCCAAGTGTTGAGCCCTAGATGATGGTGATAGTTCGCTGAACCAACAAATAACGCTTTTGGAACGGTATCCATCGCAAGATTAAATCCAATGGTATCCATGTAAAATGATCTTGCTTTTTGCAAAGAACTGACGGAAAGGTGAACGTGACCCATTATGCTATCACGAGGCAACTTTTCAAAGGATTTGCTTTCATCTGCTGAATAATAGACACCTGCATAATCCAACTCTTGCGTGCCCATTTTCAATGTTCCAAATTCATCGCGCCAATCAGATTCATCTTTATCAATATAAAGTTCAATACCATTATTCTCTGGGTCTTCAAGATAAATTGCTTCACTAACGATGTGATCTGCCGCACCAATGATAGGGATTTGATTTTTAATGACATGACGTAGAAATAATCCCAAATCAGAGCGGTTGGGAAGCAAAATAGCAAAATGATATAATCCAGTCGTCATTTGTTTTTTTGTGGCTTTGATGTTTTCTACTAGCGTAATTATGGGTTGAAGGTTATCGGTTCCCAAAATGGCTTTAGTTATGTCTTTATGGATTAATGTGAAGCCCAATGAATGAAGATAATAGTCAAGCATCACATCTAAATTTTTAACATTTAATTCAATTTCTGTTATTTTTATCATATCTTTTTGATGATATTTATCCATTTTATCACGTCCTGACATTTTTATTATAACAAAAGCGTGTCTTTATCACAGCAATGATGCTCTTGCGATGCTCAAGACGACAATTCATAATATACTTTTCAGTAAATAATCGTTGCATTTTATATTGAATTTTGGTAATATATATATCGGCTCTAAATGGGGATACTCATCAGAATTCTAATATATTGCCATACGCGCGCTCATAGCTCAATTGGATAGAGCGTTTGACTACGGATCAAAAGGTTTCGGGTTCGACTCCTGATGGGCGCGCCACTTTTTTACGGGATGTAGCTTAGCTTGGTAGAGCGCCTGGTTTGGGACCAGGAGGTCGCAGGTTCAAATCCTGTCATCCCGACCATTTTTTATTTAAACAGTTCCTTGGACCCATAGCCAAGTGGTAAGGCAAAGGACTGCAACTCCTTGACCGTTGGTTCAAATCCGACTGGGTCCTCCAAATTAATCTTGAATTGGTTCGAAAAAAAGACCCAATTACATAAATTTATGCCTTTTAAGGGCATTTTTTTTATATAAAAAGAACTTGTTGCCAAAATTTGACCCATTAAAAACACTACACAAAGGCAAAAAACAATAAAAAGGAAATATTTGCTTTACAAAAGGCAAAAAAAATAATACAATCAAAGTAAAGGAGATGCTGAAAATGAATATCAGAAGGTATTACTTAGACAAACTAATTAAATACATAGATACAGAATTCGTGAAATTAATTACTGGTGTAAGAAGATCAGGTAAGTCATTTTTATTGAAAATGCTTGAGAAACACCTTCAACAACTGAATAAAAAAACGATATATCTCAACTTTGAGCATCCAGATACTTTTGGTATTCAAACGTCGGACAAACTGTATGAATTCATCAAAACTCAAGTAGATACAGATGAAAGAGTATACTTTTTATTTGACGAAATAGCGGAAGTTGAAAATTGGCAAAAACTGATCAACGGACTGAGAATTGCTTTTGATTGCGATATATATATCACAGGGTCAAATGCTAATATGCTTTCCGGTGAACTTGCGACTTATCTATCTGGTCGATATGTTGAAATAAAAGTCTATCCGTTATCATTATTGGAACTAAAAGATTTTACTAAAGAAGATAGTATGGATTTATATCTACAAGAATATATAAAATTTGGTGGTTTTCCATCGGTTGTACTTACCAAAGATGAGCAAATGAAAAGTGATATATTGAAAGGTATTTACAATAGCATTCTTTTAAAAGATGTTTCGACTAGAGGTAATATTACTCAAGTTGATGTGCTCATGAAACTTTCGCTATATTTACTAGATAACATAGGCAAGCCGGTTTCAAGTCCTAAGATTTCAAATTATTTCAAATCCATGAATCAAGTAGTCAAACCGGAGACTATTAATAAATACCTCCAACTTTTAGAGAATGCATTTATTTTTTATAAAGCAACGAGGTATGATATTCGAGGAAAAGAACATTTAAAAACATTAGGTAAGTATTATGTTGTAGATCTTGGACTAAAAAATATAATGTTAGGCCGTATGAATAGCAATCTTGGATCGATGATAGAAAATGTCGTATTTCTAAAACTCATTAATGATGGATGGCATGTATTTGTTGGGAAGTATGATGATTTAGAAATAGATTTTGTTTGTTTCAAAGATAATCACACAAAATATGTTCAAGTGACATTAAGCATGCCTGAAAATAGCACTAGAGAAACGAATAATTTACTCGTTGTAAAAGATAATTATGAAAGAGTAATCGTAACATATGATTACAAAGATGTTGGCGTAATTGATGGGATAAAGATAGTCCATTTAACAACATTTTTAGCGGATTAGATAGCAAAAAATGATCATCATATTCGGATGAGAATATGTTTGGGAAAAAGAATAGAATTAAAAAATATTTAACAGAAAAGAGCCAAGATTTGCATAATCAGTTTGACTATGTTCTCGAAGACTTTATATCCAAACAATTAAAGAAAAAACTAAGTGATATCGGACTATCTAAAATGAAATTCATGTTGATTGGTATCCAGGATTCGAGTGTATTGGTATTCAAGCAATAGACGAATCTTATGTTAATATTCATATTTGCCCGAAAAAATTAAACAAATCATGTTCTATATATGAATCAGACGATAGTGATGAATTTATTTATAAGGATAATAAAGAGAGGGATTGGATATACAAAAAAAACCAATCATATGTATTAGAATCCAAGAGAAAGTTTGATAATTGATAGATAAACACTTAGAGGAATTTTTTAGTTTCAGTTCACAAAAGGTGAATAAGTTGAGCAATTACATTCTGGATTTTTTCACTATTTACTGGATTAGGTCATTTTCTTAACAGTTTAGGTTAAAGATCCCCAAAAACACGACCCTTTAAGGTTAACAGAAACTCCAGGTTTATTATCCAAAGATGCTTTGTCAAAAGCGTCTTTTTTTTTATTTAAACATCTAATTTATTGATAAGGATTGCTGAAGGTTACACTATAATAAAAATATTTATGATATTACTCTCGATAACCGATGAATCAATCGAGATTGATTTTTTAACCTTACATTTTAATTAATGATAAGCCACATTAATTGATAAATTCGCTTTTTTTGGTATAATTACATATGAGGTGAAACACAGATGCAAACCAATATATTTGAAATAGAAAAAAATGTCTTTTGGGTCGGAGTCAATGACTATGACCTTAGAGTGTTTGATATCGTGATGGAAACCAAGTTTGGAACAACTTATAATGCCTATTTAGTCATTGGAAGCGAAAAAACCGCTTTGATTGATACAACTAAAATCAACTTTAAAGATGATTATCTTGCCAAACTCAATACCCTATACGACATCAAAAAAATCGATTATTTGATTATGAATCACACAGAACCTGACCATGCGGGATCGATTGCATCCTTAATTGAAATAAACCCTGAGTTAACCATCATCGCAACTTCGGCAGGCATCAATAATATCAAAGAAATTATTAACCGTCCCTTTAAATCGATGGTTGCGAAAGAATCGCTGGAAATTAGTTTAGGAAATAGAACACTCAATTTTTTCCCTCTACCATTTCTTCATTGGCCAGATACCATGTTTACTTATATGAAGGAAGAGAGTATGCTCTTTACGTGTGATTTCTTTGGAGCACATTATGCATTTGAAGGCGTATTAGCAAAGAATGTGGATAATATTGATCATTACCGATTTGCACTCAAACATTATTTCGATGCGATTATGTCGCCATTTAAGAAATTTGTCAACAAAGCACTTGATAAAATTAAAGACCTCCCGATTCGTTATGTTTTAACTGGGCATGGACCGGTTGTTGATTCAAGCAACTTAGAAGAATGTAAGGTTTTATATCGCGAATGGGCAAAACCCAAAGAAAAGAATAGTGTTCCTTTAATTGTCATACCTTATGCATCAGCGTATGGATACACAGAAAAAATGGCATATGCAATTAAAGAAGGACTTCTAAAAGGATTTAAAGGACTCGCAGAGGTTGAGTTATATGACTTGGTCATAACATCCTTAGAAAAAGTGATGGAGCGAATTGAAAAATCTGATGCATTATTGATTGGATCGACGACCATCGTTGGGGACTCCGTTAAACCCGTGTGGGATGTGCTCTCCACATTGAATGGTACGATTCATGGGGGAAGACCGGCAGCGGCGTTTGGGTCTTATGGTTGGAGCGGTGAGGGAGTCTTGTTTGTTTCGGAACGTTTGACCCAACTCAAGATGAAGATGATGGAACCCTTACGAATCAAGTTTAATCCTTCTGATGTTCAACTTTCTGAAATTGTGGCTTATGGAGAAAAATTCGCAGATTTTATGCGTACTTAAAATAAGAAAGCTCAAAAATATTGAGCTTTTTTTTGTATAAAAAAAGATCCCTCAGGGATCTAATTACTCATTTTCTGGTTCTGGGAATACGACAGGTTTCAGCGTAGGTAAAGCTTCTTGAATTTTTGATACAAATAGAATTCCGTTTAAATGATCGAATTCATGTTGGAAGACAATCCCAACATAATCTTGTAATTTCATTAATGTTTCTTTTGTTTCTCCCGTTGTAAGGTTGACATTTTCAAATCGAACTTTAATTCGTTTTGCTCTCGCGACTAATCCTGTTTTTTCTTCATCTACTGATAGACAGCCTTCACCTCCAGGAATATAGGTTTGTTCCTCAGAAGCCGAAAGAATTTTAGGATTTACTACTGCATATTCGTGTAATACTTGACCTGTTTCATCATAAGTAGACATGACAAACATCCGTTTTGAAACGCCGATTTGTGGCGCTGCCAGCCCAACAGCTGGTCGCAGTTTATATTGTTCAACCATTTCGTCGTTTTGAGAATTATGCACATATTCCATCATACCTAAAAGCGTGTTAAGATCCTCTAAAGATAAGGGTAATTTAACATCGATGGCGCGTTTATGGAGAATTGGGTCAAATTCTTGTAAAATATCTTTCATTAATAACATTATTAATCACCAATAAAATTATATCATAAAATAATTAAAAACACGTTTCTTAATGCTCAGAATTTATATGGGAAATCATGAAGATTTATGGTAGAATAGATAACATCATAGGGGATGAAAATATGAAATATCTTTTAAATCGCGAAAAATTGAACAATCTTGATGAAAGCCATCTGCCTGAATGGATTATGACATATGGAAATGGTGGTTTTTCTTCGGGGAGTGTCAGAAATAGTTCTTTTCGGAAACATCACGGCTATTTAGCTATCGCTAAAAGACCACCAACCAATCGGATGTTAGTCTTAACCAAAACGGAAGAAACGATTTATATTGGTCAAGAAAGATTTGATCTTTCATCCCAAAAATTTGTTGATCATGAAAACTCAGGTCACCGGTATTTAGATCAATTTGAGTTTGACGGTATTCCAAAATTCACTTACCGTGTTAATGATCTTGTCATGACTAAGATGCTTGCCCCCGATTATGGACATAATACCATCGCGATTCATTATACCATTCGATCTGGGTCGTATTCGGCCAAACTGGTCATAAACCCGCTTATTAATTTTCGTTCGCTGGGCGAAGTATCTGATTCTGATAATCTCCATTTTCATATAAAACGACAAGAAAAAATAGTAGAAATCTCATCGAAAAAAGCTCCTGATATGGTTCTCACCATTCACCATTCCAATGCAGAAATCGAAATTGGATCACCAAAAATAGAATCAGGATATTTATATGATTTTGATATTTCTACCGGCGATAATCGACAAGACTCACATTATAAAGCTTATGATATCGTTCTCAATCTTAAAGCCCATCAAACCAAAACCCTAGACCTTATTTTTACAACTGAATCACTCCCCAATCGTTCTGCGAATGTAATGATTGATGAGTATCGTATTAGGCAAACTAAACTATTAGAACAAGCCGCTTTATCAGACCCGTTTGTTCAAAAACTTGTCTTAGCTGCCGATCAATTTATTGTTTACCGCCAATCCACGGATTGCCATACCATTTTAGCCGGATTTCCATGGTTCACCGATTGGGGCCGCGATACGATGATTGCTTTTGGGGGTCTTTGTTTAGCCACAAAACGGTATGATGAAGCTTTTGAAATCCTTCAATCCTTTGCTAAATATGAAAAAAATGGCTTGATACCTAATATGTTTCCTGACGATGGGTTAGATCCACTTTATAATACCGTGGATGCTTCCCTATGGTATTTCCAAGCGATTAGCCAATACTTAAAAGCTACGGGAAATTATACTTTAGTTAAAGCAGATTTGTATCCGTGTTTAAAACGAATAATTCAAAGTTATCGTGAAGGAACAGAATTTTCGATTGGGATGGATAACGATGGTTTAATCCATGCTGGATCTGGAATCGATCAAGTTACGTGGATGGATGTTCGCATCAATGGTTATGTCGTGACACCTCGTCATGGAAAACCAGTAGAAATAAATGCTTTATGGTTTAATGCATTAAAAATAATGAGTGATCTTTCAAAAGCATTTGATGAAGACGGTTCTGAATACGAACAATTGGCGAATCAAGTACACAATGCTTTTAACCTAAAATTTTGGAACGAAGAAGCAAACTGTCTTTATGATGTCATCGATGAAACGGATGCTTCCATTCGACCAAACCAATTATATGCCTTAAGTCTGACTTATCCGATTGTCACTGGCAACAGAGCAAAATGGATTATTGAAAAAGTTGAAACCGAATTATTGGATGTTTATGGAATTAGAACGCTCTCTATTCATGATCCTCGATTTGCGCCAATTTACGAAGGTCCACTTGAACAACGAGATCGTGCCTATCATATGGGAACGGTATGGCCTTTTTTATTAGGAGCTTACTTGGACGGATATCTGAGAGTACATAATCATTCATTAGACGCGAAAAAATATGTTAAGTCGATATGTTTGCGCTTTGAACAACATCTTAAAGAAGGATGTATCAATGGAATCAGTGAAATTTTTGATGGGCTAAATGGAAAGATTTCTCGAGGATGTTTTACTCAGGCGTGGAGCGTAGGCGAAATCCTTAGGATTTATGTTGAAAATCAACTTTATGAAATCGAATAGAAGAGGTGTATGATGAGAATTGATAAATTGCTTTCTAATCTCAAATATGGAAGTAGATCGGACATAAAAACGCTGGCGAAAGCAGGTAAAATCCAAGTCAATGGATCTGTCATACGTAATTCAGATATCGATGTTGACCCATTGAAAGAAAGCATTCGTGTGGATAATAAAGATGTTTTCTATCGGGAAAACGTCTATTTAATGATGAATAAACCTAAAGGCGTTGTTTGCGCTGCAGTTGATGCTCTTTATCCAACCTATACAGCTTTAATCAAAGAACCTTTAAATCGCTTCGATTTGAATGTCTGTGGACGATTGGACGTGGATAGTGAAGGGTTAATCATTCTTACCAATGACGGCGTTTTTCTTCATAAAGTGATTAGTCCGAAGAGTGATATAAATAAAACTTATTATGTTGAATTGATTCAACCGTTGACAGAGTATCGGCGACTTGAAAGAGGGATTGAGATATTAGACGGACAAGAAAAACCTTATATCACAAAACCAGCAAAAATCTTTGATGTAATTGGAAATAAATGTCGTATTACCATTAGTGAAGGTAAATTTCATCAAGTTAAACGGATGTTTGAGGCTATCGGAAATGAGGTTGTTTCATTGAAGCGAGAAACCATCGGTTCACTTGATTTAGATCAATCACTTGCGATAGGTGAGTATCGAGAATTAAAAGATTTTGAAATTGACTTACTGCTTAAAAATCCGCAATAATTGAGAAATTATGATATACTATGAATGGTGATTTTTTTATGGAACGTATGGATTTAATGACACTGGCCTATGAAGTATCTGATGAAATTAAGCAATCAGAGCTCTATTCTGCTTATATTTTATCAATTAAATCTTTGGAAAAAGATTCAATTCAACCTTTGATTACAGCATTTAATATCGCTAAAAATCGTTATAATGACATCATGAAATATGGAAAACATCATCCGAATTTTAAAGAATCTTCTGAACAATTGATGAAGGCGAAAACAGCTCTTTATCAAACACAGGAGTATAAATCATATTATCAAGCATATGAAAATCTTAACCGAATACTTCAAGATGCTACACGAAAAATTACTAATTTACTGGACGATTGTATAGTTTCAAATGAGCAAATCGCATGTCAGAAAGGATAAAGAATATGGTTAGTAGAAAAGGCTTTGTTGTTTATTATCAAACTGCAAAAATTATTCCTGAGATTGAAAAATTAGGTGTTCATATTGTCTACCGCAATGACAATAGAAATTACTTCATTGGTTATGTTGATAGCCCTATATTTGAACGCGTTAAAAAGCAAATTGAAACGATGAAAGCCGTCAAAAAATTTGAAGAATCGTTGGTCGAAACAGGAAATTATGAATTTTCAGAATAAATAATATCTGTTAATATATTTTACTTGACAGCACTAGACTTATCTGTTAAAATACTTGTGATTTTGAAAACAGGAGGGATACCATGGTTAAAATCAGACTTCAAAGATTCGGAACGACTAAGCGTCCGTTCTATAGAATCGTCGCCGCGGAAGCATCGAAAAAACGTGACGGCAGATACTTAGAAATCGTCGGTCTCTATGATCCGACTAAAAAGCCGGCATTCGTTGAAATCGACAGAGAAAAAGCACTAAAATGGTTAAGCGTTGGGGCACAACCAACAGATACTGTTAAAAGTTTATTCTCTAAAGACGGCATCAACGCTGAGTATGCTGAATCGAAAAAGAATAAGTAATCGGGGGCTATAGAAAAATGGCTGTAAATTTCGAAAAGGTAATCTTAGATTTGATTACGCCATTAGTCGTGCATCCTGAAGACTTAGTCGTCAAGAAGTTTTCTGAAGACGACGAATCGATCACCATTCAGGTTTTGGTGAACGAAGTAGACCTTGGCCGCGTCATCGGCAAAGGCGGAAAGATTGCAAATGCAATCCGGACAATCGCCTATGCAGCTGCGTCCAGAGTTGGCAAAAAAATCAACATTGACATCGATTCATTTTAATTGAACTCAAACAAAACCGATGGTGAGGTCAACATGAAAGAAGTCATTGCAGTGAGTGCTTGCTTGCTCGGATATAATTGCAAATATAATGGCAATAACAATCTTAATCCGAAAATTGTCGATTATTTAATAGACAAAATTGTGTTGCCTATCTGCCCTGAAAAACTGGGTGGATTGACAACACCTCGAATCCCTTCGGAGATTCAAACGGATGGACGCATCCTCAACGCAAACGGTCAGGATGTGACCAATTGTTTTTTGCGTGGTCAGCTTTTGACTTATGAAACGATGAAGCAGCACCAAGCAAAGAAGGTTATTCTAAAAGATGGATCACCTTCTTGCGGTTATACTTATGTTTATGACGGTTCGTTTACCAACACCCGTATGCATGGCATGGGCGTTACCGCCAAGTATTTACTTCAAAATGGCGTAACGATTCTAGATTGGCAATAGAGTCAGCATTTTGCTGACTTTTTGTTTGCCTAGAAATGCATGTCACCCCCTTTAAGAAACACTTCGAGTTATGTTATAATAACTTGTCGAATCAATATAAGAAATGAGAGATAATATGGAATTAAACATGGAATTAAGAAATGAAATTAAACAGGCTATCGAAGAAATGGGTTTTGCAGCTTTAACAGAAATCCAAGAACTCACGATACCTTTATTACTGGCGGGGAAAGATGTTATCGGTCATTCTCACACAGGAACAGGAAAAACGGCTGCTTTTGGCATTCCGATTCTTGAACGAACCGATTTTACGCTAGACATTGTTCAAGCTTTGGTTTTAGCTCCTACAAGAGAGCTTGCTGTACAAATACACGATGAGTTAATGAGGATGGCTAAATACATACCCAATTGCAAAATTGTGACAGTATTTGGTGGGGATCCGATAACGAACCAATTATTTAAACTTAAGAAAAAACCGCAAATCATTATTGGAACCCCGGGAAGAACGATAGATCATCTCGAACGTAAAACCATTCGGTTTGATTATTTAAAATTTATGGTATTAGATGAAGCCGATGAAATGTTAAAAATGGGGTTCCAAGAAGACATTGAAAAAATCTTCAAAGCCGTCCCAACTGAACGTCAAACACTCATGTTTTCGGCAACCATGCCAAAAAGCATTATGTCTCTTGCTAAAAGTTACATGATTGAGCCTGAGTTCATCAAGGTGATGGGTGATGATGCGACCAATAGTGATGTTAGTCAATATTATTATAAAGTCAGACGCGAAAATAAAACGGAAGCCATCTATCGACTATTAAATGTCTACCGTCCCAAATTATCTTTAATCTTTTGTAACACTAAAGTTAAAGTGGATGAATTGACTCAAGAATTGATTGAACGTGGAATTAATTGCGATAAGATTCATGGAGATCTTCCACAAACGACCCGATTAGATGTTTTAAAGAAATTTCATAATGGTATCATTGAAGTCATGATCGCTACTGACGTTGCTGCTCGTGGCTTGGATATTAAACAAGTTGAAGCAGTCTTCAATTATGATGTACCTGAAAAAGCAGATTATTATGTTCATCGCATTGGACGTACTGGCCGAATTGGTAATATTGGATATTCATTCACATTGGTTTCTAAAGGTGAATTAAAACAAATTGAAGAAATCGAAAGAATCACAAAAACGAAGATTAAGAAAAGAAGTATTCCGACGTATGATAAAGTTTTAGATGTTAAGAATCAAAAAGTTGTTGATAAAGTTGTCGCGCTTGCGACCAGTGATACAACGTTTGATCATGAATATGAAATCTTAAACAAGATGATGCAATCTTCATTGACAGAAGATCAAATCATCGTCTCATTATTAAAGATGATTGAAACCAAAAGTAGTGTCGAAGCCAATATCGCCGACATTAATGAAGAATTTGAAACACGTGGAGCGAAGACTTGGGGAACAACTGATACATCAGGTCAGGCAAGATTTCATCTTAATTTAGGTAAGCAAGATGATCTAACTGTCTCAGATATTTTAGATTTTATTTGTTCTAAAATAAAGATTTCGCGACGGGATGTTCAAAACATTGCAATACTGACTGAATTTTCCTTTTTTAGTGTTCCAGCAACCGCTCGAGAAGAGATTATGTCTAAACTAAACAATACCAAACTCAAGGGTAAACGAGCTGGATTATCTATTTCTAAACCACCCAGAAAAGATGGCTTTAATAAATTTAGCAAATAGTATTCAATATTGGGAGAGTGTTGACAAATTAGATGTTCCCGATATAATTAAAGTGAGTTATAATAATCAATATTAAAGGAGAAAGACCATGAAAAAATTAGGTGTCCTCGTTTGTACGAATTCCGCTATTGATTACATTCCCCACAACTATGAAATCGGTGTTATTCGCTCTACCATCTTGATGGGGGGAAAAGAGTATGTCGATTTTGAAGAACTGACAGCTGACAAATTTTATGAAATGATTGAATCAGACCCCGCTCTATTTCCAAGAACGGCCATGGCTTCGACAGGCACGATGCTTGAGGCTTACGAAAAACTCCGTGATCAAGGATGTGATGAAGTCTTATTCATCACGATTTCTAGCCGTATGAGCGGTATTTATGATAATGCTATGATTGCAAAAAAAATGGTCGAAGGCGTCAATGTCACAGTTTTTGATTCTCGCACCGTCGGCTATCTCCAATGTAAGATGGCTTTCTTAGCTCATGATATGGCCAAAGAAGGCAAATCAATGGAAGAGATTATCGAAGCGCTGGAATTCATTCGTAATAATAACCATATTTATTTTGCGGTCAGTGATTTGCGTTACCTTGTTAAAAATGGTCGTTTATCCAACGCTGCCGGTTTTGTTGCAGACGTATTAAAAATCAAACCATTGCTTGAAGTTGATAAGAACGGAGCGGTTGTAACCGTCGAAAAAATCCGCACTTTTAACCGTGCGGTTGACCGTGTTATCGAGAAGTTTTTGGAAGAAACAGAAGGGAAAGATTATGAACCTTTTATCATCCATGCGAACAATCCAGAAGTGGTTGGGTATGTACGTGAAAGAGTTCTATCTGCTCGTCCGGAATTAAAAGAAATAAAAGATTACCTTTTAACACCTGCTGTTGGTGCCCACTGTGGTCCCAAAGCGATGACGATTGGGTATGTGTTGAAACGATAATATATGATTAGTAGTGATGTTATCCGCGGGCATATCGACACTTTAATCCTGAAATTACTGATGGAAAAAGACATGTATGGATATGAACTTGCTAATGAAATCAAAAGTCGAACACTCAATAAGTTTGATATCAAAGAAGCTACCCTGTATTCTGTTGTCCAACGTCTTGAGGTAAAGAAGTTGATTATTTCTTATATGGGCGAAAAAACACATGGCGGGAAACGCCGCTATTACACAATTACACCCTTTGGTAAAGCCTATTACACTGAGATGATTTCCGAATGGAAACTCTTGAGGGAAATCATGACGGCGATTTTAGGAAGTGACATCTCATGAATA
This sequence comes from Caryophanales bacterium UBA5603, assembly GCA_002424815.1. Classification (GTDB taxonomy): domain Bacteria; phylum Bacillota_I; class Bacilli_A; order Izemoplasmatales; family Hujiaoplasmataceae; genus UBA5603. The sequence continues at coordinate 18,258 of DILB01000026.1, forward strand.
AAATAAAAAAATTTGTTTCCAATTTGTTAAAAGATTATTTTAACGACCAAGACAAAGCAGAATTAATTAAAATTCTATCGACTTCGCTTGAAGAAAAAATCGATGATCTTGTGGAGTCTGGGACTTCAAGAGATGATGCTATTGAACAATCGATTTTGGAATTTGGATCGACGGAAGACGTTTTAGCCGCTTTCAAAGATCAAGAAATTTTACTCAAAGCAGAATTAAAAAAACGTCGTCGAAGTCAATTGATTTTTTCACTGTTTGGATACTTAATCATTGTTGGATTGAGTCTTTTCCTAAATTTGACCTTGCTGGATTTTTTTGGAAATTTCTATTGGTTTGCCATTGTCGCAATCGGCTTATTGTTTTGGCCCGTTGTGATGGCATATCGTTACTATCTGGTTAAAAAATAAGGAAGAGTCAAGATAATAATTCATTGTCATATCACCTTAAAAGTGATAGAATAGCAGAAGGTGAATGATTTTATGAATTTAAAGAAACTGATTTTTATTGCCATTATGATTTCGATTTCCATTGTCCTCGCCATTGTTGAATCAATGATCTCAGTTACATTATTTATCATACCTGGCGTCAAACTCGGACTTGCGAACATCATAACTTTAGTCATTCTATATATTTATGGTGAAAAAGAAGCATTTGTTGTATCAATCTTACGTATTTTTATTGTAGCGTTGATCTATTCTGGTTTGTTTTCACCTGCATCATTGCTGAGTCTTGCCGGTGGAATCGTCGCCTTTCTTGCGATGGTCATCATTAAACACATACCCAAACTTTCTATTGTTTCGGTTTCTGTGGGCGGAGCCTTATTGCATATGGTAGGGCAAATTGCAATGGCGATTGTTATTTTGGATACCCCTACTTTAATCTACTATTTGCCATATATGATTCTCATCAGCATTCCTACTGGTGTTGTGACAGGACTTGTTGGTAAAAAAATGATTGATATTTTCCACAATCAGCTGACAAACCCTGATAAAGAATAAAGAAATAATTAATCAAAAGCGGAAATCAGGTGATGATTTCCGCTTTGTATTATCTATTAGGAAATAATTGATAAATGTATTGATTAAATCCAGAGGAATATTCGACGGTTCCATCTTCTTTATACCAAATGGCTTCGAGTCCTAAAGTGGCTTCGACAAATGTTTTTCCTTCAGCCAGTGTCATGAGATAAATTGCCGTTGAGTAAATATCCGCCATGGCTCCATTTTCGGAAATAACGGTCACAGACATGACCTCTCCCCCAGGATAATGCGTGCGAGGATCAATGATATGATGATATATTTTTTGGTCTTGTTGGCCAATGAAAAATCGTTGATAGTTACCGGAAGTCACGATTGCTTCGCCCCCTGAAACTTTTAAATAGATAAAATAGGTTGTCGAGGCGTAGGCATTTAAATTCGGTTCGATGAGGGCAATATAATAATATCCATCGGAATTGTTCGGATTAATACCGCCAGCTTTTACATTGGAGTTACCAGCGTTGAGAATATATTTGATATTCAGTTGATCTAAATAGTCCGTTACAACTTCAGCAGCATATCCTTTCCCAAAGCCACCTAAATCGATGGACATATTGGGCTTTGCAAAAGCAATGGTAAGATTGTTTCTATTCAATAGAATATCATTTGGATTGATATTGAAACTAGAATTCAACTGCTCACTTGAAGGAACGGGACAGACAGATTGCGCTGTTAAAGCATCCGTTGTACAAGCTGCATTTTCACGCGCATCATGCCAAATTTTTAATATGGGATTTAATGCGATGTTAAAGAGATTATCGTTTCCAATTTTGACGGTCTGTTCTTCTTGTAAAACATATTCAATTGCATCAAATAATGCTTCATCAATCACAACAGTTTCTGAAGAATTTTGATTGATTGTGTATACATTCACAACCCCTTCATAGGGGTTATATTTGTCAAAATAACGATGATATTTTAACAATAAGTCATAAACATCCTCATAGACATCCGCTACTTTGTAACGATCTTTAGAATCGACATAGAGTTTCAAAGATATCCGTGTATCAAATAAAGTCGTCCATTCTTTTGTACACAAATAGACGCCTTTAACACTACCTTCTATACAGTAATCGGGTTTGGGATTACAGCCTATCAGCGTTGTAAAGATAAACATAATCATGAAACTAAGTAAGATTTTTTTCATACAATTCACCTTTCATCATTATAACAAATTTCAAGCGAATTGCCAAACAATATCGATGCTTCTTTCATTGAATTTTTACGGTTTTTCGTGTATAATACGATTAAGTTGATCATTTAGAAAGGAGCCTTCTATGAAAAAATACGATATCATTTTTTTATCGATTTTGTTAGTGATTGGTTTGTTGGCCCTTCTCGGATTTAAACTATATGAAAATCATCGTTCAACAGGCAATGCTTATGCTAAAATCTTCTATCAAGATGTTTTGATTCTTATGATTGATTTGGAGACGAATGATTATATCATTTATAATACTACATACAAAAATGATATTTATGTCGATAGAGCAGAAGAAGGTATTTTTTATGTCCCCGGTGCACTCATGACCGCTGCTGAAATGGCTGAACTGTGGGCGCAGGATGACTATGCATTTCAAAACGAAATTGTTGGTATTCGTTTGGTTGTTAAAGATGCAAAAATCGAAGTTGATTATCAGTGGAGTCCTAGAGATCTTTGTGAATTACAACCACCAACAAATTCTAACTTGCAACCCATCGTATGTTTACCGAATCGTCTCGTGGTTAGTGTTATAACGAGTATGCAGTCGGATGAATTTATTCCCGACACCGTGATGGAGTGATGTTATGATTTCTTCTGAAGTGTTTTTAATTGCCCGAATCATTTTGTTTTTTATAGCGACACCTTATATTTTTAAAGCATTACAATCGATTGATCTTTCAAGAATCTTTCGCCCTAATGCGAGTGATCAAATTCGCTTTCTTTTCATGGTCATTGCGATTATATTAGGTTTTCTATTCATCGATGCTCTCGTTTCATTGTTTGAAAATCTCAATCAATTATTTTAAAAAACAAAACCCTGCGCAACATGCAGGGTTTAATATTTTTATAGATAACGATTCATCGCCTTAATCATTTCTAATTTCGAGCGGAAATTGGATAATTTGTTTACCATTTCTGTGACCCTTTCAATCATTTCATACTTAATTGTAAAGGTATAAACAATGGTATCGCCCCCATATTGCTTTGTCACTTCATCTGTTATAGAGTACAAATAATATTCTAATCCACCCGCTGCCCCATAATCAGTCGCAACTTTGCATAATGCATAGGGCATAGCTTTTGTTATAATTGCGGCTTTGATAGCTTCTTTTACCGATGCGGAATAAGCTCTAATCAGTCCACCAGCGCCTAGTTTAATTCCACCAAAATATCTAATGACGACAGCCAATACATTCGTCAAATCATTTTTTTTAAGAATTTCAAGTATCGGTAATCCAGCAGTTTTGCTTGGTTCTCCATCATCACTGGATCTTTGAATCTCCGCGTTATCACCAAGGATATAACCGTAGCAATAATGTGTTGCATGAGGGTACTTCGTTTTTATTTCATCGAGCGCATTTAAAACCGTCTCTTCTGATGTCAAAGGATAGAGAACGCAGATGAATCGGGATTTTTTTATTTCGATGTCTTCAATAGTCATTGCTTTGATTGAATTCACATAAATCACCTTCTCAATTATAGCACATAGCACCATAAATAAATAGAAAAATTTCGTTACCTATGGTATAATAACGGCGGTGAATATGATGAACCAATCGCTTGAAAAAGGAAAGCAAATTTTAAGGGTTTTAAAAGCCAATGGATACGAAGCTTATTTTGTAGGTGGATATGTCCGAGACTTTTTACTTGGGTTAAAATCATCCGATATTGATATTGCAACTTCAGCTTTACCAAACGTTGTCTTGTCCCTTTTTCCTAAAGCCATCGCGACCGGAGAAAAATACGGTACGATCAGCGTTTATATGGATGAAGTCTTTTTTGAAGTGACGACTTTTCGAACAGAAGGAGAATATCTTGATAGTCGACATCCAGAGTTTGTAGCTTTCACAAATCGTCTCGAAGATGATTTGATGCGAAGAGATTTTACAATCAATGCGATGGCCATGGATGAAGACCTCATAATCATCGATCGCTTTGAATCACAAACTGATTTAAAAAACGGATTGATAAGAGCCATCGGCAATCCAGATACACGTTTTTCTGAAGATGCTTTACGCATCCTTCGCGCATTTCGGTTCATCGCAAAGCTGGGATTTCATATCGATGATAATACCTTTGAAAGTATTTGTACTCATAAAGAACTTTTAAAACATATTGCTATAGAAAGAATCATGCAAGAGTTAAAGTTAATTGTTGAAGGACCTTATGCTATTTTAGCAATCAAAGCGATGGCGAAAGCCAACCTTGGTGAGGTGCTGGAATCCATTAATCTAGGTCTTCGTTTACTTTCAGGAAAACTGGATTTTTCACTTTCAGTCAATGAATTTTACGCGTTGTCTTTTTATCTTGCGAATTGTGAAATTCCTGATAAATGGCGATTTTCAAATAAGGACAAAGCGCTCATTGAACGGTTAATTGAACTCGTTATTGTCACATCACGCGATGATTTTAACGAAATGATTGTCTATGTGAACGGTCTAGATTTGTGTTTGTCAGCGAACAAAATTAATTTGTTAATTTTTGATGGGAACGATCAATCTTCACTCATCCAGCATTTATATGACCGAATGCCAATCCATAAAACGTGCGATCTTGCCTTTAAGGGTCAAGACATTTTGCAAATGGGATTATTACAGGATGCGCGAATGATTGGACGTTTAATTGATGATATCACCTATCAAGTGATTACCTTGCAATTACCCAATGATTATGATGCCATCCATCATTATGTGCAACAAAGATTAGATAACATCAACGATTCAGGAGAAAAAAATGGAAAATAGGCAATTTTACTGTTATTTAGATCACTTCGATGAATTAACCATCATTATCCCTTTAAAAAATTATCGTGATAACAATGTTTACCAAATGGTTGGCAACGATGAAACCATCGATCTTAATGTCATTCAAAAACATAATATTGGTATAGAAGTTAAACTGGTTTGTCAGTTTGATGCCTATATTCATCCAGAAATGATCTATTATGTGATGGATGAAGAAGGTTTTAAATCGGAATTATACACCGGTAAAATTGTGAGAACCGATCTCTTTGACAATATCTACCATTACAAAAAAAACGATTTAGGTTTTACATATTCTTCCGATTCTACAAAGTTCAAAATCTGGACACCTGTGGCGAAAGCGGTCAATCTTGAGGTTGTTTCTCCCGAAGGTAAAATTGATTTGTTACCAATGGTTTATCAAAATCTTGGTGTTTGGCGTTTAGTCGTTAAAGGCGATTTAGATACTTTTAAATATCGTTATCATGTACTAGTCAATGGCAAGACGCATATCGTAACTGACCCTTACGGTATAGCCTCAAATGCAAACGCAGAATATAATTATGTTATCAATCTAGCAAAAACTTATCAGATGCAATATCGTTCAAGCTTTTCTGGACAACCTTCTGATGCAATTTTATATGAAATGCATGTAAGGGACTTCTCGATTGACAAAAATGTTAATTTTAAAAACCCCGGACAATATTTAGCATTGACAGAAGAGCACTTAAAAACAGCCAACGGTCATCCTGTTGGAATTGATTATCTGAAACATTTGGGTGTAACCCATGTTCAACTGATGCCCATCTTTGATTTTGATGGGGTGGATGAAAATGACTCTAATAATATATATAACTGGGGATATAATCCGAGACAGTTCAATGTTCCTTCTGGATGGTTTTCAACGGACCCAAACGATCCATACGCACGAATTAACGAGTTAAAATTAGCTATAGATTCATTGCACAAAAATAATATTTCAGTGATCATGGATGTGGTTTTTAATCATGTTTATGATGCAGAAACTTTTCCTTTCGAACGGTTGGTTCCAGGATATGCCTACCATGTTGATCGCAACGGCATCAATACCAACGTTTCCGGTTGTCATAATGATTTAGCGACCCACCGTAAAATGATTCGCAAATTTATCATTGACTCCGTCAGTTATTGGGTCAATGAATATAGAATTGATGGTTTTCGTTTTGATCTCATGGGGTTAATTGATACCGAAACCATGAATGAACTCAGGCAGGAACTTCATAACATTGATGAGCACTTAATCGTTTATGGAGAGGGATGGAAAATGTATTCCTCTAATCAAGCAGATCGCATGGCTCACATGAGCAATAAGACGGTTATTTATACCATCGGATTTTTTAATGATCGTTTTCGTGAAACCATCAAAGGTGCAACTTTTTTTCCGGAAATCAAAGGGTATGCGACTGGGAAATTAGATGAAACAGCGATTGTCAAAGAAATGTTACTCGGAAGTGCTCATAATCGTTATATGTTTAAATATGCTACGCAATCGATCAATTACGTCGAATGCCACGACAATCGAACCTTCTTCGATAAATGCCTTCACATCACCGAAGATCTTGAACTCATTAAAAAGCAACAAAAATTAGCGACTGCGATGGTTATATTATCTCAAGGGGTTCCCTTCCTGCATTCAGGACAAGAGTTCTATCGCACAAAACAAGATGATGAAAACTCCTATATCTCTGGAGATGCCATCAACTTCTTGGATTGGACTCGCATGGATAATCATAGCGAAGATGTCAATTTTATACGTGAGTTGATTCATTTAAGAAAATCAACCGATTGTTTCAAGCATCGTTCAAGTTCAGAACTGGATCAAAATGTTGAAGTCATTACGCTCCAATCAAAATCTATAATGGTTCATTTGAACGATGGTATTGATTTAATTATCATTTTTAAACCGACATTGAACAAAGAAACGATTATTATCCCAGAAAGTTATCAACTATACTTATCTTCAACTTCTGATATTCTTCTGGTTGATAAGCAGACTTATGAAATTGCCGATATCGGCACCTATATCTTCAAAAAATAAAGGGTGAATTTAATGTATATTGAAATTGGTAAAGAATATTGCTTTTATGGTCGTATTGACCAGATGAATGCCTCAACATATGAGGATTTTCCCATCAATGTGACTTCTGAAGATATGGATAAAGTGGTCGTTCGAATTGCACAAGGGAATCATTTGCTGATGAATAAAATCTATTATTTTGAAACTACAGCCATTGATTTTAAAGATAAAATCCATTTGAAAGCCACTAAATTTGAACTTTTAAGTGAAAAAATAATTCCTGATGAAGATCGAGAGAGACTCATGCGTGCTTTTTATGATTATGCACCCATCACATTAAGTGCGCTCAAAGAAGGCATTGAAACACGTCTTAATCAAATAGAAAATGAGATAATAAAAGCCATTACACTTGATATATTCAAAAATTATGCCGATGATTTTTATCTCTACCCCGCTGCAACAAAATTTCACCACGCCTATATATCGGGTTTAGCCTATCATACCCTGACCATGTTAAAGTTGGCAGAAGGATTTATGATGGTATATCCTTTTTTGAATCCAGATCTTATGATTGCCGGAATTATCTTGCATGATGTGACTAAAATCCTCGAATTCGATTCTTATGAAGGAAACGAATATACCGTTCAAGGTCGATTGGTTGGACATATCACGCTTGGAGCGAATGCCATTGCTCTCAGCGCCAAAAAACTAGGATATGAAGATTCCGAGGAAGCAATGTTATTACAACATATCATTTTGTCACATCATTATTATGGTAATTTTGGTTCTCCAAAAAAACCAAATATTGCGGAAGCTTTAGCCATTCATTTTATTGATAACATCGATTCGAAAATAGCTGTATTAGGTGAAGCGCTAGAAGAAGTTAACTATGGATCCTTTACAGAGCAATTGGGCGTCTTAGATAAAGAAAAGTATTATAAACACAAATTAACCAAATAAATTCATAAAAAACGATGTTTATTTCACTCTGATGGGTGATAACATCGTTTTTTTTATAAAAAAAAGAGCCAAATGAGATGGCTCTTAATTTATTGGATTAATTATTGATATTTAGCAAACAATGCATCATAGTATGTTTGGCGAATAGCATTCAATTGAGCAAGCAGTTGAGCTTGAGTCAAATTCGAGTAACTATTGCTTAAGAATTCACCATTGGAAAGACGAGTTGCCATTTGGATATTCAAGGTTCCAACGACATATAATTTAGATAGTAGATCTTGGAAATAGAATTCTAAAGCTTCAACGACAGAATTCGGTAATTTTGGTACCGTAATACCGTATTTAGCTTCAATTTCAGTATCTTCTAAATCATAAACTAAATCGTATAAATAATATTTTGCAAAGAGTTCCAATTGAGCAAGCGTTGGTTTTCCATCGGTATTAACAGCACCAGGAGAGTATAAATCAGCATTGCCATTAAATTCAGCACTGAAACGTTCAAAGTCATCGCCTTTAGTAACAAGAATGAGATGGACACCAAATTGCGTCAAAACAAGATTGCTATAAAGTTGTTCGAGGTTTTCGTTTTGTTCTAGTTGATATTCTTGATAAAGAGCAATTAAAGCATTGGTATATTCAGGAACATATTGATCTTTAACGCCATAAGTTCCACTGTATTGTAATGAATGTTTGATGGTAGCATCTTTTTCATCAGCAATATTGAGATTTTCTGTCATCAGCCACAAACCAGCTTGTTTATAAGCACCCCAAGTTGCATCTTCTCTTGTCGCATTCTTAAAAGCGGTAATCAAAGAAGCAAAGGTGTGTTCAGCATCATCAAGATATTCAAGGACTGCTGTTTCAAGCGATGCTTTCAACGTTTCAAAGGCATCTAGCTCAAGCGGACTTAAGGAATCGATGTACTCATTATAATCGTCTGGAGCGCCATTTTCATCGAAATCAAGATGAATAATCAAGTGCGATACATTTAATGAGAAGTAGTTGTCATAATATTCTTGGACTGAAGCTAAGAGCAATGCGATAAGATTTTCATCATTAATAGCTTCATCAATGAAGAAAGGTTGCAACACGCCTTTAACAAGATATTTTAACAAGTCAAGTTCGGTTTTGGTACCGTATTGGTAACGTGAATAACTGGCAAAATCATCATATCCGAAACTAATGCCATATTGTTCATACATCGACTTGTAAGATAGATAAGTCATTTTTTGTGATCGAATCGATTGGTAGATTTCTTTCATCTTGTCAGATTTGTTTTTGGAAACATCACGTTGTTCGCCAAAAATCTGTACATAATAATCGGAGTAAAGAATTTCTTTAAATTGAGCTGCGTACAAAGTATAAAGTGAGGCGCTTTTTTGAATTGCGAACGTAAAGAGATCATCCGCGGATACTTCAAATGCTGTATCGGTTTGGGCCGCGCCTTTGTATCCTGGGAATCCATTGATTGTCGCAATGATTGTTTTATCGCCTTTTGTATTATACTTAAAGGCTGAATCAATGGCTTGATAATCGATTCCTAAGAATTTGTCATTGATAACAAATCCAAAATCTTTACGTAATTGAACCATGAAAGTTTTTACATTATCAGTACTAGTGCTTTTGACAAAAGCATCTAGCAAACGGTTATAAAGCAAACTATAAGTTGAAGGATCGTTCATAATTAAACGAATTTCTTGAGGAATAGTTTCCGAAGTGTCAACACTGGAGTTGGTACCACTTTTTAATACTTTTACTGTTTTTTCGCCTTTACGAGTTGTTCCGTCAAGGGTGATGGTATAAGTTAAGACAACATCGGTATCATTTTCTGTTGGGTTGATTACAACACCTTTCGACGAAAGCAAAGCTGAGTTTGCTGAAGTCCAAGAAATGGTTGATTTATACCATCCAGAGGTCGGTAGTGTGATGTTTGAAGCAACTTGAGCAGGAAGTTTTATATTGGCTTCGATGGCATCTAGCATCGTTTTATAAATATCGTTTTTAGCAGGTTGGGTTAATTTATAGACCAAGTAGAAATATGAATTACTAGAAACCGTGTAACTTTTCGCAGACGGAGTATAAGGTTTAAGGGTGTCATCGTTAAGGTTTAAAGCAGAGAACATGAATGATGCAAGTGAACTTGAAGAAGTATTAACAGCATCAAAATTAAAGGAGAGGAATTCATTATTTGAGGCGATTAAATTTGCTTTGGTTGCGTTCTCAGGCAATGTATCACGATAAGATCCATAGACATAGTTGTACATTTTGATATAAGCAGTTAGGACTTCGGCATCAGACAATTCTTTTGAATTATTGAGGGTGACAACGCCCATCGTCTTAATAGTCTTAAACACTTTATTAACTAACAGATCAGTTGTTTCTGTAACATCGGCATCGGTTGCATCATAGATTTTTCCATCTTTATCGATGGTATAAAGAACCGTATCTCCATCTTTAACTTTTGCTCTTTCATCTATGTTAAAGGGATCAGTTTTAGAGACCGTATAATAAGTTGTATTATCATCTCGGTAGGTTTCGGCTTCATCTTTAGTTTCAAAAATGACATCTCCTGATAAAGCGATATTTAATTCTTCATCAAGAATATTACCGCTAGCATCTTTAGTGAACTCGTTGGGACCTTGGGTATAAATTGAGTTTGCACCAGCGGTATAGATGATTCTATCTTCTAAGTCAAGAATGTTACCATTAGCATCATAATAGAAAGTATCAACAGTTTGATAAGCTTCAACTATTTTTTGATCATCATCTAACAAAGTTTCGCTGGTGAATACATATCCAAGATATTCACGAATTGATTTAGCATCAAAAGTGACTAAATTGAATTTTTGCATGACAGCAGTCGCATCTAAATTACTTGAGAAACGAATTCGGATAGCTTTGATGTCTTCAAAATATTTTTTCATGTATTCAGAAGCAACAGCTTCAGGGGTAACAGACCCAGCTTTATCAGCAGCAAAACGGGTATATACTTCTTTTGCAACAATGAGTCTAGCAAAAGCTTCTTCATTATCACTATAGCCGGCGAGTGTCATGCTTTGAGCAAAAGCATTCTCATAAGTTTCTTTTAAATCGGCATCTAATTCGGCGATGGCCGCATCATCAGCTGTACCGTATTTTAAAAGTTTGATTTTTTCTTCGATTTGCGAATTAGTTACTTGCTGCACATAGGCTTGAAGTAAATAACTGTCAATCAAAAACAATAACTGTTCAACACCGTCATTGGATTTGAGTTCTTCGAAGATTTCTTGATTTGTAATCGTATAGATAACGTTACCTTCGTCATCGGTACGTTGATAAAAAATTCCATTTGGTTCACTTAACTGTGGAATTTTAGTATTTCCCGTCACCAAGGCGACGATCAGGGCGGTCACTACGACAGTCAATAAGACTGAGAAGATGATTATGACCCGTTTAGTCAGTATGTTTTTCATATAAAGTATTTCACTCCTTACAAATTTGCAATATCTATGATACCATTATTTAGAGTCAAACACAACAAAAATCTTGTGATTATTTAATGAATTCAATCGAATGATTTTTAAAAAAAACCTTTAGGTTTCCTTTATTTTGCCATTTACGAACGGAAATTTGAGACAATAATGAAAGCGATTTTAAAAAATTTCGGTAAGTCGTTGACAAAACCGTCGCAAAACTATATAATAAATTCCGTAAATAGCAAAACTAGTGAAAACTAGCGACGCAAAGCTATAGGGCCTTCGATACGATGGTAGCCAGTTGCCGTTATCTTGTAAAGAGATGAGGGCGTTTTTTATTTCCAGTGGTATAATTGGAGATGAATAATGCCAATTCTCCTAGATAATGGCTTTTTTTAAAGCATTTGAACCAAATAATGAAAGCGAGTGATGCGGATGGTCGGAATCGACTTCAAAAAACGCTTCGTAATTTCATTGGTTCTTCTGACACTTTCGCTGTCTCTTTTTGTCCTTGTTTCATGGAGTTGGTTCACACAACTCATTGAAGATAATAAAACATATCAATTTGGTCACGTTGAAGTTGAATTGGATGCTTATTTTTATTCGGAAGATATTTCTGATGTTTGTGTATCCAAGGCAACAGGAATTTATAATTCATCGGAAGTGCTTTTGTATACTCGGACCGGATCAACTACTTTTGTTGATGGCTCGAATAATCTTTATTCGCTCGACGAATCGGGTAATCTTGTTGATTCGTCACTTATAATTGTCATTTCAACGAATTCGCTGTTAGATTCAGAAGAAGAACTGGATAGAATTCTTTATTTTGATGCTAGCAGTAATCTACTTAATCGAAATGATATTATCGTCTACACTTATCAACCTGCATATTCAAACTATGTTGATGCTTATCTACATGAATACGAACTGGATGGCGGCAATTTGATTGATTCTGAGACAGAAGCAATCATAATTCCTTCTTCACATATTTTTTCATCGAAAAGTTTATTGAATGATTTTATCAATTCCGCATATTATTTAAATGGAAGATCTTATTGTAACGAAGCAAATGAATACGAAATTGGGCTGGGCGTAACAAAACCTGGTGTTTTTTACATTAACATCGATAGCAATTCGTCCATTTATTTTCTTGAAAATTTCCGCTTAAATATCGTTGTTAAAAGTTCTGTGGATACATATTTTCGAATTAGAATTTATGAACAATTGACCTTATCTTATGAAAACTATGAAGACACTATCACTGAATTATCAATTTTAGAAGCAGATTTCATGCCGTTTAATTATAATTTAACCAACTGGTTTGATAATCGAAGCATCGATAATTCGATGTATTATAAATATCCTGTTAAACGGGTTAGCGCCATTGCTCCTATGATTATTCCTTTAATTCCTGCATTTGAATCAGGCGTTAATTTTCCTGTGTATGATACAGGTTATTCGATGCAAATTGCCTTCAGCCTTGAAGCGGTACAAGCTTTTGGAGGCCCTGAATATGTTTGGGGACATGAAGCTCCACCTTGGGATTTTTACGGCAATTTAGTTCAAAAAAATGATCCCGAAACCATCGTTGTCGAAGCTTCAAGAATCTTCGGGTCCAAAATTTCTTTTCAATTTTATCTTAATTCTTTACTCTATCAAGGACTAGATGACCATTTATATGATTATAATGACGTCTTGCAGTACACTTACGATGACATAAATGATTATTACACAAAGGATAATATTGTTTATATCATCGATAACAACGGTGATTTAGTCAAATTAAGCGCTTTAAGTGATGTTGTTGTCGCAAGTGAGTATATTTTTGCAAGCAGAACAGCGATGGACAATCATATTGCGTCATTATTTTATACGGCACCAAACGGTAATTTGTTAAACTTTGAAGATCTTATAATCTATACAAAAAATCCAAATAATGATTATACAGACGGACTTAATAACTACTTTATCATGGTTATTATCGTTAGTTAATTGAAAGGGGGATATCGCATGTTTATAATTCGACGCAAGAACCATGTTATATTACGCGCAATCGTATTATCTTTTATCATGCTTTTTACCCTTTTCTCAGCAGCTTTAATCCTCGTTAAACCAGTGAGTGCTGCAACACCGAGATACGACAATTTTCCTTCTTATCTGGGCGAATTCACAGGCGATTACGACTGGCAAACCGTTTTAAATCCCCCTGCAAGTTCTAACGCTTATATAACGTATACTGAATATCGAACCACCTATTGTACAGCTTCAGCAACCGCTAATGATTGTTTAAGCGCTGCGAATGACAAAAAGATTCGTTTTGATACCGCTGATGAACTCTATCGTTTTTCAGTCGATGTCTCATTTAACCCTACTTATATTTATCCAACGGGTAATCCCACGGAAGATGTTAAGTTGAGTCATGAAAAACGACAAGCATTGTTATTATTAAACTACGTTTTAGGGAATGACATCGATTATGCTGTCATGAAAGCAAAAACGTTTATTCCCATCGGATATTGGTTTACCGATGTCTTTAATAATAGCTATAAAACGGTATTTAAAGGAACATTTGACGGACAAGGTTTTAGAATCTACAATTTATATGTCGCAGGATATGATTACATGACCTATGAACAAGATTTAGAAGGTAATTCTGTTGATGTTGCCACAGCGCCCTATTACTCGATGTTTACTTTTAATGAAGGTACAATTACTAGACTTGGCCTAGTTAATCCAACCTTAGAAATGCTGAATGTCCATATAGATATCAACAGCACCGCAAATCTTGTGGGTCATAATACGTCGCTTGGTACAGTTGATCATGTTTATGTCATTGATACAAGAAGTGATGTTCTTGATGCAGGAATTAGATACAATGTAGGTACAACCTCATCATCATTTACAGCTGCAGGAGTCGTTCATACGAATTCAGGGGTTTTGAAAAACGTCTATTATTCTTCAAAAGTTGTTGTCAATGGTTCTTATATCAATAAATTTACCATTCAACCCATCGTTCGTGTGAACACAGGAACGATTAGTCGTCTAGTTTATGATTCCAGTGTTTATCTTTTGAATGTGACCGTTGGAACATCAACTTATACGGTAGCGACTCCGAACGCAAATCATACAGGAGAAATAACGAGTGTAATAAAATCAGATGCTTCGAGTCTCAATTATGAAGATGAGAGTGGATCTGATTTATGGTATTTTTACAAAGATGATGGCTATCCTTTACTTTTAGGCCTTGAATACGACAATGGATATTATCAAATAGAAAATGCCATCGATTTTGTCTTTTTTGCTAAATTATTATCTTTTGTAACGGTTATGAATGGGAAGTCATTTAGTACCTCCTATTATCAGTTAAAAAATGATATTGATATGAGTGAAGTTGCATCAGGAGCTTATGTCACCCCTTCCGTTAATTTTAGTGGCATTCTCACAGGGCTTGACCCCTTAGGAGTAAATTTTAGTGATAATAAATATATCTATAACTTGCATTTTACGACAGGTGTCATAAGAAACAATGTCTTTTATACGGGTCTTTTTAGTATTTTAGCAGGGACCGTATCTGATATCAACATTGCTGCTTCAAGCATCGTTTTAACCAATACAGAAACCTATTACAGTAATACTTTCAATATTGGCATGATTGCTGGCCGTAATACGGGTGGAACCATTCAAAATGTTCAAACCAATTCGACCATCAATCTAGGAACTGCCGCCATCGGTGAAACTCACGTTGGTGGAATTGTCGGTTTATCTTCTGGTTTGATTAAACAAGTTTCATCCTCAGGAACGTTGAATGCAGGTACGCATACCTTCCAATCCGGATATACGATTACACCTAAATATTATATTGGTGGGATTGTGGGAAGTGCTACTGCAAATCAATTGCGATTGGAAAGCGTAGTAAATAAAGGCGCTATCACCGGGTTTGGAACCGACTCTTCACCGAGTTTTTCAACCGGAAATACAAATTACCAGGTAAAAATAGGTGGGGTCATTGGCTTTTTACTCAATACATCCTCTATCAAACATCAAATGTTAAATGTTTCTAATATAGCCCCAATCACACTCGCCAATGTCATTGATACGACCACGCCTGATCCAACCCAACATGTTGGCGGCGTCTTTGGTGAATTGAGTGGCAATGCGCCAGTCTTAGAATTGAATGGCAATTATTTGTTTGCGAATCTACATAATTCAGGAAATATTATTACGACTTACACGACAGGACAAGCCATTGTTCGAGCGGCTGGAATTGGGATTAACAACGCTTCTGAAGCGATTGAATATGCATTATTATCAAACTCTGGACAATTTGTTTTAAACGGAACTTTACCAACGATATCGAATACTCTATATCGTTATACTGGAACAATTTTCGATATCGGATCCTCGGCTGTTACAATCTCGCGGGCTTATAATCGATCAAATCGTAATTTTAATTCTCCTTATTATAATAATATTTCACCGTTTTATTATTCTTTATCTGGCGTAAATACAACGATTAGGTTTTCAGCTAACTATGGAAATATAATCTATTTCAATGCTAGTGGCATCACAATGGAAGAACCTCTGACCATCACAGGAATCACCGCATCCCCCAATGTCAGTTTATTAAATGTTCACAATTATGGCGACATTTCCATTGCCAATGTTAATGTATCAACTTTTGCGATGAATGTAGCTGGATTAACAACGATTCTATCGAGTGGTAAATATATCAAAAACTCACTTAATCAAGGCGATATTAAGGTTGCCGGAATAACCGGCTCTGGCAGTCTTTATATTTCCGGAATTGTTAATCAGAATAAATCGGGTGACTTACATGAATCTTGGCAATCCACAACTCAACCAAGAGCTAATCTCGGAATCATCAATACGATTAATTATGGTGCATTATCATCAACTTATGTGGTTGGTGAAACGACCTATTACGGGATCAATGGCACAAGCAATACTTTTGCCGCAGGAATAACATCTCTCAATTCAGGATCCATCCAAGATGCAGCAAATCTCGGAAATATTACTTTTTATAACAGTAGTACTAACGTATCAATAACGATAGATGGAACAACGACTTATGCAGGTCGTATTACAACATATACTGCGGGTATTTCAGCGGCAGGTATCGCTACAGTCACCATGTCGGGAAATGCACGGATATACGACAGTGCCAATAATGGCAATATTATCGCGATTGCTGAAAAATATGCAAGAGCGGGTGGCATTCTTGCGACTTCGTTGCATTCTGAAGCTACAGCCGGTGGATTAAATGAAGCCATTGGATTAGTGGATACCATTCAAAATTCAGTCTTATCAAACGGACTGAATTTTGGTAATGTTTCTGCAATCACAAGCGTTATTGCAGAATATAGTTCAACGCCAACCACACAAACTTTTATATTCTATTATGGTGCTACTCAAACCAATGGTGTCAATATGAGCATTGATACAACCGCGGCTTCCGAACAACGTCTAGCGGTCTATTCTTCAGCCGGGGGAATTATTGGGTATGGCCTCTGTGTGATGTATCGCATGTTAAACCATGGTACCATTTCGGCAACCGATGTGGCGGGCGGTATCGTTGGGGCAACTTATGCTCTTGGAAGCGTAACGACCACCGTTAAAATTAACACTGCCATTAACTATGGTGAAGTGAAGGCCATTCCTAACACAAGTTATTCTTCAATTGTGAGCGATAACACTATTACCGCCACCGATCTTATCGCTTTCTTTATGGCAGATAATAATACTTTCATTTTTCCAACCAATGCTACACGACTAGCACCTGCTGCAAAACGAGGTTTTGGCGGGGTCTTTGGCCGTTTACAACGTGGATTAAGTGGTATTATGACTTCTGAAGGGACTGGCAACTCATTTGACTTCATCGTCAACGCAAATCCGAATATTGACTTGATTGGTCGTTTGGACCAAGTTTATAATTTCACTTCGACATCCCGATTTTTCCGTTTCAATAATGCTATTTATTATTCAGCAAGACAGAATGATACGACTCAATTAGTTTTTACTGGTTATTTTTATGCTAGTTCGACGGTAACGGCAGTATCTGGTAGTGGACCATACAATTATGTTTCTCGAGCGAATACGGTATTTCGTCAGGTGGGTGTTGTTTCAACGACACATAGTACACCGGCTACACATTTCTTCTGGAGATCAGGAACAAGTTATGCTAATGGAAGTACGCAAGTGGTAAATTTTGCTCCCATCGATGTGCCGTGGATTTCAGAAACGGAACTATGGAATTCAACTTTTACCGATTATGTATATGATGAGAACTTTAATATGCGGAAAGATTCTGACAGTTATTCATTTAATGGATCGAGAGAATATACCATTGATAGTGTTTCTGGAGATTTAAAAAACCCATCAGGAACCACGGTTATTTCATCATCGCTATTATTCAGTTCCCTAGAAGATGCCCAAGCATACAAGGTTGCTAATCCTTCATCAACGCCTTATTATTATGATTCAGAGAATGATATTCGTAATTTGAGTGGAGTCAGGGTTTTCGCTGAGGGAAATCCATATACGACAGCTTTACGTTTTTCTTATCAAACAGTCTTAGGAAATTATACTTCCATACTTGATTCTGCCTTAATTCAATATAATAAAGATGTGAATGGCAATATTAATTCGACAACAAGCATATTCTCTACGACTTTTTTATTCGATTCATATGCACTGGCAGATTCGTATAATACTGTTTTTAATACACCCGCTTATTATAATAATTCATCTCCTCAAGCTGGAACAAGAGGGCTATGGATTTGGAACGGAACTTCATTTGTCCGAACTCACGGAGTGTTAGTCAGGAATGATGTGATTTTTACGGCTTTGGCAGGTTCGGGTTATAGTGATTATTGGCTTAGTGGTGGGTCGATGTTTTTGAATTCTAATCGTACCGTTAAAACGATTGATTCGACCGTTCTATTTACTACAGAAGCTGCGGCTGCAGCCTATGTCATTAAAACTTTATATTATTATACTGGAACTCCAGGTTCTAGCGATATCGTTCAATATAAAAATATTTCCAATGTATATACCTATTATAGTGCAAATACATTTATGAAAAACGGCGATTTTTATGTCATTACAAGTGGAAATATGGTATTTAAGATTTTTAGTGCTCAATTACATTCTTCAGTTTTGAATGCATACAATTATAAGGTCGCTAATCCAACTATTAACGGTTATTTTTATGACTCATTTAACAATGCTCATTTATTAACTTTAAAAAATCAATACTATTTATCAACTAATTTCTCAATCAGCGGCGGAAACCTCGTAGATAGTATTGGTGCAGTTGTTTTACCTGCCGCAGATCTCGATGGGACGCCTTATACGATCCAATCAAGTACAGGAAATATTACAGATTCAACCGGTTTAGTCATATACACTTTTATCAAATCATTATCTGAATACATCTACTACATGCCAAATGTACTGCTTGCGGATAAATTTTCCAACGCTATGATTGATGTAGTGGTTGATGAAGAAATCGTCCAAGTTCCAAATCCTTCTTACCGTGCCAACGGTATGTATGTTTTATCCACGACAGCAGGATCCAGTTATGGGTTAGTTTTGCCGGCTAATATTGATACTGATCGAATTCAAGGTATCTTAGAAACCGACTTAACTGCCCCCTCTTTACTCATCGATTATAACAACGTTGACGGTTCTTATTTAAATGCATTGGATGAAGAAGTTATTACGAGTTATAATAATTTAAAACAAACAAAATTCAATGAAAAATCAGCCTTAATTGTTAGTGCTTCTAATTATATCAACCTTGAGGAAGTCGGAGGTAGTTCTTCGATATTGACAAAAGGGTCGATTGATGATACCAATAAGCGAGTCACTTTTACGATAAGTATGGAAGCCTTTAGTATCGGGCAAACAGAAGCGACTTTTATTGTATCGGATGCACTTTTATCGGCAAGAGCATTGCTTGCCGTTCGGGCGTTTGATTACTTTAATGGAACCCCGACACAAACCGATTTAGAAAATCTTCGCGACTTACTTTATCCGGAACGTTTAGATAATATTTCTCAGAATTATGCGCCAGAATTGACCGTTGTTTTACCTTCAAGATCTATTTTAACGAATGAAAATTTATCAATTGGTTACCTCACGGTTTATTCGGAGGCGTTTATTGGGGATGACTTGTATGCTCATGAAGCATATTATACCGACTATGAAGTACGAATCATCTTTACACCAACCATCGATAACACCCCCGGAACCATCGGAATTACCTCAATTAATTATTATACCGTGACAGGTGCCACCGATACAGATTTGGATTATAACGGTTCAATTCAATTCAATTTTACCGATACCAAAGGCGTTTTAACTGATGGATATGACTTTAAGAATTTCATCATTTTAAAATATTCGGATGGTTCAACCGTTGATATGCTATATTATTCGATCACTTCAACCCCCACCACCATTACGAGCGGAACTGGAACGTATTCAATTAGATTTGTCTTTAGTTCAGGGGTTTTAAAAACCGGAACTTATACCATGCATTATAAATATTTTGCCAGTCAATCAACTTATTATACGCAAAATTTTGTTAAGACAGCTTCAACATTAAAAGCAGTATCTGGATTAAATTATTATTCAGAAAATGGCTCAACGAGCATTGTTGGAACCACCATTTCTTCAGCGATTAACTTCGGATATAATCCAAACATAACCAATGCTTTTGATACGGTTATCAATACAGAAATGCCGACATATTTATCAAGAACGACTTATGACCCTAGTTACATGGTTGATAGTTCGTTTGTTATCAGTCCATTTGCAGTGTTAACTTCTATCACCTATAGTGGTTTTTCCTATTCAAATGGATATCGATCCTATGTTGTGACTTATTTAATTACAGCTGAAAATGGTTCAACTGCAACGTATACTCATACCATAACGGAACGCATGGTCAATCTAACGAGGGTCGAGAAAAACAACAACGAAGTTTCAATCAACCAAATTGAAGCTTCGCGTGAGGATGATTTGACAACCTTCTTGATTGATCTTGGCTTCGATCAAACGCTTGATTTATATAACTTAAACGCTTCTACTTATCCTTATATAAGTATTTCTGTCAATCCAACGCCAGTAGGTGTCACTTATAGTGTGGATGATTATCTTTATCTTTACATGAATTATACAACCCTGCCCAACACTTATAACTTCACTTTACGAATTTATCGGGACGCCGATCATTATGTGACGATTGCTACAACTTTAGTCATTACCAAACTTGAAGGCACGGACTCATATTTGAAAGATATTCGCTTCTCGCAACTGATGACAGGAACAGTCTATCCAGATATCAATATTACTGATGAATTTGGCGTTATAATTTCAACCGCTTATGATCCTCGAGTTTATTTTGCGGGAATTGATTATGACGGTTCAAAAGATATCTACCATTATTACCGAGTTGATGGTAAAGTGACGAATACTCCTTTCAATCAGTATGCACCGTATATGTTGAATTATTTACCTTATGGTGCAACGATAGCTAAGGGGACATGGAATGGAAGCAATTGGGTTTATGGAACAGAAGTAGCTTATGGCCAATCTATTGGACCGCTTTTGGCAGATTTCACGATTGATCCAAAGACCGGAAATGATGGAGAAGCGATGATACCTTATCGCGTTACTTCTGAAGATGGAAATTCCTTTACTTATTATTACATCACAGTGACTGATGTGACTTACAATGTGACATTATTATTTGACATCTATTATTGTACGGGCGAAGGTGTAAACGAAGTTTGCACACTCGCAGCCAATTCTTCAGAATTTACCAATACGTTGTTTATTATTTCGGTCAGAAATTATATCACAGACATTGAATTACAACCCGATACTTTTAATCCTAATCCAGCTCTTTATCCCGTTTTTTCAGAAATTAAATACCTTAATAATCAGATGACTCAATTCTATTTTACTAACACTTTGGGCTATCGATACAGTTTCGGACGTAATTTATCCGGTTTTTACATGTTTGATATTACATTACCTCTTGATGAATACATGAATCCGCTTTATACTTATGAGATAGAGCATTCTGATTACATTCTCGATGATGCATCCGATTTTGTTCTTGGATTATTAGGAAAATACTATTACATTGGATATGCTGAACAGAACCGAACAAGAAGATTCAATGTTTATATTCGTTCCATTACACCTTCAAGTAATACGCCGTGGGGGTTATACGACTTTTTCCGATCATGGTTCGATTAAACGTTCATTTCTTTGAAATTAGGTGATTTTATTGCGCAAGATAAAAACTAAAAAAACAAAAAAATTAAAAACAAAAAAACTTAATCATTATCGTTTGTCATCTAAAATAGTTAGCACAACTATTTTTATGGCTGCGATTTTTCTTGCGATATTAATTGCGATTATATCGTTTTTACTGCTTAATGAATGGAATTTTGGCATCGAATTAACATATGCAGGCGCTGTTTTTGTTTTGATACTATTTTTGATCATTATGGGAATAATATTAAGCAGAAGAATCCGATTAACGCTCTCGCCTATTGATGATATTTTAAAAGCAATCGATGAAATCAAACAAGGAAAATTTGATGTTCACGTGAATGTCCTAGATAAAAACGAACTTAAAGATGTTGCTAATGCTATTAATACGATGTCAAAGGACATCGGAGAACAAGTGAATTTGGTTTACCGAAATTTTTTATATGATGCCGTATCCGGTCTAAAAAATCGTCGAGCTTGTCACAGTGAGATTGAAGGAATGCTTTCTTCATATAATGATAAAACGGCATTTTGCCTGATTGATATCATTAACATGAAAAGCATTAATATGTTGCGAGGACAAGCAGTTGGCGATGAGTTATTAATGGCATTTGGGAATCGCTTATCTGCCGCAACGGGAGATAAAGAGAAAGTGTATGCCAATGGCGGCAGTGAGTTCCTCTTCATTCTTCCGAAGATTATTAATCTTGAATCGGTCGATAAAATTATTAAACAAGTTATCGAAAAATTTCGTGTTCCGCTCACGATTCATGAAGTTCAAATTGATATTCAAATCAATTTAGGTATCGCTATTTTTCCATTCGATGGGAAAAAAATTGATGAACTGATCAAGAAGTGCGACACAGCTCTTTTTAAAGCAAAACAAGCCGGTGCTCAAAAATATGTGTTCTATAATGATCAAATAACCAAGGAAGTCAAATACACTTCTCAAATTCGCGAACAGATGCCCGATGCCATTGGCAGAGGTCAAATGTATCTAAACTTTCAACCATTGATAGACATTAAAAATGAGGTGTATGGTTTTGAAGCGCTCGTTCGGTGGAAATCGCCCACATTAGGCGAAATCAACCCCCAGATATTCGTTAATTTAGCTGAAGAATCGCATTTGATAATTCCCATCGGAGCTTGGGTTTTAGAACAAGCTTGTCGAGCGCAAGTTCAAATGGCGAAAATATTTGAAAGACAATTTGTGATGTCTATCAATGTTAGTCCTGTGCAGTTATTACAAAAAGATTTTATTGAGGTACTGAAAAAAATTATCGATGATACAGGTATGGACCCACATTACTTAGTACTAGAAATCACCGAAAGCGTCTTAATTGATTCGACTTTTGCATTAGAAGAGACAATTAATTATATTCATGGCATTAAAGCTCGTATTGCTTTGGATGATTTTGGAACTGGAAATGCTTCCTTGGCCTATCTGCGTAAATTGCCATTTGATACTTTAAAGATTGATAAATCATTTATTGATGGAATTTTAGAACAGCGAAAAGATTATTCGATTGTTGGATCGGTCATTGATTTGGTTCACAACTTGAATATGAAGGTTGTGGCTGAGGGTGTAGAGTCAAGAAAACAGTATGAATTTTTAAAACAGATTAGTTGTGACATTTATCAAGGATTTCTATTTTCCAAACCCATTGATTTTGAAGAAACGATTGAATATGTGGACCAATTTTATAAAGTAGCCAAGGCAAGACGGATCGATGTCTTTGCTAAGGACTTTGAAGAATAAGGAGGACGAGTTATGACGCTATTGCAATTTTTGTCTGATTTTCCCATGGTAACGGGTTTAGAAATTTTAACAGCCGCAATTATTATTCTTGTCACATTAGGTATCGTTATCGTCCTCTATTTAAATGTAAGAAATGATTTTAAAAAAGCGAGAGAAGAACGTCTCGCCACAAAAGCTTTGAACGAATCTGAAAAAAATGAAAATGATAAATCGCATTTAGTGACAGATCGAAAAACCCTATCTAAAAAAAGTAAAGACCTTCTCGGTTTAATAGATCAAGAAATCTTTAACGCCAAAAAAGGCGTTGTCAGCGCTTTATATTTTATGGACATCGATAATTTTCGTTCAATCGCTGAACGTCATGGCGATGTCGTTGCTGATAAAACCCTCGAAGAATTGAGCAATCGACTCAAACGCTATGCCGATAAATCAAATGTGGCTGGCCGACATGAAAGTGATGCTTTAATTTTCTATGTGACCAACACAACCGACAATGATATGATTGTTGCGACGGCGCAACAATTACTTGAATTGATTAATCAACCGCTTAAAAGCATTGATGAACTTGTCACAACCTCCATTGGCATCGTTTTGTTTCCCTATGATGGTATTGCAGCGGCACAATTAATTAAAAATGCTGAAATCGCCCTTTATGTTGCGAAAAAACAAGGTAAAAATCGTTTTGCGATGTATTCAAGCGAATTGATTGAAAAAGAACAGTTCAATATCAGCTATTATAACGAAATAAAGAAAGCAATTTCGAACGATGAATTTTTATTATATTACCAACCGATTGTCGATATCAAAACCGGAAAACTCATCGGTCTTGAATCGCTTCTTCGGTGGAATCATCCGACGATGGGAATTCTCTCACCGGGCAAATTCTTAAACGTTATGGATTTGACAGGCGATATTACATGGTTTGGTAATTGGGGCTTTGAACAAATCGTTTCGCAATATGTACTATGGAAAAAAACCATCCAAGTAAAAGATATTTATATTTCAACGAATCTCAGCCCAAAACAATTGATGATGGAAGGATTAGCGAAACAATTCTATGACATCACGAAAAATTACGAGATTGAAACAGAGGCGTTTTGCCTTGAAATTATCGATTATTATACCGTAATAAAAAATCCGGTTGCAGTTCATAATCTCCATGATTTCCGCCGTTATGGGTTCCGCATTGCAATGGATGATATGGGCGATCAATTTGAAATCATTAAAGATATGCAACACCTTAATGCAAGTATCGTCAAAATTTCAAGAGAAGATGTCATACGTTATATTAATCAAATCGAAGACGCTGATAAAATCGAACGCGTCATATCGGTCGGACTACAAAAACAAAAAGTTATTATCGCTGAAGGTTTAGAAGATCCTTCCATGATTGTTAAAATGGCCGATTTAGGTGTTCGGTTTATGCAAGGATATTATTTTAGTCAACCGAAATCAAACACTGAAATTGTATCAATAATTCGTAAACCGCCGTGGTCGGTTGATCAATTCAATCGCTAAATAAAATAAATGCCGCACATTCGCTTTGAATGCTGCGGCATTTTTAATATTATTTGACAGGTTTATTAATAAATAATCCAGCTTCAAGTAATTTCATCGCCTCATTGACCACTCGGTCAATTTCTTGATCAGTGACGGTATCTCTAAAGAGAATTTGAAGACCAACAAAGTTGGAAATACCCATTAAAACATAAGAGACTGTTTCAATGTCAATATCATTTCTCACTTCTCCTAATTCGACATATCTTTTTAAATGAAAGATATAAGATTCGGCAAAAGAGACATAATATTCTTTGAATATTTCAAAATCAACAAACAAGGATTCCCAAATCAATTTATAAGCTAAAGGATCTTGTTTTACGAATTTAATAAAGGCTTTAAGTCCTTCTCGCTCCATCTCTAAACGCGATGATAACCCAACAATAGCATTACTCGAGGCTTTACGAATGCTTAAACGGTACAAATCAAGTAAATAGAGATATAGCGCTAATTTATTATCGAAATAAATATAGAAAGTGCCGGCTGCGACTCTCGCTTTAGCAATCACATCATTAATCGAGGTTGCTTGAAAACCGTTATTCGCAAAGAGTTTTTTACCCGCACGAATAATCTTATCAAACGTTTTTTGGCCGATTTTAGTTTTTGGTAATCGATATGAGACATTATTCATGAAATTATCACCCAAGATAATTGTAATGCAATCTAAATTAAAAAACAAGATAAAAATCGCGAAGTTTGGCAGTTGTTTTTTATCGAGAATATTCAGTGAATTTTTATTCACTATAAATCGAATGAAAAAAAATGATGTTTTCGCTAAATACAATAAGTGAAAGCGCTTGACAAAAGCGTTTTCTTTTTATATTATTTTAATGTAATGTGAATAATTATTCACATAAAACATTATCGACAATTATATCTTCATTTTTTAATCGACAAATCAAATCTTTATTTTGATAAAAACAAGAACGCAACCCACTGTGGTGCTTATTTATGGAGGATATTATATGAATCAAAGAGTTTTCATTGTTGGGGCAAAACGGAGCCCCATTGGCTCTTTTCAAGGAGCGCTCAAAGATCTTCATCCCGCCGAACTTGGTGTACAAGTATTAAAATCTCTACTTACAGAAACCAAAACACCTTTGCATCAAATTGATGAAGTCATCATCGGAAATGTTTTATCAGCTGGGTTAGGTCAAGGAATTGCTCGACAAATCTCAGTGAAGTCTGGTATTCCAGTTTCTGTTCCCGCTTATTCACTTAATATGCTTTGTGGTTCTGGGATGAAATCAGTGATAAACGGATTCGTATCAATTCAATCCGGAATAGCCAATCTTATTGTCGCTGGCGGTATTGAATCGATGAGTCAAGCACCCTATTTAATCCCTGCTAAAGCCCGTGATGGCTTTAAGATGGGAGATTTCAATGTCAATGACCATATGTTAACAGATGGACTCATTGATGCATTTGATAAGGTTCATATGGGTATCACGGCTGAAAATATTGCATCTAAACATGCGATTCCTCGCTTAGAACAAGAAGAATTCGCTTTAGGAAGCCAAGAAAAAGCAATTAAAGCTGTTGATGCAGGCGTTTTCGATCATGAGATTGTACCTATTGAAATAAAAACACGCAAAGAAACCATTGTTTTTACACGAGATGAGTATCCCAATCGAACAACATCACTTGAGAAAATGTCAAAACTGAGACCGGCTTTTAAACCCGATGGTGTTGTTACTGCGGCAACTTCTTCAGGCATCAATGATGGAGCTAGTTTTACGATTATTGCCAGTGAAGCGACTGTCAAACAATTCAATTTACCTGTATTAGCTGAAATTATTGGTATCGGACAAGGCGCTGTTGAGCCCAATGTCATGGGACTGGGACCTGTTCCAGCTATTCGCCATGCTTTGCAATTTGCCAATTTAAAACTTACTGATATGGAAATAATTGAACTCAATGAAGCTTTCTCTGCTCAAAGTTTAGGCGTTGTAACGGAGCTTATCGAAGAACATCATATGGATAAGAAAACATTGCTTTCAATAACAAATGTCAACGGTGGAGCCATCGCGCTTGGTCATCCGATTGGCGCTTCTGGCAATCGAATTCTGGTTACATTAGTCCATGAAATGATTCGTTCAAATAAAAAAACTGGCCTTGCATCGCTTTGTATCGGTGGCGGCATGGGCACCGCAGTCATTTTAAAATTAGTTTAATAAATAATGGAGGAAAATAAAATGAAATTAGCAGGAAAAGTAGCAATTGTCACAGGCGGAGCCAAAGGCATCGGCATGGAAATCTGTAAAGCTTTTGCCAAAGAAGGCGCAACGGTTATTGCGGCTGATATGGGTGAAATGTCTTACGAAGAAACGAATGTCACATGGAAAAGACTCAATGTCACTGATTCTGTTGCCTGCCAAATCTTCTTTGAAGAAGTTATGCAAAAATACGGACATATTGACATTCTCGTCAATAATGCGGGAATCACAAAAGATTCAATGACGCGAAAAATGACCGATGAACAATGGGATGCAGTTATCAATGTAAACCTCAAAGGCGTCTTCAACCTGACACGTCATATCGGACCTCAAATGGAACTTCAAGGCAATGGATCAATCATTAATATTTCATCGGTTGTTGGAATATTTGGGAATATTGGACAAGCGAATTATGCAGCTTCTAAAGCCGGAATTATTGGATTAACCATGACTTGGGCGAAAGAATTTGCGCGTAAAGGTGCAGCTGTTCGCGTGAATGCGATTGCACCAGGATATGTCATGACAGATATTTTAAAAACGGTTCCAGAGGATTTGCTTCAGAGTTTTGCTAAACTGACGATGCTCGGACGTTTAGGACAGCCTGAAGAAATCGCAAAAGTTGCTCTATTCCTTGCCAGTGAAGATGCTTCCTATATCACAGGTCAAACAATCAGCGTCAACGGTGGAATGCGTCTATAGTTTTTGAAAATCGGAAATAGAAAGAAGTGAAAATATGGAAAAACCCACGGTTGGCATTGTCGGCACGGGGATCTATCTTCCAAGCGGAAAAATGACCGCAAAGGAAATCAGTGATTTGACCTTAGGGGTTTGGAGCGAACAAGCGGTTATTGAGAAACTTGGAATTCGCGAAAAAACAGTCCCTGGAGATCAAGATGGAACCCAAGAGATGGGCGTTTATGCCG
This sequence comes from Caryophanales bacterium UBA5603, assembly GCA_002424815.1. Taxonomy (GTDB): domain Bacteria; phylum Bacillota_I; class Bacilli_A; order Izemoplasmatales; family Hujiaoplasmataceae; genus UBA5603. Next base: position 46,483 of record DILB01000026.1, read on the forward strand.
CAATGGATTGTTTAAAAAATACAGGTGTTAATCCCCTCGAAATAGATGTTATTATCTCTGTAGGCGAAGAATGGAAAGAATATCCACTAACAACCTCTGCATTGTATGTCCAAGGAAAAATTGGAGCAACAAACGCTTGGGGCATTGATGTTCAAAATCGTTGCTGTACAACAGTATCAGCCATGAAAATGGCGAAAGATATGCTCATCGCCGATGAGGATATCAACATGATTATGGTGGTGGGCGGTTATCGCAATGGTGATTTTATTGATTATTCTGATAAAGATATGTCAATGATGTATAACTTAGGAGCCGGTGGCGGAGCCATCTTATTAAAGAAGAATCATGGGAGAAATTTATTGTTAGGATCTCATATCATCGGTGATGGAACGCTTGCGCGAACTGCCGGTGTTGAAATAGGGGGAACCTGTAATCCTATTACTAAAGATAATCTTGAAGAAGCAAAAAAATCGCTGCGTTTGATGGATCCTATCGCCATGAAAAACCGGCTAAATGAAGTATCTATGCCCAATTGGTATCGCTGCATTGATGAATCGCTACGAAAATCATCACTTTCACGAGCTGATTTAGGCTATATGGCTATCCTTCATATCAAACGATCAGGACATTTATCATTATTAAAAGATTTTAATATAACTGAAGACCAAACCATTTATTTAGAAGATTATGGTCATATCGGTCAAATCGATCAAATACTATCATTACATTTGGCACTCAAACAAGGAAAAGTCAAAGACGGTACCGTCGTCTGTATGCTCGCAGCCGGTATAGGTTATGTTTGGGCAGCCAATATCATCCAGTGGGGACCTGCTCATGCTTAATAACATTATTTATTTAGTTCTTGGAATTTTTGTGAGCTATTTTCTAATTGATTTCATCTTTTTTAGAAAACATTCGAAACGTCCAATCCTGAGAACGCGGTTAATTAATATTTTAATTATGCTTGCGATATTAATAAGTTTTTATTTGGTTGTTAAAGAAATGTCTGTTTATCTTTTTTTACAAATATTTTTACTTAATATCGTCGATCTCTGTGTTCTTGCGTTGGCTACTACGGGCATCGTTTTAATCTTTAAAACTTCTGTTACAACCAACTTTGCTCAAGGAACAATGGCAACGTTTGGCGCGTTTGCAGCAGCGAAGCAGTTGCTTCGCTTATCGGCAACAACGGAATACTCGATGACAACAAAACTGATTATGGTCATGGGTGTTGCGGCATTAACTTCGTTTTTGATTGGGCTTTTTATTGATTTAGCTATCATCCGACGCGGACGAAACGTCAATGCGGTTGGCAAGCAAATGATTACGATGGGATTGGTATTGATTCTTTTCGGTTTCATGCCTCTTGTTTTTGGAACGACACCGCTCACGATTGAAGCATTCTCTTATGATGTTAAGATCTTCAATATTGGTGAAATGATGTTAATTTTACCGACACATAATTATTATGTATTGCTTATTACGATAGGATTACTCGGTTTATTGTTTTTAGCATTAAGATTTACTAAATGGGGCCTTGGCGTTCGTGCAACAGCATCGAATGAAACAGTTGCGAGTATGATGGGAGTCAATACCCGGTTGATTACAGCGATGAGTTGGGCAATTGCGGGAGCATTAGGCGGGGTTGCAGCATTCCTTTATGCACCTGTTGGAGCACAAATTACGTCAACCTTTATGACACCAGTTCAAGTCAATTCGTTCCTTTCGGCTGTGCTAGGCGGATTTTCTACATTTGGCGGTCCGTTAGTTGGAGCATTATTAATCAATATGTTCCAATCAATGGCATCATTTATTAATTCAGTATGGGCTAACGTTATCGTATATACACTCGTCTTATTCTTAGTCTTAGCTAAACCACTTGGGCTCTTCGGTAAGAAGACAGCAAAGAAGGTGTAGCGCGATGTCAATATTAACTGTTTATTTAAAAGCGTTTTTAAAGAGCATTCAAAAACTTTCGAAACATCCGTATTTTGGATTCATTGTCTTTGGTGTCGTTTTGCTGATAGTTCAGCTTATGAACTTATCCGGTCTCGTCACACCCACATTAATGAAAACACTGATTTTAGTCATGATTTATTCGATTATTTCATTAGGGTTTGCTTTATTGTTAGGTTATGCAGGTCTTGCCTCGCTTGGAACGGCTGGATTTGTGGGACTAGGAACGTATTTCATCGGTCATTTTTCTGGAACACTCGGTTATCCTTTTATTGTGACGCTTGTCATCTCATTAATCGGCGCAATTGTTCTTGGCGTGATTGTAGGCTTTATTTCCTTAAGAATTGAAGGTCTTTACTTAGGAATCATTACTCTGGGGCTCTCAGAAATCATGAAAGAAGTTTTCAAAAGTTTTTCTGCTTTCACAAACGGCGTCAATGGATTAAGTTTTCGTAACTTCGCTTTGTTTGGTCAGCCCGTCTCCGATTTGACCGTCAATTTATTGATTATCTTTGTTTTCATTATCATGATTTTGGCAACGCTTAACATTATCAAAAGCCCCACCGGCAGAGCATTACTGGCAATGAAAAACAGTGATAGCGCAGCTCAATCAATGGGCATCTCATTGTTAAAGTACCGATTGTTAGCTTTTGTCCTTGCGACAATTTATGCGGTGATTGCCGGAATTCTTTACATGGCAAACCAAAAATTTAGTATCCCAACGACTTGGAGCCTTGATTTTTCATTGAATATCCTAGCAGCGGTCATCGTTGGCGGTGCTCAATCGATTACCGGCATTATCTTAGGCACATTCATGATTTTTGGGTTGAATTTGGCAATCTTACAAAATATCCCGTTTTTCCAAAATAATCCGGATGCTGTATGGATTATCAATGGGTTACTAATCATTTTAGTTATCATGTTTTATCCTGGTGGACTCATTCGGTTATTCCAAGCGATAAAATATAGTATCATCAGCCGTTACAAAAAAATCAAACATGCATGGAGGGTCTACCGTTATGGCGAAGATGATTAATCGGGCCCTATTAAAATATCATATTTCGAAATTGACGACTTTAAACCATCAATTATCATTTTTAGAAGCCTATCTTGAAATTATCTTAAATGCAAAACAAACGAAAAAAGATAAAACTTTGATGGAAATGAAAAAACGCCACAGTGAGATTTTAGAGCCTTTGATGATGAAGGCCGGCATTCATTCAGATAACGTTGAAACCAAGAAACAAGATTTAATTGATCAAATCAATAAAAAATATCATTGGCATTTTAAAGCTTTGTCACAAAGTAAAAAACGTGCGATGAAAAAACAAGCTTCATCTGATAAAATCAATCATTTCGCTGATAAAGAAGCAAAAATGCATCAAAAACAAGAAGAAGCATTACAATCTTTGGCGTTAAGATACACGAAAGATGAAAATAATATTGCAATGCATCAATCCAACTATGAAATCAATAAAACTAAGTTAGAGCAGAAGTATTTAACAAAACAAACTAAATTAGATCAGAAATTTGCTTTGGATACAATCAAAATAAAAAAGAATTATAGCGATCGTATCGAACGAATCAAAAAAGCAATTGAAGACGAACGCCCTTTGTTAAAAAAATATGCCAAAGGTCTCGAATCAGCGACAGAAATTCCCCAAGATGTTATTTTGCGACTTGAAAACCTGAATATGCGATTTGGTGGGCTGCTCGCTGTTGATAATTTATCTTTTGATGTCAAAAAAGGCGAAATCTTCGGTTTAATTGGTCCGAATGGAGCTGGCAAAACAACGATATTTAATTGTATCACCCGCTTTTATCGTCCAACTTCCGGACTGATGTTGTTTCGTAAGAATCCTGTTGAAGTCATTCATCTCAACGATTACCCTGTTCATAATATCATCAAACAAGGAATTGTCAGAACCTTTCAAAACGTCGAACTCATTTGGGAATTATCCATTTTAGATAATTTATTAGTCGCTGCACATACAACTTACCGTTCCGGTTTCTTCGGACAATTGCTACACATGCCGAAATTAAAGCGTGAAGAAGAAGTCATGCGTTCGAAGGCTTTAGGAATTCTTGAGACGATGGGACTTTTACAATATCAATACATGATTCCTTATGGATTGCCTTATGGAATCTTAAAAAAAGTTGAACTTGCTAGAACTTTAATGGCTAATCCAAAATTGATCATTCTAGATGAACCAGCCGCAGGGTTGAATGATCTCGAAACTGAAAATCTTGCTCACATTATTAAAAAAATTCGCGATGATTATCAGGCAACGATATTCCTTGTTGAACACGATATGGGTTTGGTTATGGATATCTGTGATACCGTCTGCGCCATCTCTTTTGGTAAGATGTTAGCCATTGGGACCCCGACGGAAATTCAAAATAACCCTCTGGTTAGAAGCGCTTATTTGGGTGAAGAATCATGAAAAATAACCTATTAGAAATTAAAGATTTAGTTGTCGATTATGGTATTATTCGTGCCATTAAAGGCATCAACCTTAACGTTGAAGAAGGTTCAATCGTCGCCATTTTAGGTGCTAATGGAGCTGGGAAAACGACGACAATCAGAACCATCAACGGCGTTGTCAAAGCAAAATCGGGTAAAATATTATTCGATGGCGAAAACATCATGAATAAACTGCCTTATAAACTCGCTTCCAAAGGCATCATTCAATCGCCTGAAGGTCGACTAATCCTTCGTGGTTTGACGGTCGAACAAAATCTCTTGGTGGGGGCTTATTCATTGAAAGCCGAAACCATTGAGATTAAAAATACGGATGGGACGATTACAAAGAAGCGAAAATCTGTTAGAATAAGACGTAATGAGGCATTAAATGAAGTTTATGGATACTTCCCTATTTTGAAGGAACGCAGGAAACAACAAGCTTCGACTTTATCAGGGGGAGAGCAACAGATGCTTGCGATTGGAAGAGCGTTGATGGCAAAACCCAAATTACTCTTGCTGGATGAACCATCGCTTGGATTAGCCCCTTTAATTGTTCAAGAAATCTTTGGAATTATCCAGAAAATTAAAGAAGCTGGAAACACGATTTTATTAGTCGAACAAAACGCATATCAGACATTAAAAATCGCTGATTACGTTTACGTTCTTGAACTTGGAAAAGTAAAAACCGAAGGAAAAGCCGCAGATTTGCTGAAAGATGAGCAACTTGTGGAAGCATATTTAGGAAAACAAAAATAAAAAAATGGTAATTACCGGATAAACCGGTCAATATACAAAAATTGAAAAAAGGAGAAAATTCAATGAAAAAATTAGTATTAATGGCTTTTGTAATGCTTTTAGGATTGGCTGTTGTTGGATGTGACACTGCAACGACGACGACAACATCTGCAACCACTTCAACCACTTCAGCAACAACAACGACTACTACAACGACGAAAGCACCGATTCTTGTTCAAGGTGTGACAGCAACGACCATCAAAATCGGTAATACCGCAACGACCTCTGGTCCGTTTGCGGCTGTCGGTGTACCTTTCAACACGGCAATCAATGCTGTAATAGCAGAAGTTAATGCAGCAGGTGGCATCGGTGGAAGAACAATTCAATTGGTTACCTATGATGACACATTCAATGCTGCCACGGGTAAAACATTAACCGAAAAACTGATTGAAGAAGACAAAGTCTTTGCATTGGTTGGTCACTTTGGAACACCAACCGTCGGAGCCACTGTTGATATTATTCAAGAAGTTGGAATTCCAATGGTTTATGCTGCCACAGGTATCAATGCCCTTTACTTCCAAGAATCACTTGGTAATCCAGTCATGGCTGTTCAACCCATCTATGCTACGGATGGACGTATCATGGCTGCTAGAGCAGTAAAAGAAGCTGTTTATGGCGCTACGAAAGATCAAGCACTGCCTGCAGGCGCTAAGATTGGTGTCATTTATACAAATGATGATGTTGGCCAATCGATTAAAGCCGGTATTGAAATTGAAGCCGCTCAACTTAATAAGACAAACGATTTCCTTTATCAAGCTGTTACAACTTCTTATAATACCGCTGTAACTGTGCTTAAAGCTTCAGGCGTTTCTGCAATTATTTTAGCTATGAACCAAGAACCCTTTGGTTATGCACTTACCGCTATGTCTCAACTCAGCTTGAATGTTCCTGTTTTTTCTTCTTATGTCAATGCTGATATTACTGTTGTAGACCATTACCGTTATCATGTCGATCGTCCAATCTATGTCAATGCTTGGATTGATATTTCTGATCCCGCTGGTTTTTATGGACTATCTGCTGAATATTGGGCTTTCGTAACAACGATGACCAATGCAGGCTATGATGGAAAAACAGTCGGTAAAGCCAACTATACTGGTAATGCTTATGCCATCGCTGGTTACATTGCAATTAATGTCTTCTTAGAAGGCTTGAGAAGAGTCGTTGAAGATGAAGTTGAACTAAACTGGGCTAATTACATCGCTGCTATGGAAAGTGAACCTGTTGATATTCCAATGGGTGGCGTCGTTGATTTTGGCGGTGGAAAACGTTGGGGTATTGCCGCAATGTCCATGCTGAAATACGAATACACTTTAGGGGATAACCCAGCAACAACAGACGTTGTTGAAGTTGACTTCTTAACAGAAAGATTTGTTAAAGTAAGAGAAATTGAAACGATTCAAACGATCGAAGCAAAATAACGAAGTTCAATGAAAATGGTACGTCGGGGGAGAAACTTCTCCCCTGGCGGCATTTTCTTATGAAAAGAGGACATTCTATGAAAATAAAGACACCCAAATACATCTCTGTATTAGACGCCATCGCTTTGGTTAAATCCAACGATGAAATCGTTGTTGGCATGGCTGCCAATGAACCGCAACTTTTCATGTCCCATTTACATTTGGCAGGTGAGAGAGTCACTAATGTGACCGTCACCAATTGTTTGCCCATTGCTAATGCGGAATTTTTTATTGATCCGAAATGGAATAAATCTTTTTATTTGGATGGTTGGTTTTACACCAACGTCCTCAGAAAAGCCCATGACAATGGCAATATCTCGTTTATACCCAATCATCTTCATTTAGCGGGTGTGAAACGTTTATTTCATAAAAAACCTAATATTTTCGTGTCGGCAGCAACGCCTCCAGATAAACATGGATACATGTCGTTTTCTCTCTCCAATGTGTATGAACGACAAATGCTCGATGCTGCCGACATCACCATTTTAGAAGTAAATTCTAATTTTCCAAGAACATTAGGGGATGTGGCGGTCCACATTTCTGAAGTGGATTATTTAATCAAAGCCGATTATCCTGCACCCACTTTAGCATCCGCAGAACCAACTGAAAAAGATACCATCATTGGGAATTTAATTGCCGAACAAATCCATGATGGCGATACGTTACAACTCGGAATTGGTGGAATGCCTAATGCTGTTGCAAAAGCGCTCATCAATAAAAAAGATTTAGGCATCCATACGGAAATGTTTACTTCCGGCATGCTTGAATTAATTAAAGCTGGCGTCATTAATGGCTCCAAAAAAACGCTTCATCCAGGAAAACATGTCGCATGTTTTGCATTCGGTTCTCAAGAACTATATGATTTTATCGATGATAATCCTTCCGTGATGATTTTGAATGGCAAGTATGTCAATGATCCAGCCATCATCGGTTTAAATGATAATCAAGTCTCCATCAATTCAACATTAGAGATCGACTTAACAGGTCAATGTGGATCAGAATCATTAGGGACAAAACAGTTTTCTGGAACCGGTGGGCAATCAGATACCGCAGTTGGAGCTCAAAATGCTAAAAACGGAAGGTCGTTCATGGCACTTTATTCCACAGCGATGGTAAAAAACCCGCTCACTGGCGAACGTGAAGAAACTTCAAAAATCGTTCCGACCTTGAAGCCAGGTGCAGCGGTGTCGTTATCACGTAATGACGTCGATTATGTTGTCACCGAATATGGAATTGTTTCTTTAAGAGGAACGAATATTCGCGAACGTGCAAAACTTTTAATTTCCATTGCGCATCCGAAATTTAGAGATCAGTTGACAAAAGAAGCAATTGAGGCAGGATATCTCCATGAGCACTTTTAAGTTTAGAGACAAAAATATCTTTTATGTGGTTGAAGGTCAAGGGAAACCCATCATTATTTTGAACGGTATCATGATGTCAACACGATCATGGTCGCCTTTTGTGGGTTCACTTTCTGAGAAAAACCAACTTATCCGGTTTGATTTTCTTGATCAAGGACAATCAGATAAACTCATCGGAGAAACCTATACTCAAGACATTCAAGTGGAATTAATTAAAGCGCTCATGGAGCACTTACATTTAGATAAAGCATCATTAGTTGGAATATCATATGGCGGTAGCGTTGCTGTACAATTTGCGATTAAGTATCCTTCGTTCGTTGATCGTTTGTTATTGTTCAATACGACAAGTTATACCTCACCTTGGTTAAGAGATATTGGACGTGGCTGGATTGAAGCCGGTCAAACGCGCAATGGTGAAGCGTATTATCATACAACGATTCCGCCCATCTATTCTCCTTACTTTTATGAAACGAACATCGATTGGATGCAAAAAAGGCAAGCGCTGCTGGTACCCATTTTTTCAAATCCTGAGTTTTTAGATCAAATGGAGCGCTTGACTTTCAGTGCAGAATCCTATGATGTACGGGCTTCTTTATCAAAAATTACGGCTAAGACATTGATTATAACCGCTGAAGAAGATTATTTGACACCGATAGCTAATCAAGCCTATCTCCATCAAAACATCAAACATTCGGAATGGATTAAAATTCCGAATACTGGACATGCTTCCATGTATGAACGACCGCTTCTATTTACAACCCTCGTTTTAGGGTTTGTGAATGTCAAAGATACGGAATATACGATTTAGGAGTGTGAAGTAAAAATGATGAAGCAACAAATGCCTTTAAAAAACGGTGAAGTACTGTCTTATTTAGAATCGGGTCACGGAAATGAAGCATTATTTCTCATTCATGGCAATTTATCCTCTTCAGTCTATTATCTGCCTTTAATCGAGCGATTGCCTTCGCACATACACGTTATAGCGCCTGATTTAAGAGGATTTGGCGATTCATCGTATCATCAGCGGATTCATTCGTTAGCAGAGTTGGCTGAAGACATTAAATTATTGATGGATGCGCTGCAAATTCGCTCGGCGAGTGTTTGTGGTTGGTCACTTGGCGGAGGGGTGGCGATGGAATTTGCGGCCCTTTATCCTGAGTCTATCAAAAAATTGATTCTCATTGATTCTACCACTCATAAAGGTTATCCAATTTTTAAAAAGAACGCTTCCTTTCAACCAGTCGTGGGAGAAATTTACGCAAGTCCTGAAGAAATGGCACAAGATCCTTTGCAAGTAAAACCAGTTATGGATGCCATACTAGCAAAAAATGCTGGGTTTATGTCTTACATTTATGATTTGACGATTTATACGAATAAAAAACCGACCTTAGAACAAAATACCCTTTATATTGAAGAAACACTGAAACAAAGAAATCTCGCTGATGTGGATTACGCACTCGCAACTTTAAATATGGGCGATGCTTTTAATTATTACACAATGGGCAACCAACGGATCAAGCTTATTAAAGTGCCGGTATTGCATTTTTGGGGAACCCTTGATAAAGTTGTCCCAGAGGCCATGGTAAAAGACAACATCCAAGCTTTAAAAGAGCAATCGACTTATATCAAATTGGAAGAAAGTGGTCATTCACCATTAATTGATAAACCGGATGAATTGAGTGTTGCGATTTTAAATTTTATGATATAATGTTAATAAATATCGGGCTGCCTTATCAAATTTTGTATCCATTAGGCAGCCTGATCTTTAAAAAAATGAAGCGTTTTCAAAAATTATACTACGTATTTTAAAATTACTCACAAAAAATACACAAAGTACTTGACAACAGGGGTTGAAATCACTATAATGGGGGCGTAAATAGCAAAACTAGCGAAAGTTAGTGACGCAAAGCTATAGGGCCTTCTATAATGGATGGTAGCCAGTTGCCGTTATCTTTGTAAAAGATGAGGGCGCTTTTTTATTTCCAGGGACATATTTACACTTCTGGGGTAACTAAGCGAGCCAAATCTTGTGGGATAGTGGCTTTTTTTATTTCACAAAAAGTCACAACACCACGCTCGTTTCTCTATTTGGAGGGAGGGATGTCATAACGATATGAGCCAAAAAGGAAGATTAGCCGAACGCGTCATGGCTGCTTCTAAAGCAGCAAGACTCGCAAGAGCAAGTCGAATGGGAATTATCGCCAGTGCACTCTTAACCTTCATGATATTCTCTGTTTCAT
>DILB01000017.1 GCA_002424815.1 Caryophanales bacterium UBA5603
TGGTGCGGTCGATGGGATTTGAACCCACATGTCCGATGGACACTACCCCCTCAAAGTAGCGCGTCTACCAATTTCGCCACGACCGCAAGAGCATGTTAATGATAAAATCATAAAACATGTTGATGGAAGATTTATTTCATCATCCGTCCTAGATAAAAAGAGGCTCTGGATGGTGCGGATGATGGGATTTGAACCCACACGTCTGTTGACACTACCGCCTGAAGATAGCGCGTCTGCCGTTTCGCCACATCCGCTTTAATCTTTCCTCAAAATATTATAGCATATAACCCTAAAATTTATCCAATATTTTTATCTTTTTTTATCTCAGAAGTATTTATGATTGACATCTGTAAAATTAATGATAATATGATATTGCATTCATATCCTTTTCGACAAAATATTTTCTTAATAAAATTCATTTTAATCGTTATTTTCATGACATAAAATTGAAAGGTGGTATAACCGAATTGAAAGACGATCGACAATCCCAGACGCCTTTTTTCACAAAACTCAAAGAATATGCCGCAAGCAATCCAACCCCTTTTGATGTCCCTGGTCACAAACTAGGACGCATCAATCAAGAGATGATTGACTTTACCGGTCAAAATATCTTTTTACTTGATTCAAACGCCCCATTAGGCCTCGATACTTTAGGTCATCCGACGGGCGTCATCAAGGAAGCCATGCAACTCGCAGCCGAAGCTTTTCATGCTAAGAAAGCTTATTTTCTTGTTAACGGCACAACCGTCGGTATTCTAGCTATGATTATGACTTCAGCACGCGCCAAAGAGAAAATTATCATGCCTCGTAACGTTCACAAATCCGTTATTAACGCTTTGATCTTATCCGGTGCCATGCCGGTTTTTATCAAACCCGATTTGGATTCAGAACTAGGAATTGCCAATGGTATTTCTTTTTCAAGTGCGAAACGTGCCATCGATAAACACCCCGATGCTAAAGCTATTTTTATTATTAATCCAACGTATTTCGGACTCACAAGCGAAATTGAAAAGATTACTGAATATGCTCATGACGCTGGCATGCTGGTTTTAGCGGATGAAGCTCATGGCGCTGATTTTTATTTCAATGATCAATTACCCATCTGTGCCATGGATGCTGGTGTCGATATCTCCGCTACTTCCGTTCACAAAACGGCTGGTTCTCTCACTCAAAGTTCGATGTTATTGACCCAAGGTGACCGAATTGACCATGTTCGTTTACAATCAACCTTAAACATGCTACAAAGTACTTCTCCTTCTTCATTATTGATTGCTTCCCTTGATGTGGCACGCAAACAAATGTATTTTGAAGGAAAAGAACGCATTGATAAAATCTTAATCCTCGCCCGTAAAGCACGCAAACAACTCCAACAAATATCAGGTATAACTGTCGTTGATCCTGATTATGTCCATTCAAGAGGAAATTTTGAATTTGACGAACTACGTTTAATTATTAAAGTCTCCGACCTTGGCATTACCGGCTTTGAGGCCTATAAAGAACTTCGACGAAAATTCAACATTCAACTGGAACTCGCTGAATCGCATTTGATTTTAGCGGTATTAACGATGGCCACCACCAAAGATGATTTAGATAATCTCATCTTGGCAATGAAAGATCTCTCCAAACGTTATTATCGTATTCGTCATAAATTACCAAAAGTCAAATTTACCTATTCTTTTCCAGAAACTTATTCGCGTCCTCGTGATGCTTATCATGCGCCTAAATTACAAGTACCGCTCGCCGAAGCGGGGGGCGAAATTGCGGCAGAAATGCTGATGATTTATCCACCAGGCATTCCGTTGGTCATCCCGGGTGAAATCATCAGTGAAGAAGTTTTAGAAGACATTAAATTTTATATCGATAATGGTTCAGTTCTCCATTGCGACTTAGACAACGGTTGTGTCAAAGTTGTCGATAAAGAAAACTGGCCAAAATGGGAAGGTGAAGAAGATGAGTTTTAAAAAAGTTGATTTATCATTTCAAAGTTGTCAAAGTGATTATAAAGATGCATCGGTTGTGATTTTCTCATCACCGATGGATTCGACCACTTCTTTTAGACCCGGGACTCGGTTTGCAGGTAACGCCATTCGCGTCGATTCTTTCGGGGTTGAATGGTATTCGCCCTATCGTAACATGGATTTAAAAAATTACAAAACCTGTGATATCGGTGATCTCGATTTACCGATTGGCAGTGTGGAAGCCGCCCTCAGTGTCATTCGAAAAACCACCCAAAAGATTTTAAAAGACCATAAAAAACCGATGATGATTGGTGGCGAACACTTAGTTACCTATCCTGTCGTTGAAGCCTTAGTCGAAAAATATCCCAATCTCCATATCATTCATTTAGATGCCCATACCGACCTTCGCGATACCTTCTTCGGTCGTAAACTGTCACACGCAACCGTTTTAAGACGCTGCCATGATTTAGTTGGAGATGGAAAAATCTTTCAATTTGGTATCCGGAGCGGCGATTCATCAGAGTTTCAATGGGCTAATGAAGGCCACACCCATCTCCGTAAGTTTGACTTTGTCGGTTTATCCGAGGTGGTCGAAAAAATCAAAGATCAACCGGTTTACATCACCATTGATCTCGATGTCCTCGATCCTTCAATTTTCCCCGGAACTGGTACACCTGAAGCTGGCGGAATGACTTATAAAGAACTGCTTAATGCCATGGATGAATTTGCCAAACTTAAAAATATCGTCGGCGCAGATATCGTCGAACTGGCACCGATGCTCGATTCCAGCGGTGGTTCTACAGCGGTTGCCGCAAAGACTTTGCGAGAAATGATTTTATTATTACATCAATAAAAAATAAGTGTCCCTTTGCGTTTCATCGCATTGGGACTTTTTTTTATGGTTTGATATCCATGGTTTTAATGCTCAAGGTCAATTGAAACAACCCATAAACCAATAGATGGAGGATCGTATAGCCGCCAATAAAGAAAATCATATCAAAGCCAAAGTGGTCAACCAAATCTTTGATTATGGTAAATACGCGACTCATGTCCCATGAATTATATCGGAAAAAACGACCGATATATATCCCGATACTTGATAACCCCATAACAGATAATATTATCCAGAAACTTTTTCTTTTCGAATATAATACCTGAAGTTTTGAATGCATGATGGATAGCGATAAACATCCAGCAAATAAGGCGATAAACATCCCAGAAACAATATGAAACAGCACCATCCAATCCAAATAATGCGATAAGTAGATGATTTCTGCGTAAAGATGTGCTTGTTCGATATAGACCCTTTCAGACAAATAAATTAAATCCGTAATCAAGTAAAATGCATTTGGCAAGAAAAGCAACCATGCGAGTGATAGCGCCATGACCATCCAAGTTTTCTTCCAAGTTTTTTGGACAATCAATTTTGCAAGCAACCAAGGAATAATTGCTAAAAAGAGATTCCATGCCAAAAATGCATGCAAAAACTGACCCGTCGCTGCCCAAACAAACGGAGAAATCACCCAGTAAATTCCGACAATAACTAAAAAGATTTTTTCTGATTTACTAAAAGACATTCATCCCACCTCATCCTAACATTGTATCAGTTTCTAAGGGGATACTCAATCAAAAAAACGTGATGTTTTCACGTTTTAATGAATAAATAAGGCCATGATTGCGGTCGCAATACCGGTAAATACTAAAGCAACACCACTAATAGCACCAGCAGTGGGATCCATTTCAAGTGCCTTGGCCGTCCCAACGGCTTGCGACGTGGTCCCAAGCCCCATACCAATAATTAAAGGATCCTTTATGTTAAACCATTTTAAAAAAGTTGGCACTAAGACTGCACCTAAAACAGCGGTCATCACAACGGTTGCGACGGTGATGGCTCTAATACCTCCCAGTTGTTCTGATACTTCAATCGCTATGGGCGTTGTGGAAGCTTTGGGTAAAATCGAATAAAGCAACGCCTGTTCAAGATTGAGCCAACGGGCTAAAACAAAAACCGCTAAAATGGAGGTTGCCGCACCGACGATGGAACCGACCATAATCGGTAATATATATTTTTTTATCAATTGGATTTGTTTCATGATTGGAACAGCTAAAGAAACAATTAAAGGACCCAAAAACAAATGAATTCCGGATAAATCCGTTAAAAAAGTATTCATATCGATTTTCGCTATCAAAATATAGCCCATTAACAGTAAAGTCGCTACTAATAAAGGACTAAAAAATGGGAAGCGGGTTTTTTTATATAAAAATCCACCCAGTAAATAAAATAATAAGGTGAGCATAATGCCGAAGGCTTGACTCGAGAAAATTTCACGCATGAGGATCCTCCTTCGGCTTTTGCCATTTCAATTGGAGTAAAAGCGTTAATTTGACAAAAAGAGTGACCATGAAAAAACTAAAGAGAATTGAAACAACAATAATAATTAATATTTTAATAAAAGCACTTTGTAAGAGGTTGGCATATTCTAACACGGATACTGCCGCAGGAATAAAAAAGAAAGCCATATTGGTTGTTAAAAAACTGCCAACCTCATCAACTTCATTTAAAGCCATCTTTCCGGTTGCCAATACCAATAGAAGTAAGCCCATGCCTAAAATGGTGCCAGGTATGAAGACACTTGGAAAGATGAGTTTGATAAGTAAGGCAAGCATCTCACCGAGTACATAAAATAGAAGTATGATAAATATCTGTTTAATGATTTTCAATTTGTCACCTGCTTTCGATAAATATTATACTGTAAAACACTTTTAAAAACCGGTTGTAAGCAAGTAAAAGTGTTTTCATTCATAAAAAAAATCGAGATTTTCTCTCTCTCGATTCGTTTTACGTTTGAATTCGATTTTTTCTTTGATAAATCCACCGATCAATAAAATATAATCCATATCCTAGCAACAAAAAAACACTTAAAATTATCAATGAACTGATGAAAACCATTCCTATGCCATAACTTTCAAAATTTAGGAAAAAGTAAGGGTAACGACTGATGGTATCACCAAGGATAAATATACCCCCTAATGCGGCATAAAGTAAGGTATAAAGCCAATATCCGAGGGGAATAAACAACCACCAAAGTGGATCAACTTTTTTAAATGTATTCCCTTTCGTAAAAATTAAATGATCAAAAAGCATCATGAAGGGGGCCAGATAATGCACTAAGACATCGGATAATTGCATCACTTGATAATCGATGTTTTCATTTAAGATGAACGGTCTTAAAATAAAATGATAGACGACAAAGGTTAAAAAAATCATCACAGTGAAGCCGCCCTTGATTCTTAAAAATCGTGAAGAGACGGTTTTCTTGCGGAGTTCATAGTAAAATGCCATCGCAATGATGCCAAAACATAGGATGTTGCTTTGGAGGGTGTAATAAGACAATGTCATCCAGAAGGGTGTATCCCATGAAGTGATATTTAATATAATACCTAAACCACTCAAAAGTAAAAACAAACCTTTGTAAATGAGGGATGGATTGATCATGGAAATTACCTTATTCATGTTCTTTCACGCCCATATAATGGAGAATCGGACTTTCATCTAAATGTGCCACTTTTCCAATGGCTTTAATAACTTCTTTTTTCATGATTGTCATGGTTTCAATATCTTGATCAAAAATGACATCCCAGATGATATTCGGTCCAATCTTAAAATACCCATAGACGGCCCCTTTGAAAATGCCTTGATGGAGCAAGTAATACATCACATCGCATGTTGTTTTGGGGAAACGAGTCTTCAATTCTTCTTCCATCGCCTTCACAAAATAATCGTTGCGATTCAGACAAAAGATGGATGTGGGTACCGTCTGTAACCCTTCATTTTGTAAGATTTGCCAATCTTCAATGCTCATATAACCTAAAGTATTATTAATTTCGTAGGGGACTAAGGTTTTTGACTCAACCCCTTCATCACATATTTTTTGAATCTTTTTTGAAGGTAACTTATAAATATTTTCAACCATTTTAGGCGTGACCCACACTAATAAATGCAAACATCGTTTAAGTACAATTTTTAAAGCTGCTTCAAAGGAATACTTTGATAAATCCAACTCTGGAAATTCTCGCTCAAAAAGATACCAACCTCGGTCCCATTCCGTTGAACGTTGATCTTCAAAAACAATGAAAGCTTGCTGAAGCCGGTGCAAAATGGGCGTAATATCTTTGACATAACGATTTAAAACTTCCTTCATGCCTTTGACATTGATGGGTCCTTCATGTTCAATTAATGATAATATTTCTTGATCTTTTGGCGAAAAAGCATGAATGGGTTTACGGTAAAGCGCTGCGAATATTTCAAGTTCATCAAAATAGACATAGGCTATTCCTCCGTTTTGAAATCTTCCTTTAACAATTTCACGACGGCTTCGCAGTAAATCATTGTATTGAAAATCAGAAAAATCCGCCCGGTGTTGAAGGGTGGGCGGATTGCCAGGCATGGTCCAATATTCAGTTAAAACCGGACTCATCAGTCGAAATAAGTGTCCATATTCTTCACGATCAATTCGGGCATCAAAATGCATGCGCTTCATTCGCAGCGCGTTAATTTTGGACGCTAAATCCATGGTTTAATGCTCCTTGAAATCATCCCTTAACCCAATCGGGTTTTTCTTTTCGGAAATAATCATATTCAAAATAAATGATTTCTTTTCTTGATAACATATATTGGATTTCTGATTCGCCATATTGTTCAGCCCACAAAACAGAATACATGGCATTGTAAGCTAAATAGACTTTAACTTTCTTCCAAAAGAGTTTGGGGATCCCATCTTGGAAATAGCCATTGAGTTGACCCCGCGTGAACGGAATGGAAGCTGCTTTTGAAAAAGTTAAAATAGCCACAAATTCTTTGATGTAATCTTCATAATCAAATCGGTTAAAATCGATGATGCCTAAGTTGAGTTGATCGTTAATAATCATATTACCAATATGGAAATCCCCATGATTTAAACGGACATTCATATCTTTTAAAACATCGATGTTCTCATAAACATATTTGAGGGGCAAGCGATCTTCTTCGCTCATATAAGCGCTTTTTTCATATTTAGCTAAACGATCTAAAATTTTATTTTTTGTTTTTAGAAAATCGCTTTCTTGAACCAAATTATGGGTCAAATGATGGATAGACCAAAGAATTTTGCCTGAAGCATAGCCCAAACGGTACTGAGTTGCGGTCGGGAGCGTGGGAATGACTTTGATGGCATCTTCTCCTTCGATAAAGGTTAAAACCATCAAAACCATATCTTCTAACGTTTGCATCTCAATAAATTTGGGTGTATTAATGTTTAAGGTACCCACTAATTCGATGACGCTAATCTCTTTAGCTTTTTTTGAAAGCAGACGGATATCCGTCACTCGAAGTAAATACTTGCCTTTGGGACAAGTGATGATATACTTCACGTCTTCACTCCAACCACGTTCGATTTTTTCCAATTTTTCAATCGGAATTAAATCCGCAAATCTGCCTAAATCTTTCAAGGTAATTTCTCTCATCGTTTGGCCTCCGTTCAAAGTATAAATTCATTATAGAACATTTACAATGTTTTTGCCAAGGTCTCAAGATAAAAATCTTGTAAAAATTAAAAAAGCACGAAAATCGTGCCTTTAAAATCGCATGTTGTTTCCTGCATCTTTGAACATAGTAATCAAATCTTTAATCAACTGTAATCCACTTTCAAACTCAGCTATGGGATTCTCAGATAAATCTTTAGATAGACTAAAATCAAAAGTATCTTTATTCGTTTTAATCGCAATGTAAAGTTTATCATGGAGAAACGATATCGATATTTGATCATTGATAAAGCGATCGAGAGACATTAATCGCTCCATAAAATCTGGTTTTAGAATTACAAAGGCATGAAGTTCATCTTTTGCGAACGTTGAAAACGAACGATTAAAATCGATGGATTCGGTTGAAACTGGACGATAAGATGCAAAAGACCATTTTGGCACAAACCGATTCTGTATTAAAATCATATCGGTTGGAAACGGATGTTGAAAATCCAAGCGGAAGACTCTGCCTTGAAAAACTGTTTTGACCGTCGATGTTTTGCCATCGTTTTGAACGTCTTTTAAAACGACATCGGCTGTTTTAAAACCGATGCCTTCCCATGAACCCGTAAAGAGATCCTCACTGTGATATCGATCAGCCTGTTTAAGAATCATCGAGCGAATAATTTCGGTTTCATCAAACCCACCATTGACATAAAACTTCGCATCGGGCAATAAACGTTCGATAACTTGAGGCAAATAGGTTTCTTTGTATTCATTCGAAAGCCCTTTAATTTTTGTTTGCGCTTTGGCCGAGAAGATAGCACCGCCCATGAATCCAATCATCACAATGAAAGGAAGGATCACCACCCCTGATCCAAATCCTGTGATTGCGGCAGGAATAAATAAAGCGAAGCAACTGAAAGTAACAATCATGCCATAGGTTGACTGTTGTTTATAATGGGATAATAGCTGTCGGTAGTCTTCAATCGTCTTCATGCTTTTTTGCCTTTCATTACGAGCATCATTGAATGTTCAATGTCAAAAGGACCCGATGCAAATGTGCCATAACTTCTGACTTCTTTAAACCCAATTTCTGTCATCATTTGAAAGAGTTCATATTGACGAATCGGAACTAAAGGCACAGCATTTTCAAAAATCCCTTCCGGCGTTTTTAAAATCGTATTAAATAATATTTTACCTTGGGTATATTCATAATTGCGAATGAGTTCAAAATCATTGGCTTTGATCGTAGGCAGGTGATCAACAAAACTATCAAGAACACGATCATAATTGATGATTTGTAAAACGAATTGTCCCCCAGATTGAAGCGCATCAAAAACATTCGCAAGCGCTAAGCGTATCTGTGCTAACGAGGATAAATGGACCAAAGTGTTACCAATACAATAAATACCTTGATACCATTCAAAAGCCTCCATCTCCAACATATCTTTGGTTTCAAAATGAACGGATGAATGTTTCTTTTTAGCTAGTTCAATCATTTTTTCATCAAAATCAATGGCATCCAGACGATATCCTAGTTTTGATAAAGCAATCGCATACCCTCCGGCACCACAGCCAATATCAAGTACCCGTGAATTTGGTATAAAAAGTTCTTTTAGACATGAAATGGTTTGCGGTTGAACGGGAAAAATTTGATCATAATAAAAAGAAAAATCATGATAAAACGACATGAAATCATCTCCTAACGATTCTATTTTAACATAAAATATTGATTTACTTTGAACAATTTATAAATAAAAAACGGGATTTTTCCCGTTTATACTGATGGATTCTTTTTATGATTTATACGGTAAATATTAATCGTTTTTATCATAATTAATTTAATTCCCAAAGTCACAAGGGTTGAAATCAAAGCCATCATTCCTAGTTTTCCGCCTGCACCGTTAAAGAGCGGGAAAGCAGAATGATAAATAATCGCAAAAATTAATCCTCCAAATCCGAGCCAGAGTAAAGAAGGCATTTGTTTCTCATCACTCATTCCTACAAAACTGGCCCCATAACCGCAAATTGCTAAATAAGGCGAAATACCAAAGGGAATCAACCCGAAGATAATACCTAATACTACCCCAACCAGTGAACTGCCTATCACAACATCAATGCCTTTGATTTTCGTTAAGACACGTACTGAAATGGCAGCTATTATTCCAACGAAACCAAACCACGGAAAAAGATTGAAGCCAATCAGATTCACGGGAGAAAAGGAAATATCAAACAATCCCCAAACCATAATTGATCCAAAAAAAGCAATGGTTCCTAGTTTACCGCCAACACCCTTCATCCCATGGATGGCCAACACATATAAAAACGCCGCACCTATACTAGCAAATATCAAAGGAATTAAAGAATATACCGCTAGTGACGCCATGCCGACAAACGAACCAGCAAAAATGGCTTTCGCTTGTTTTTTGAAACAAATTCCCCCGATCAAACCGATGATTCCTGAAGCAAGCACGGGGGATACAAACGATAATTCGTGCAAATAATAAGTCGCAATACTGGCTATCACCAAGGCAATCCCTTCCCAAAGCGCCATCAATGATAATTTTTCTTGTCTTTTGTCTGTTCTTCGAAACCATAAATGAAAGAGGGCAATACCAAAGAGTAAAATGACAACAACCCACAATAAAAAGCCGTAGAGACTACGGCTAAATAGATATTGGCCAAAGATGAATAAAAATGTGAGGGCGGTCAGAGTTAATAATAATTCTCCGAATCGAGTCAACCATTTCATCGGCTTAAGGGTGAATGATATCGAGAGCGATACCGACTTTCTTAAATTTATCGAGGGCGAATGTTAAATCAGAAAGCGTATGACTGGCTGATAACATCACTCGAAGTCTTCCTTTTCCTTTCGCAACGGTTGGAAAAACAATCCCAGAGACAAAAACGCCTTCAGCTAATAAAGCCTTTGAAAAAGCCATGGTTTTTGCTTCATCCCCAATCATCACGGGGGTAATGGGGGTTTCACTATGACCAATGTCAAACCCTAAATTTAACATGCCATTTTTGAAATATTGGGCATTACTCCACAAACGTTTGGTCAAATCATCGCTTTCCATTAATAATTTTACCGATTCAATCGCTGCTCCGATCGCTGCGGGAGGTAATGCGGTTGAGAATAATAACGGTCTCGCCCGATGAAGTAACCATTCTTTAACGTTCTTCTTTGAACAAACATAACCGCCAATAACGCCTACGGCTTTTGATAAAGTTCCAACAATGATATCAATTTTTGAATGCAAATGAAAATGATCAACGGTTCCTCTCCCGCCTTGACCTAATACGCCGCTACCGTGTGCATCATCAACGTAAGTCAATGCATCATACTTTTCAGCGAGTTTGACGATTTCTGGGAGATTGGCTAAATCACCATCCATAGAGAACACACCGTCGGTAATGATCAATACTTGCGCATAATTATTTCTTTTGGTCTTTAATAGTTCTTCAAGATGAGCCATATTACTATGTTGATAGACAACTTTATCAGCTTTTGATAATTTCACGCCATCAATAATCGATGCATGATTTAATTCATCGCTGATGATTAAATCACCCACATCAGTTAAGGCTTGGATGACCCCGATATTGCAATTAAGACCCGATTGAAACACCGTGACGGCTTCTTCGCCTTTAAAAGCGGCTAAAACATTTTCTAATTCTTCAAGTAAATCTTGATTGCCAATAATCGTTCTGACTGAACCGGCGCCAGCACCATAATGATCAATGGCGTTTTTAGCTGCTTGGATGACTCTCGGATGCGTCGCAAGGCCGAGATAATTATTGGCAGACAAATTGACGATGGGTTTTCCTTGCAAAGTGATGATATTGGCACAAGGTCCTTCGTTAATCGGTAAAATCCGGTAGACGCCTTGTTTTTTTAGTTCGTTGAGACGTTGATCGATAAAATCGAGTTTACTCATAGATTTCCTCCGGAATCAAAACGATTTTCCCACAGTTGCCACTTCCCATGATTTTCGCAGCTTCATTGATATCTTTTAATGGGAATTGATGGGTGATGATTTTCTCTAGATGCAACTGATGGTTATCAATTAAAGCTTTCACTTGATGCCAAGTATCATAAATGCGTCTTCCGACAACACCATAAATCGTGATGCCTTTAAAGACCACATCATCAGCGATATTAATATCGATACTTTTCGAGGGTAAACCGAGCATGCTCATTTTACCTCCAGCTTTCAAATATTTAAAGGCTTGTTCGATGGCTGTCTTATTTCCAGAAAATTCGCAAACGACATCGACGCCTCTACCACCAGTCGCATCTTTAATCGTTTGAATCACATCGACACTGAGAGGATTGATAACAAGGTCACATCCGAGTTCTTTCGCTAAATTGCGGCGATATTCATTGACTTCAACAGCGATAATCGTTTTCGCTCCATACGCTTTCGCAACATCAATCCCTAAAAGACCAATGGGACCACAGCCGACAATGGCGACGGTTTTGTTTAAAATATCAAAATGCGTCACCGTATGGACCGCATTTCCTAAAGGTTCTTGTACCGATAAATGCAAAGGATTCATCTCGGGACTATTAATAAAACAATTGTTTTCCGGCATTTTAAGATAATTGGCGAAACATCCATCGATGTCAACCCCGATAATCTTGGTGTTTTCACAAATATGACCTTCACCGCGCAGACAAAATTCACAGGTACCACAAATGATGTGAGTCTCAGCGCTGATATTGTCTCCAATTTTAACTTTTGTAACTTTCGGTCCAATTTTAATGATTTTGCCACTGAATTCATGGCCAACGGTGA
The DNA here is from genome assembly GCA_002424815.1 of Caryophanales bacterium UBA5603. Taxonomy (GTDB): domain Bacteria; phylum Bacillota_I; class Bacilli_A; order Izemoplasmatales; family Hujiaoplasmataceae; genus UBA5603. The sequence goes on from DILB01000017.1 coordinate 12,263, forward strand.
GCGGTAATTTCAATCTTCTTTGTGACCATTCATCGTATTTGTAGATATGATAATCGGTTCCGCAAAACGATGCGGAAATAACCTTAACTAAGACTTCATGATCCTTCAGATCCGTCGAAATTGTTTTCTGAACGATACTAAATCCTTCTTCGGGACGATCTTTAACAACTGCCATCATCTTCAAACTTGCTGTGGTTTGCATTATCAGTTACGCTCCTCGTTATGAATTTATATACAAACGCTTACATCCAAAGAATATTATAACATAACAACCAAAAAAATGAACGATATATTTCATCTAATACAATGAAAAAAAGCTCAAAAATTGAGCATTTGAAAAGGATATGAAAGAAGTTTAAATGTTGTTTGTTGGTTAACAAACGCTATATCTATTCATATAAATATTGATAATCGGATTATAAATGTCTGGTAAATTGTTCGGGTTGATTGATGAACTGTCTTAATAGTTGAATGCTCTCTAAATCCTCATATTTTTTTACTTGAATACCGAGTTCGTTGATTTCATAAATCTGTGCTTGCGGAAATGCCATGATGATTGGTGAATGGGTGGCGATGATAAACTGACAATCTTGAAGCATAGCATTTTTAATCATCGCCATTAACGTCAATTGATTTTGCATCGACAACGGTGTTTCTGGTTCATCTAACAAATAAATTTGTTTACTTTTTAATCTTGAAGCAAAAAAATCAAGATAAGCTTCTCCATGAGACCGTTCTAATAAATCGTGTCCATACAAATCATGGACTTCATTGATTGTTTTTGAATGGGGTGTCTTCGCCATCATTTTCGCATAGTTTGATCGATGAACATATTCTTTTTCAATACGTTTTAGTTCTTGAATTGATTCATTTTTTGTTTTTAAGAGTTGATGTAAATACGTAATGAAATCACGTGATGCAAAAAAGAATCCTTGCGGATGAATGAGTGAATACTGGGGTTTGATTTTTTTTGCCGCTTCAATCATCATGGAATCATCAAATCCTTCAGAATGAATCCGGTAAAGATTCAAAGATTTTGATAATATTTCCATTAACGTGGTTTTTCCTGTTCCGTTGTCACCCACGATGAGTGTAACCGGTGAATCAAACGCTAAAGAAAAGGATTGTTTGAACCATGGCAACGAAAAGGGATAATGTGAATCGGTTGAAGCAATAATATCGATTTGTTTAAGTAGTATCATCGAAAAATCTCCCTATCTATCCTAACTACAATGTATCATCAAACGTGATAAATCACAAGCCTTTTCAAAAGACAAATAAAAAACGACCGCATCGCGATCGTATCTTTCATTGGAGCAAGCGAGGGGAATCGAACCCCCATCTACTGCATGGCAAGCAGTCATAATAACCATTATACTACACCTGCATCTGACTGTTTTTGTCAGCACTTCTATTTTACTAGAAAGGACTGATAATTTCAACTATTATTTTTCATTTAAAAACTTTTTTTTCGAATCGTAAATTGTCTTTCTACTTTTTTAGATTGAATCAAAAAAAATCAACCGATGCTTTGCATCGGCTGAGTTCATCATTAAGTTAATCAATCGTGACGGCGTTATAAAAAGTATATAGCGTTAAAGATACCATGGCTGAACCACCTTCGATAAAGGCTACATTCAGAGTTTCAATGTAATAAATCGTATCCGCGTCTATTATTGCATCTAAATAATCCATAATCAATAACGGATCAGAGATTGTCATCGTGATTTGAACTTTCACATAGCGAATCGTTGTAGGCAAAGGATCTTTAAAAGGCGATACACTCACCGGTGTAAAAGTTATAGCGTAGTTCGTTGCGAGTGCTAACCCAGAAACATTTTTAATCGCCTCTAATTCAGAAGCAACCATGATTTCACTAAAATCATTCGGTAAATAAGGCAGAATTTCACCGATTTCATGATAAGTGGCGGCTTCATCGGAATTAAGCAACGCATTGATTTGCCCTTGCATCACGATTTCTTGTTGTTTTAAATCATCTAGTAAAGCTTGATGGTAATTTTGAATTAAAAAATAACCTGGTAAGACAATCGCAAAAATGATAATAATCAAATAAAAGGGACGAGTTTGATTAGTTTTGCGTCCGAAGACATTTTGTTTACGCATAAAGGACCTTCACCTCCATCACATAAGTTGAAATCCATTTGCGCACAGGTTCATCAATCATCCACCGGTTCACATCGTTTAAATTCGCAATAACACCATAATTTTCATATATCTGCAAAAAGTATTCGTTTAACTCAACTTGAGAGTTAGCACTTAAAACAAAGGTAATTTCATTTTTACTTTGATCAACTTTATAACTGATAACAGATAAATTCGCAGTTACCTCTGAAAACAAATCGAAAAGATAACGATTCGGTGACGTCGATTGTTCAGTTAAGTAATCAAAAGCATTGCTATAATCTTTTTGCACTTGTGAATAAATCGTTTCTTGTGGAATTTCCGTTCTTAACGCCTCAAGTTGCAAAGACAGATTTGCATTGATATTTTCTTGAATAGCGATTTCTTGAAGAATCAAACGGTAAGGAATATAAATTAAAGACATGACCGAAAAAATGGCGAGCGATAAAACCATGATAAGATTCGCATATAACCGTGACTTTTGAACGCGGTCAATCTTAAAATTTGTCAAATTATTAGCGTTGGCTTGTGCCATTTGATTTGAAGCATAAGCCACAACATTTATTTTCGAAAAAGCTTTCAACGTAGGTTCTATTTCTGCTAAATCCACAATGGTTGTGATGAATGATTTGAGTTTCAATCCCATATGTTTTACAAAATACTCATGGTCCATCCGATCAGCAAGATTAAAAATCAAGGCTCGATAAATCGTTTTTTTATCTTTACGGATATTATATCGGTAATAATTGGCAATACGTTCTAAGTAATTTTCAATATTTTCAAAGAAGGGCTCACCGCTTCCTTCTAATTCTTCAATCATTGAAAATACCGGGACGTTATCTTCAATGACATGAATCGATAAGGTCCGATTATAGATGGTAGCCAGTAATGTATTTGATAAATCATCCTCGGTTCGTTTTTGATAGAAATGGTAAAGCGATAAAGAAGGCATGTCAAATAATACTTGTTTCACTTTTAAGCGTTCGAAAATATCATAATAATCTTGAAGAAGATCTTCATCAGCGATATAAATGGTCAAAAAGAATTCCGTTTCAGTTTCTTCTTTAACAAAATAAGTAATAATGGGTTTAGAGAAGGGAAAATTCAACGTTTTTGATTGTTGTTCATTCAGATAATTTGCAATTGTTTTTTTCTGTAAGTCGTCTTTTTTTATCGATATTTCACGAATTAAGATATTTTGTTCTTGAATCACAAACCGAATTTTTTTCGGTTTGATTTGCATTTCTTTAAATCGTGTAAATAACTTTCTGTATAACGATTGAGGGTCTAAAATCTTTCCATTTTCAACGATGCCCGATTCTAATTCAATCGGTGTTGCTGATGTTTGCTCCAAAGCATTCGCATTATACTGAAAAAGCCCGACGGATTCATCGGTTACAAAAATACTCATTTCTGCTCTGTTTTTTTTCATCCATTTCACATCCCTAAAAGACTTAAATACCATTCAATCATCTGAGTTCCAAAGAAATAGGAAACAAGGACACCTAAAAAAATAAAGGGAACCATCGCGATGGTACTATTTAATCGACGTTTTGTTAATATTGCAAAGGCAAACCCGAAAAAAGAGGCTAAAAATAGCGATAAAAAAGATTGTACTAAAGTTAAGCAAAAACCAATAAACAAATATAATTTAATATCGCCACCACCAAACACTTCGCGTTTGGCGATTCTTTTTCCTAAATAGGCTAACCCAAATAAAAAGATAAACATGATAAGGGCTGCTGTAATATGTTCAGTAACCGTTCCTTGAAACGATCGAATCAGAAAAACGATGCCTAAACCAACCATCCATACTTTATCGATGACAATCATTTTCTGGATATCACTGATGGATTCAATTAACAACACCGTAATCATGACGAAAGATACGATTAATTCCCATTGAAAACCGATGAAGAGAAAGGCTCCCGTGTATAACAGACCGCCCAACGCTTCTACTAGCAAATAGAATCCTGATATTTTCTCGTTACATATATGACATCGGCCCTTATTAAATAAATAACCCAACAAAGGTATAATATCAATGATTCTTAATTGCGCACGGCAATTGGGACAATAACTTCTTCCTTGGATGGATTCATTGTTTGGTAAACGCGTTGCGACCAATTGTCCAAACGAAGCCATCAAAGTACCCAATAGAAAGAATAATATAGCATAGAGTACAATCATTTATTTCAATCGTGCATGAGGATGCCCTCTGCACTTCTCCTGTCATCTATTATACCTGTTTTTAATCATTGAGACAATAACAATCATCAACTTAAAATGAAAGGAGGCCCTCATTACGAGATGCCTCCCTCAAGGGATTTCAGTTAAAAGCGAATGTTATGGATTGACTTGAATCTGATTAATGTACAAAGCGGTCGCAACAGGCGTTAACGTTGTCCCCGAAACAGTAAATAATGTACCCGTATAATCTGAATAAACTTCGCCGTCTAAAGTTTGAATCGTCACAGTTTTTGACAAATAACTAGCAATGTCCGTCATGGTGATGGTAAGATCCGTCGGTTCATCGATATTATATAGACGTGCAGCTTCTTGAACATTGGTCCATTCAGCTAATGCAGCTTTTTCTCTTTGGTTTTCGATTAAATTACCAATGGTTGGTACTGCAATAGCCGCAATGATGCCTAAAATAATGATAACCGCAAGTAATTCGACGAGTGTAACGCCTCTTTTATTTTTTAATAAACTTGTCATAAATTTAATCTCCTTTTTATATTTTTATCTCATTTATTAATTTTAACATGTTCATGCGAGAAGTCAATATCATTACAGAAAATCGGCTAAAAATCGCTATATTTGTCCGCCTAAAGAAATCATTGGTAACATAATTGCCAAAATCATGACACCGACAATCGCATAGACGATAATTAACAACACCGGTTGAATGGCATTTTTAATTTGTTCAACTCTCAGTTCAGAAATTCCATTATAATAAACGGAAAGATTATTCATCAATTTAGGAATATCTCCCGTTCTTTCTCCTGTTGCAATCATCCTAGCCATGATAGGATCAATAAAGCGACTTTCTTGAAAAGCCTTGGAGAAAGGTTTCCCATCTTCAATATATTCTAGGGTTTTGTTAATCAATTCTTTGTAAACGACATTGGTAATTAAAGACCGCATCGTTTGTAAAGCTTTGACTGAATTAATCCCACTTGAGAGCATTTGTGAAAGTGAATTGGCAATCATTATTTGATTGTTCATTTGGATTAACTTACCAAAAATGGGAAATTTTAGAAAAAATATTGTCAAAGCAAAATGAAATGGTTTCGAGTATCGATTGAGTAAATAAAGAAGCAATCCTGTAAAAGCAATACTACCAAAAATCGGTAATGCATAGGCCTCGACAAATTCACCTGCATCCAAAAAGAATTGTGTGATACCTGGTAATTCTGCCCCTTCAAACTGCAAAAATAACGTCGTGATATTTGGGAAAACGAACATTAACATTCCTACGGATATCAGAAGAGCGGCAATAAGATAAATAATTGGCATCCGCATCGCCCCTTTGATTCCTTGTGATATTTTAAGTTGTTTATCGTAATAATCAGCCATTCTTAATACGGTTGCGGGCAAATCTCCGGATAACTCACCGATTTCAATCATTTGAACTAACATACTAGGAAATTCTTTGGGTTGACGCGATAGCGCTTTTGAAAAAGAAAATCCACTATAAACTTGCTGATAAAGCTCAAAATAAAGTTTTCGTAACAAGCGCTTATCTTGTTGCAAAGCCAACAATTCAAGTGCTGTCATGATATTAACCCCAGCATTTAATAAAGATCCGAGTTGCTTTAAAAAGAAAATCAATTCTTTATTATCTAGAAGACGACCAATCGTGATGGAATTAATCTTTGCTAAAACGCTTTTATATTCCGTAATACTTTTGACCGTGTAGTTTTTCGTTTGAAGATATTTCAAACTCACATTACGATTAAGCGCTTCGATACGGCCTTTAATAATCTTGCCATCGGCATTGATAGCGACATATCGGAAATTGCGTAGCTCCATATCGATTCGCCTCCTATTCGTTTGCGACCTTCATGACTTCCTCAAGTGTGGTAATTCCACTCTTGATTTTTTCTAATCCTGATTGCATGATTGTCACTAACCCTTCCGCTTTAGCTTCTTTTTCAAGTTGATCAAGCGGAGAATTAATGGATATTAATCGTTGCATTTCTTTCGTAATCGGTAATACTTCGAAAATTCCGACGCGACCTGCATAACCTTTGTAATTGCATGAAGGACATCCTTTCGGACGCTTAACTTTTGCAACATCCATACCATACTTTTCAAACATCAATTTTTCGGCTGCCGTGACTTCTTCATGATAGGAACATTCAGGACATAGTCTGCGAACCAACCGTTGTGAGACTATCCCTGAAAGTGATGATGCAATTAAAAATGGCTCAATTTCCATATCCAATAAACGTGTAATCGTTTTGATGGCACTATTCGTATGGATGGTTGAAAGCACTAAATGACCTGTTAGCGATGCACGAATGGATATTTCTGCGGTTTCGACATCGCGAATTTCACCAATCATGATAATATTGGGATCTTGTCTTAATATCGAACGTAACGTGCTCGCAAACGTTAAATTGACATCCGGATGCACTTGAACTTGATTGATGCCTTGCATTTTAATTTCAACAGGATCTTCAACCGTCACAATGTTAACATTTGGATTATTGAGTTCATTTAAGCAAGCATAAAGGGTGGTTGTTTTTCCAGAACCCGTTGGTCCGCTGACTAAAACAATGCCATTGGGTTGAGAAATCATATGTCTGAGTTGACGTTCCTCTTTCATGCTTAATCCGATGGAGTTAATCATATTCATCGTACCGGAAAGATCTAAAATACGCATAACGACTTTTTCACCACGAACAGTCGGTAACGTCGAGATACGTAAATCCAATGTTTTTTGTTGAATCAAGGTTTGAATTCTACCATCTTGCGGAATTCTTGTCTCCGTAATGTCCATGCCCGACATGACTTTAATACGGCTAATCATTTGATTATGGATTTTTATTGGAAACTCTCTTACAACATCTAAAACGCCATCGACGCGATAACGAATTAAGGTTTTATCATCGAGCGGGTCAATATGAATATCACTCGCTCTTTGGAACACGGCAGAAGTTAAAATCTGATTGACGAGTTTGACCATTGGCGTTTCGTCATAATCATCTTTTTCATCAACTAGTTCTTCTGTCACGATATTTTGTTTGACACCCAATGCTTCTAAAGTACGGGTGAATCCATAGTATTTTTCTATTTGCGTGATGATATCATTTTTCGGAGCAGAATATGCTTTTGGACGGTATCCGGTAATCATTCTCAATTCTTCAACAACCGAAAAATCCAGAGGATCGGAGGTCGCAAACATCAATTTGTTACCTTCAATTCTTAAAGGAATAATATTATTTCTGCGACAAAAAGCTTCATCAACCATCGAAAGGACATTACCATCAATAGTAAAATTCGATAGGGATATTCTTTGAACCCCGCTCGATCCTTCTAAAGCTTTCAAAATTTGAGTTTCTGTGGTAAGTTTTAATCTCACCAAAGTTTCACCCAGACGTTCTTCCGGTTTTTGTTGACTGAGAGCATCTTTGAGTTCTTCAAGGGTGATGACGTGTTCTTTTATAAGAATATCACCAATTCTTTGTAAAGCCATCTCAATCACCGACCTTTTCAACGGTATTTTGATGAATGATTGCGTTGATTGCGATTGTTTCTTCATTATAGAGTCTTTGCGTCATCGGGTTCTCACCTAATTTAACAATGGTTCGGATGTAAGAAACAACGGAACCATTCACCCCAGCTTTTATCAATAGATGATAAGTGATAGCATCATCGGTATCTTCAAAAATAATGATGCCTGGTGTTGATGCATCTAAAGTCTCATCATCGATGTAAACCGTATCGTATGGAACAATGGTTTGTAATACTGCGGCGGTTGAATAAGCAGTAATAAAGGGATATCCTAACAATTCGAATTGAAGTGAAGTGGTATTGACTCCGGAAATTCGAATGGAAAGCGGATAAACCAAATTACTATAAAAGCTGAAATCATATTGATTCACTTTTAATATGCGAACATTTTTACCTGCTTCTGCCCAAGAAGGAAGCGTTTGATATGATTGAAAGACAAAACCATATAAACTTGTGTTCATCGTAATCTTTTGAATTCCTGAAGCAATAATGCTCAATTGTTCATTGGATAGTGAGGTGTGTTTTAAGGCGTCCAGTAAAGAGAAACGTTGTTTCCCCGTAATGGATATGGTTCCAATTTGGGATAAGATTGTTGAAACATCGGTGGGATTGATATTGCTAATTTGCGTTGAATCAATCACGTTTTCAGCTAAAACAGGATCCAAAAACTGGCATAAAGGATAGGTTTTAAAGCTCGTTAATTTCCCAAGGTCTTCATGAATTTTTAAGAAGAAAGCATCGTAATCAATATAATCGGCAATATCCTTTGTAAAAGTAGTTTGCATCGCATCGATGATGATTTGACGATTACTTTCAGATAAAATAAAATAGGCCGTATTTTGTTCGTTACTTGTTATTTCTGAGATTGTTTTGGCTGAGTCAAATGAAAAATAGGATAATTCGATTTCATATTCGTAATCTTGAAATTGTATCACATATTCAGCCGATGATTTCCAAATTCCGATTTTATCTTGTAAAACGCCAGCGTATTGATCTTGATTATAATTGCCAAGATAGATGAAACCAACACTGGTTTCATCCGAGCCATCACCCAAGCCTAAGACACCGATGGTTGTTGCTGCAAAAGCTAACGATAATAAGAAAACAACCGCGGTAACCGCAAGATAAATATTATGTTTTATAAATAAAATAATTTTTGGCAAGGTCATCACCCCTATGAATCTATTATACCAAAATTGTGACCTTTAACAACTCAATATTCGGAAATTTTGGCAAAAGGCAGCCAAATTCACAATATAAATTGCAGAAATACTTATATTTATAATATAATGATGATAGATTGAATTGAGGTGAGATTATGCGAAGACTGAATCATCATGGTTTTTCTCTGATTGAAGCGGTTGCTTCCGTTTTTATCATCACCTTAATCCTAACGACTGCCATTACCATCATCATCAATGTCCGTAATCACACACAAGCCACAAACAACCGAATTAACGCGATTGAAATTGGGACACAGATTCGTGATAACCTCATTAATGATACTTCCTATGTCAACCTTTCAACTTGGATGAATGGCACACAAAAAACCGTCAATCATTTGACCTGTGGGGGTAGTTCCCCGATCTCCTGTAATTATTTCAATCAATTTCTTAATGGAGTTTCCATTAGTAATCAAATCGTCATTACTTTTTTTGCACAAACAGCGAATGATATCACCTACCAAATTGTCCATTTTGAAATCACCATAACCTATTACAGTACAAGGACAATTACGTTGGAGGGTATGGTTTATGAATAAAAAAGGCGTCACTTTAGTGGAATTATTAGGCGCGATAATTATTCTTGGATTATTAGTTGCGATGGTGGCGACATTCATCGGCTTAATTAACAACGCTTCAAGAATCATTGCGCTGAATGCAAAAGCAAATTCCGAAGGATTATTAATCACAAAAACTTTGGAAGATCAGATGAAGGACTTTGGATCGACGGATTATTCTTTATGTGTCAATCCCGATTGTATTATCCTTGAAAAGCATTATTCTAACGTTTATGATCCCATCACAGATGACATCGTATTAACGATTTATAATCCAGCTTTAAGTAAAAGAATTGAACTCTTGAACAATCAGTTATTAATTAATTCTGTCCCTTATGTCATCGATGGCATGACGTTACATTCATCTTCATCGCTTTCTGTGACAGAATCTGGAACCTCAGTATCCATCATCATTACCATTGTTTTAGAAGCCACTGAAGGACAATTATTCACCTTCACTGCTAGTCATCTATTCAATACGTCATCCATTCCATCTTAGCTTGAAAGGAGGCATTTATGAAAAAAAGCATGAATCACCGTGGTATGGCCTTACCTTTTGTTTTAGGCATTGTCACTTTTGTCTTAGCATTGGTTGCGACCTTACTTTCCTACGCTATTTTTCAAGCCAATTTAATTGACGTCAATTTTGATAAAACGGAAGAATATTTAGATGCAGTTCAAACCGTCGACGCCACCGTTAAAATTATAATACGCGATGAAAACTTAGAAGCCACTTATCTAAATGCTTTGGCTTCCTATATGGGTGTCTCTATCGTTGCTTACTCTGATTCAGTTTGGTTGATATCAAAAACGATTACTCCGACGCAATCGGTTAGCAGTTATTTAGCAGGATCCTCTGCTGGAATCGATGTCATTGATGAAGTATTTCAGTATAATTCTTTGACCCCAGCAGAATTTATAGCCACGAATGTCACCCCAACTTCCATGCTTTCGTCTTATATTCCACAGTATTTAGTTAATACATTTCCCGGCATCGTCCCTAAAACTGATTTTATTGATTTCAATGATGTCGTTCAATACATTGATTCTCTTCGAAATAGTGGTTATTTAGCAACCATCACCCCCGCCACGTTTGCGGCAAATATCAATACTTTAAATACCGATTATTTTGTGAGTGGTGCTTCTTCCTTGGGAGATAATCGAACCGTTAATGTCAGTAACACCTCTGTCATCTATATCAATGGAAATCTTACATTAGGGATTAATTCAACCTTGAACATTCAAGCCGGCTCGCTTTTGGTGGTAGATGGTACCTTAACGATGGGAAGAAATTCAAAGATGTATGGAAACATCGTTGTCAACGGGTCTGTCTCAGTAATACCCAACAACCAAAGTAATGAGTTGCTAGAAGCAACTTTATATGTTAGTGGCAATTATACGATGGGTAAAGCCAAGTCGATCACGTTAGGGACAGCTCTTCGTCCGACCTTTGTATTTTCAGAAGGAAACATCTCATTTGGTAGTGGTATTGTCGGTTATGGATATCTAATAGGTGATGCGATTACCGTCGGAACTGGGAACACCACAATCAATGGGGGACTCTATTACACGGTCAGTTCAGATGTAACAACGAATAAAATAACGGCCTACCCTTTAGATTCTGCAACCCTTTATTCGCTTGGTATCCCAGAGATTGTTGTCACAGAAGGTTCTGGAAGTACGGAAGGCTTTCGTTTTACGATTCCTGTTTAGTATAAAAAACATAAAAAAAACCCTGATGCCATTCAACGGATCAGGGTTTTATATTATTAAATTAACTCTGTTAAAGAACAATAAAATTATGTTCAAAGAAGTAATTAAGTAAAGTTTTTCTGGTGACAATACCGATAAATAAATTTTGATCATTTAATACCGGCACAAAATTCTCATTTGAAGCTTTGATAATCAGTTCATCGATATTTGCTTCAATATGAATCGCTTCATAATCTCTTTGCCGTTTTACACTAGAAACCTTCATCTTTTCAACCTTGTTCAAATCAAAATGTGGTGTTTTTTTAATATGCCAAAGAAGATCCCCTTCCGTTAAGGTTCCAACATAAGAACCTTCACGATTAATAATCGGAATAGATGTATAACGATGAATTTCCATTTTAGTTAAAACTTCGCTAATCGTATTATCATCATAAATAAAATCAACTTCTTCTTTGGGTTTAACAAAAGCGTGAATTTTCATTATTTGCACCTTCTTTCTCTGAGTCCTCTATGATAACTATATCATATATTATTTTTTTGTGCTATATCTGAATTTAAATTTATTTTGATTGGTCTAATCCATCAATGCGTTTTATATCATCGTCTTCAAGGACGAAATTAAAGATGTCAATATTCGCTTGAATTCGTTCTAAAGTCGCTGATTTTGTCAAAGACACAATTCCTTTTTGTAAAAGCCAACGCAATACAATTTGAGGAATGCTTTTTTGATACTGTAATGAAAGTTCTTGTAATAAAGGCATCTTGAAGATTTCACCCTTCATCAATGGCGTATAAGCTTGAACAATCACTTTCTTTTTCTGACAGTAATCCACCGCTTCGCGATTCTGATTCCCCGGATTGACTAATATTTGATTAACCATCGGGACAATCTTTGCGGTTTCTAATAAAGCTTCAAAATGTTCTGGCATAAAATTGGAAACGCCAATCGCCTTTATTTTTCCGGCACTATACAATTCTTCCATTGCTCTCCACGTATCACGATTTTTTTGAATATAATCAGGAAATTGATGAACGGATGGCCAATGGATTAAATAAAGATCAACATACGACATTTGTAATCTTTCTAAACTTTTTTCAAAGGCTTTCAAAGTACTTTCATACCCTTGATCATCATTCCAAAGTTTCGTCGTTAAAAAAATCTCTTGTCGTTTGATCCCTGATTCACGGATGGCTTGACCGACACTAATTTCATTGCCATAAATCATCGCAGTATCGATATGACGATACCCTGCTTTAATTGCCGCTTGAACTGCTAAAACAGTTTCTTCTCCCGCTTTTAATTGCCATGTACCAAAACCTACAATTGGCATTTTTATACCGTTAGAAAGTATCAAATAATCATTCATCATCTCAATCCTCTCCCGATTTTCTGAATTCATTATACAATGATTATAAGAATCCATCAACCTATACGCATTGATTCAATGATAAATATCTTGAAAAATCAATTAGATGAAAAAACAAAAAACACCCTAGATGAGGGTGTCAAATGGATTAGTATAATATAAATTATGGTTTAATATAAATCTTTGAAGCATAAGAACTCCAATTAGAAGCCGTCTTATAAGCTGTCACACTGGCTTCATCAGGAACATAAATTTTAAGTCCGCTAGCGGTATTTGCGAACATGAATATTCCGCCTAAGGTGATGCCAACCCCGCTTGAACGTTCAATATAGACACTTTCTAAATGCGTACAGTCGTAGAATGCGCCATAAGCAATGAAAGTAATATGTGAAGGAATAACGACGGATGTTAATGCGACACAATTGTTAAACATATAAGAACTTATTTCTGTCATTCCCATTCCAAAGGTAACACTTTCAAGGCTAACGCAATCGCGGAAGATATATATTTCTACCGTTGTAACACTATCGGGAATGACAATCGATAAAAGGTTTGTACATTTGAAAAAGGCATGGGTTCTCAATGTTGTTACACTCGACCCTATTGTTAAATTCGTAATGTTATGGCAATCGGAAAATGCATAACCTTCGATGATTTCAACGATATCATCAATCACAAAAGTGGTATCGGCTTTCGCCTGTGGATATCGGATTAAGCGTTTACCATCAGCGCTATACAAAACGCCTAATAGGGATTTGAATGTAGTGTTTTCTTGATCAACTGTAATATTGAGTAATTGATAACATAATTCAAATACTCTATTTCCAATGCTTTCGACGCTTTCGGGTATTATGATACTTATCAAGCTACTACAACCCCAAAAAGCATTATTTTCAATTGTTTTAATTCCGATTGAGAGCGATATTGTTTCTAAATAGATCGCTTCTTTAAATCCATTTAAGGCAATGGTTGAAACAATTTTTGTGTCGTGACGTTTAGGTAGGATGATATTCACAACTTCATATGTTGATCCACTCAGAACTTGATATTCTGTATCATCATTAATCAATTGATATTCAAGACCTTCTGTGCCCCAATCAGCGTATAAGGTTATATTTTCCGAAGGCATCACCGTGAATTCATATAAATCAAGCGAGGATAAACTTAAATACCATCCCTCAAAGACAAATCCTTCTTTCGTAGGAATTTGTGGTGCGTTAATGGCATTGCCTGCAATTTCTGTCAACGATGTGACATCGCTTCCCCCTTGTGAGTCAAAGTTTATGTTATAAGTTAAAGGTGAAGCGGTTGTGGTGGTCGTTGTGGTAGTCGTTGTCGTTGTGGTCGTGGTTGTCGTGGCGCTGGTCGTCGTTGTGGTGGTCGTAGCATTCGTGGTCGTCGTGGTTGTTGTGGATGCGCTCGTGGTCGTCTGAGTTGTTGTCGCACTATCTGTTGTGGTTGTACTAACCGATGTCGTAGTACTCGTTGTCGCTGAAGTCAACGACGTTGTTAAAGATTCTGTCGTAGACACTGTCGTCGATAAGGAAGTTGGTGAGGTGGTCGTGGTTGTTTTAGCGTCTAAAGAACAAGCTGCTAATAAAACACTGACTCCTGATAAAATCATCATTAAAATTATTCGTTTTTTCATAAAAAAAATCCTCCCTGATTCGTTTTTACTCTCCCGGTTCTAACGTCCTGTCGAAAAGTTGAAAGTCGATTCATGCTTGGAAGTCTTTAATAAAAAGTAATATGAACTTTACGCTATTATGTTCATTGTAACAAGTTTTGATTTTAGATACAAGTTACTCCTTTAATATTCTTTTTATTTTTCTAATTCTTAAATCGCAAATCAATATTTTTGTCATGTTTTATTAAAACTGTTATAATAGTTTTATACATAGGAGGTCTTTTATGAAAATATTGAATCAGACTTTTACATTATCTAACGGCGTTCAAATGCCAAAAATCGGATTAGGTACTTGGCAAGTAAAAAACGGCGATGAAGCTTATCATTCGGTATTGTTAGCATTGAAACACGGCTACCGTCATATTGATACGGCCGAAGGTTATCAAAATGAAGAGAGTGTGGGCAGAGCCGTCAGAGATTCTTTGATTCCTCGCGAAGAAATTTTCGTGACTTCTAAACTTGAATCACATATCAAAACTTATGAAGGTGCTTTAGAAGCTTTTGATAAAACTTTAAAAGCACTTCAATTCGACTATTTGGATTTGTTCTTAATCCATGCCCCTTGGCCATGGAGTGAGATTGGAAAGGATTGCAGAACGGGGAATGTCCTCGCTTATAAGGCGATGGAAAAACTTTATAAAGAAGGAAAAATTCGTGCCATCGGCGTTTCTAATTTTTCACCGAGTGACATGGATAATATTATTGAACATTGTGAAATTGTTCCTCACGTCAATCAAATCGGCTATTTCATTGGTATTGATCAAAAAGCAACCCTCGATTATTGCCACGCCAAAAATATTGTCGTTGAAGCCTATTCTCCCTTAGGAATTGGTTATCTATTATCCAATCCTGATATTGGCACCATTGCGAAAAAATATCACGTATCACCGGCCCAAATTTGTATCCGCTACTGTATCCAAAAAAATACAGCTCCCTTGCCAAAATCAACCCATGAAGATCGGATAATTCAAAATACTCAAGTTGATTTTGAAATCAAAGCCGAAGACATGGCCTTCTTAGATACTATCAAAGGCGATCCACGACGTTGGGATTAACAAAGCCATCTATTATACAATCATATTTATATGAAAAAACTACAAATAGAACTAGCTAATTTTCCCCAATCAACCATTTTAGATATCGGAACTGGATACGGCTCTTTCATAGAAATTTTGACAAAAAACTTCAATGATTACCGTGAAATAATCGGTATTGACACTTCACAAACGGCCATCGATGCGGCTAAAAATCATTTTAAAGATTATGAACGTATCAAATTTATTAAATCAGATGCTTTTACAATGCATTTTGAAAATGAAACCTTTGATATAATCACATTGTCTAATTCGCTGCATCATCTTCATAACCTTCCAACCTTATTTGATCAGATGCGTCGAGTTCTAAAGAAAGACGGTATCGTTATCGTTAATGAAATGCTTTCAGACCCCTTAACATTACCACAAATCTCCCACCGGTTGATTCACCACTTCGCCGCTGAAATTGACCGCGAAAAAGGCATCATTCATGATGAAACTTTTACAGAATCAGATATTTTGAACCTACTCAATAAAACTTGTTTTAAAATAAAGGACCATTGGCCAATCAACAATGAATCTGAAGATTTATCCGTTAGCTTTGATACTTCATGGGTTCATGGGACGCTTGATCAAATGCTAAAAAGAATCCAAAACTCTGCTCAAATTGAATATTACACAAATCAAGCGAATTTAATCAAAAATCATGTATCACAACATGGGTTTTCTTCAGCAACGCAGATGTTATTTATTCTCCAGCCTAAATAATAATCTTATCAAAAAAAAAAAAAAGGACATCGCTATTTTCAAGCAATGTCCTTTTATTATCTCTCGTTTTTTAATACTTGGTTAACAAAAATATCGACAATTTGAGCATCAAATTGCGTATTAGAGTGCGCGATTAATTCGCTTATCGCATATTCTTTATTTAACGATTTACGATAGGGACGATCTGCCGTCATCGCTTCATAGGCATCTACGACACCAATAATACGTGATATCAATGGTATTTCATCGCCTTTTAATCCATTTGGATATCCTGTTCCATCGATTCTTTCGTGGTGAGTCAACGCATAAAGCGCTAAATTACTGTACTCATCCGCCGCTCTGAGAATATTATAACCATGAATCGTATGTTCTTGCATAATTGACCATTCTTCGCGCGATAATTTCCCAGGTTTACTTAAGATATGATCCGGAATCGATATTTTACCGATATCATGTAACATTCCCGCCATTTTTAACTCATCAATATCGGCTTTATTTAATTGCATTGCATTTCCGATTTCAACACAATACCAACTCACTTTTTCAGAATGGAGTTTTTCGACTTCAAACTTATCAGTCAAGGTACTTAAAATGCCGTTGATTGCACGACTTCGCATGCTTCGTCCTTGAAAGACTTTGTTTTTATACATGTCTTCTTCGGCGATCTTTAGAACATCATTGATTGATTGGGATTCATTACTCTTAACAGCCATACCAATCGATAAAGAATAATGGATGCCCTCAATGGTTTGGTTTTCAATGTCTTGTTCAATTTTTGATCGTATTCCGTTCGCTTCTTCTGGTTTAGTTTGTGGTAAAATAATCGCAAATTCATCACCACCGATTCGCGAAATAATATCCTTTTCACGTTTAAGTGATTTCAAAATTTGAGCGATTTGTCTTAAGGCTTGATTGCCTTTACCGTGTCCGAAAGCATCATTAAT
This sequence comes from Caryophanales bacterium UBA5603, assembly GCA_002424815.1. Lineage (GTDB taxonomy): Bacteria > Bacillota_I > Bacilli_A > Izemoplasmatales > Hujiaoplasmataceae > UBA5603. Next base: position 29,443 of record DILB01000017.1, read on the forward strand.
AAGTTTTAAACCATTTAAATCCATAATCATTACCACGATCGGATAATTGCCTTCATGATCGTAACTTTCAAACATTTCTGAAAAATAACGACGATTCGGAATTCCGGTAATAAAATCATGGTAACTAATATATCGAATTTCATCTTCTTTCAGTTTTTGGTCCGTTACATCGATGACAGTAGAAATCAATAAATTCGATTTAGGAATCGGCGTTGCATAAGCAGATATGTATCTTGTTTTTTCATCTTTTTTCGCGATAGGAACATCTAACCATTGCATTCTGGTTGGATCATTACTTGCAATATCAGCTTCAACGCGTTTCTTAAGTTCCTCTCTAAAAATCGGATCTTCATAAACCGCTTCCCAAAAAGAGTCATTCTTTTCAAGAATTTCACGGGTTGTACCATATATTTTCCAGAAATTTTCATTCATGTAATTAAATTTTACAACAGGATCAACCGAGTTTACCGCTATCCCAATGGGAAGACTATTCATCACATCTAGCAAGTTTTGTCTGGAAGATTCCAATTCAAGTTCAGTTTGGATGAGGTCGGTGATGACTTCGGTATAGACAATGATGCCACCAATGCTTTGATCTTGCTTAAACCATGGACGACATTCCCATCTCGTCCATTGAACCGTTCCATCATCACGAGGATAAATGTCTCTATCTGCATTAATTACTTCCCCTTTTAAACAACGCTGATGAACATCCCGCCATTTTTGTGGCAAATCGGGGAAAATATCATAATGATGTTTACCAATAATATTAGGGTCGTTAACATTATATTGATCAAGATACTTTTGACTAACATAGATATAATTCATATTTAAATCATGAACTGCGACCGCTGAATTACTGTGATTGATAATGTATTGGAGTAATTCTTGAAAATAGGATACTTCCATTTCTGCTGCTTTTAGCGTTGTAACATCGTAGCCTTGGGCAATGACAGAAATAGGTGTGACTTGATCTTCGTCATAAATAATCGCTGAATTCCAAATAACTTTTAAAATGGTTTTATCATCTTTGCATACGTCGATTTCTTCCATAAACATATTGCGATGAGAAGAAATATCTTTTATTGTTTCCATGGTCTCTATTAAATTTGATTGTGGAAATAGTATTTCAATTGATTTCCCAAGGATTTTCTCGGCAGATATACCTAACAATTTTTCGAAAGCATGGTTAAATCGAGTGATAATTAGATGCGTATCCCAAACAATAATGGGAACATTCGCATAATCAATCAATTTTTCAAGGTACTCGTGCGTTTTACGCAAACTGATTTCGATTTGTTTTTTTCTGTAATGTCTGTATGTGAACCCGCCATCCGATAAGGAAGTCCTGCTGCATCGCGGATTAAAGCGCCTCTAGACCTTATCCATACATACTCTCCGTTTTTGTTTTTCAAGCGAAAATCATTATCATAGACCAAATCGACTGAAGAGATATAATCATCGATGCTTTTTAGCACACGAGTTAAATCATCTGGATGAATTCGATTTCTAAACTCTTCAAAATCGTGTTTTATTTCATCGGGTTGATACCCTAATTGAGCTTTCCATCGATCTGAAAAAAAGATTTCATTGGTTTGAATATTCCAATCCCATATACCATCATTGGATCCATTAATCGCCAGCTCATAACGTTCTCTTTGTTGTTTTAATTCCTCCATCAACTGAATTCGCTTCGTAATGGTCGTATCTGATCCTTGATAGCCAATCAATTGGTCGTTTTTCATCAGAGGAATTCCAGTGGTGTTGACCCAAACGATATGGCCATCTTTATGCTGTATCTGATTTTCATAATCATGATATGGCAAACATTTATTCATGACTTTGAGGGCTTCTCTTTGAAAATCTGAACGGCCTTTCTCGGGATGTAAATCGTAAAAATATTTTTTCCCAATTAATTCATCTTGGGTATATCCAATAACTTGTTGGACATTGTTTCCAACCTGTGTATATAATCCGGTAGCGTCGGTTTCCCAGGTGAAAATACCGCTCTGAGTCATGATTTTTTCATACATTTCAATCGTTTTATTGAGTGATGTAATTAGATCCTTATTACTACTTTGATCGTTCATCCTATTCCTCCAAAAAGTATCTAAGTTGGTATAAAAAAAACAATACGATAGGTCGATTTTTTTTGATTATATCATAAAATGATAAATCAAGACAACATTTATGCTAAATTTAATTACATTTATCTTATTAGAAATTTAAAATCCAAAATACATTTATTTGAAAGATTGAAAACAACTAATAACTTTTTCTGCTGTTTTAATACCATCAACCGCCGAAGACATAATCCCTCCCGCATAACCGGCGCCTTCACCCATCGGATAAATGCCCGTGATATTAGACTCGTGATTTTCATTTCTAACGATTCTCACGGGTGACGATGAACGTGTTTCAACACCTGTCAAGATGGCATCTTTCATCGCAAAACCTTTGATTTTGCGATCAAAATCTATTAAAGCAGCTTTTAAAGTATCGGTTACATATTTTGGTAAGATATCAGTCATTTTTACAAAAGTGGTGCCAGGTTGGTACGTTGGTTGAACGGATTCATAGTGCTCGCTACAAAGATCATTCATAAAATCACCCACCAATTGCGTTGGTGCATAATATGGATTCTTAGCCAGTTGAAAAGCTGATCGTTCATATTTTCGTTGAAATTCAATTCCGGCTAATGGATGATTTGAACCAAAATCCGATGGATCGATATTCACCAAAAATCCCGCATTCGCATTGGTTCCATCACGGCGACTCTCACTCATGCCATTGGTGACACATCCTCCCGGTTCTGAAGCTGAATTCACAACATATCCGCCCGGACACATACAAAAAGTGTAGGCTGTTCGATTGTTTTCACCATGATAACTGAGTTTATATTCCGCTGGTCCTAAGGCTGGATGATTGGCGTATTTACCATATTGAGCCACGTTGATGATGGACTGAGGATGTTCGATACGAACACCCATTGAAAATGGCTTTTGAGTCATATGTAATCCTGAATCATAAATCCATTGAAAAGTATCTCTTGCACTATGTCCGATACCCAATAGACAGATACTCGTATTAATCAATTGTGAATGATTAATGATGACGCTTTTTAATTTTCTATCCTCGATAACAAAGCCGGTGACATTCGATTCAAATCGAATCTCTCCCCCCATGGTTATGATGTCTTGACGTATCATTTTGATGATTGATCTTAATACATCGGTTCCAACATGTGGTTTATTGAGATAAAGAATCTCAGGAGATGCTCCATGTTGAACTAATATTTCTAACACCGTTCGACAACGCAAATCATTGATGAGCGTATAAAGCTTACCATCAGAAAAAGTTCCTGCTCCACCTTCACCAAATAAGATGGTACCAGATTCATCAAAAGAACCCGTTTTAAAAAAGTTTTCAACCTTTTGTGCCCTTGTTTCAACATCGCATCCACGTTCCAAAACAATGGGTTGATAACCGTTTTTAGCAAGCAACCATGCAGCAAAAATCCCGGAAGGTCCAAAGCCGATTACAACGGGTCTTTGCTTTAATTTTTCAAATCCTTTTTCCGGCATATGATACTCATTCATCGGTGTAATGGTCGTGTTAGGATGTTTTTTTTCAAAGAATACTGTTTCATTGTTTATTTCTACGTCGACAGTATAAACAAAGTAGATATGTTGTTTTTTACGTGCATCGATGGCCTTTTTATAAAGCGTAAAAGCGCGAATATCTTTTTCGCAAAGTTGATATAACGACATAACCTTTTTTTTCAAATAGGCAAGTTCATCATGGGTATGAATGGCTTGATCTAATTCAAGCTTCAAATTCGTGATTCTAATCATATTATCCTTCTTGGCTCGCATTGAGACCTGCTAAATATCCACTTGACCATGCCCACTGCAAATTATAACCACCACATAAACCATCGATATCGATAATTTCACCGGCGAAATATAGATTTTTTACCAGCTTTGATTCCATCGTTTCAGGATTGATTTCCTCAATTTTTATACCACCCGCTGTAACTTGTGCATCCTCAAAACTTTTGCTGCCAGTCACGGTAAAACGCCAATCAAAGAGCAATTCAATGATTTTATCTATCTTCGTTTGACTAATTTCAGAGACAAGTCGATGGTTTTTATCAATTCCGGCTTCTTTTAAAATTGCCGGAATAATTTTCTTATGTATTAATCCAATCAAACTGAAATCCACTGGACGATCGATTGCGTTTTGAAAACGTCTTACGACATCCATCCGTTGAAGTTGTGTGACTAATACCACTTTTATGATAACCGTCTTATTGAGAGCCATAGATTCATTGGCTTTACGACTCAATTGTAAAATAGTCGGACCACTGATGCCATATTTTGTAAAAAGGATGTCTCCAAATTCAGATTGAATGGTTTCGTTATTATAAAGTAATTCGACCCTTCCAGGAAATTTGACCCCTTCTAAATGTTTTAAATATGGGCTCTGCAAGGTTAGTTTAACAAGCGAAGGAAAAATTACAGTGAGTTGATGTCCGAGTTTTCTTGCCAGTTCATATCCCATGCCATCACTTCCACTCAGTGGCATCGCTTTCCCACCTGTGCAGAGAATCACTTTTGAAGCTTCATACTGAGTTCCATCAGATAATATAATGATAAATTTTTGGTGTTTTCGAATCAATTGAATGACAAAAGCTTCCACAATGATCTCAACATTCAAACGTTCTAATTCATATAATAAAACATCGACGATGCTGGAAGCTTGTTCTGATAAAGGATAGGTTTTTCCTTGTTCTTCAATTTTGGGGACAATCCCTAAGTTTTCAAAAAAACGAAGGGTTTCTGTGGGCCCAAATTGCGAAAAAGCTTTTTCGACAAACTCTGGATGGTTGTAATGCAAAGTTTGTGCTAATGCATTAGTATAATTACAACGCCCATTTCCGGTGGCTAAAATCTTCTTACCCACTTTAGGATTTCGCTCAAGAATCGTGACATTGGCGTGATTTTGTTTCGCAATTATGGCAGCGATCATACCACTTGCGCCACCACCAATAATAAAAATATCTGATTGTTTCATGAATACACCTGCTTTTCGAGAAGATAAATTAATTTTTTAAAATTGTTAATGATTTATTCCTTCCATCGCTTGAAGCCGGTCAGCGATGGTAGGATGTGAATAATGCATTAAAACATAAAAGGGATGCGGAGTTAAATTCGAATAATTCGCTTTGGCTATAACTTTTAAAGCCTCAATCATGGACTGTGTATCAGTCATACGGCAGGCAAAAGCATCAGCTTTATATTCTGCTTTACGAGATAAATAATTTAATAAAAAGCCAATCAATAAATTGAAGGGACTCATTAAAATTGAAAAGAGAATAATAGAGAAACCAAAATGAAAGCCACTGAAACCAAATGAAGTCGTAAAGATCTCGTTTTGTAAAATCACGCCTAGTAAAATCGCATATAAGCCAAACATGATGATCTGCCGTAATAACAAAAAGATAACATCATGATGCTTTGCATGTCCTAGTTCATGGGCAAGGACAGATACGATTTGATCTTCACTCATCTTTTCAATTAAAGTATCATATAATACAACTTCGCGCGTCTTCCCAAGTCCACTAAAAAACGCATTTAATTTACTGGATCGTTTAGAAGCGTCCATTGAAGAAATTGCATCAATTTTAAACCCAACACGGGAAGCTAACTCTGAAATCTTGGTCTTTAAAGTTCCTTCTTCAAGCGGCGTCAAACGATTAAATATTTTAATAAATACTTTGGTATTGAGAATAAATAACACAATCAATACAATGGATAAAACCATCCAAGCCCCGATGATGAAATACCATAAACGATCTTGAAACGCAAAATATAGTGATAACAAAACCCAAACGATGCCCGAAAGCAAAGCGATTGATATAAGCCAACGTTTCAATTGATCGAACCAAAAGGTTTTTTGGGTGGTTTTATTAAACCCAAACATCGCTTCGATATGGAAGGTCTGATAATAATCAAATGGCAGATCAATGATTGAAAATATTGTTAATAAAATGCTCAAATATAGTATTGAATGCCAAATATCGCCAAACGCTAATGGACTCAGGATAGTATCAAGCCAAGCAAAGGCACCACTGAAAAGTGCTACGATTAAAAGTAGAGTCTCAAAGATCGATTTAATCATTGAAAAGCGGAAGTTGGACATAAAATAAGCTAACCATTGTTGATATTGATCAAAATCATAAATATCTTTTGTTACGGGTGGAATTTCATTCTTGCGGGATTTGAAATTCAAAAGCGATGCAATCGTTTCAATGATAAAAACGCCTATAATGATGCCAACAATCAAAAATTTCATCGATAATAACCTCCAAAAAACAATGAATGATATAGCGATTTTATCATTTTTTAATCTTAAAAACAACAACTTGTGATGGATATCATTTATGAAGGCTATGATAATTAAAAAAACACCGACTTTGTCGATGTTTGTATACATAAGTGGTGGAGCCAGAGGGGATTGAACCCACGACCCTCTGCACGTCAAGCAGATGCTCTCCCGCTGAGCTATAGCTCCACACGCATAAACTATTATACTATATTTATCCAACAATTCAAGGAAAATATCTTCTTAAAGTAGAATTTATGCAGATCTAGCTAAGATGAAAAGCAAGTCACTCAAACGATTGATATATTTCAACGCAAGCCACAGATCCTGGCGCTCGCTTTCGTGAATATACTTAACAATTTTTCTTTCAGCACGACGACAAACCGCTCTCGACAAGTCAAAATAGGCTCCCGGTAAGGTTGCCTCGCTGCCTGGGAGAACAAAACGCGCCTCAATGGGATGTTCTTTAAGGAGTCTTTGTTCTTCATCCTCTAAAAACTTCAGTGCTTCTTCTCCAAAACTTTGGATTAATTTGGTGTTCGGATGGTCTGCATCTGGATTGGTCGCAATCAAGGTATTCATGGATTGTAAAGCTTTTTGAAACTCTAAAATCGGTTCGTAATGGGCGTAATGATAAGTCAATCCAAGTAAACTCGAAAGTTCGTCATTAGTGCCAAGAACATCAAAAAGAATATTATCTTTGCGATACTTTTGTTGAACATAATTAGATGAATAACCTTTGTCGCCAAGTTTGGTGGTCACTTGGCTCATATTGGTAATTTTCATATCTGACCTCCTACAATTTATCGAATGACAACATTTCCAATTACTTTATAAGGTTTTGCTGTCGCATCAATCAAAGAAACATGCGTCGGTGTAATCGATTTAGGAACTCTGATCGATTCGGCAATCATCTCAGCGGTCGCTCTTTCTTCACTTGACAAATCCGTCGCAAGCGTAATGTGCGGGTGATAATTTTCTGAAGTTGAATATTCACTCAGTTGAATATCTGTAATTCTTAAATATTTGTCATGAAGTTTCATTAAATCCTTATCTTTTTCGATATCGATGAAAACAGTCGATTTTTCGCCTCTAAAACCACTAATACCTTTTGTCTTGATGGATAATTTGAATGGTCGAATAGCGAAGAATTTTTTTACTGAGTCAACATTATCTGCCTCATATACAATTAAAGTAACATGAGGAAAATATCCGGCATCGGTAAAAAAAGGATTGACTTCTTTAGCGATTCTTTCGACAGCGTCATCAATTTGTTTAATTTTATCGAATCCTAACACGATGGCAAATTGCATGGCATTCAGTCCTTTACTAAAAATCTATCTTCATTATATCAAATCATGATGCTTTTTTTATCAAAATTTGCACTAAACGATGAAAAACCGTGATAAATCAGTTAAAAAAGTCATTAATGTTGCTAAATTTGAACATATTTATTTTAAATCAACTCATTGATATCTGCCATAAATGAGTTATAATCTTTATGATTTCAAGCTTCAATATTAAAAAAAGAAGAGAGATAAACCTATGAAAATATTAATCACTGCTTTTGAACCTTTTAATCAACAAACTGAAAATGCTTCTTATGAAATATTACAAAATCTAGACTATGATGATTCATCCATTGAAATTATAAAAGTCTTTTTGCCCGTTGTTTATGATTATCATATCTATAAAACGTTAATTATGAAACATCACCCCTCAATCATCCTTCATTTGGGTGAAGCTTATGGCCGTTCATTGATAGGATTAGAACGTCGTGCAAAGAATTTAAAAAGTGCTAACATTCCCGATAATGAAGGTGTCATTTTTACGAATGAACTCATCCATCCTTTGGGCCCCGAAGAACGACTAACAACCCTCCCAATCGAATCGATTTATCAGGCCGTTCAAAAACAAAATAATCCCATTGAAATATCTGAATCAGCGGGAACTTACATTTGCAATCTTGCCCTCTATGCTTCCCTTGAAGCAATCGAAGCATTGCAATGGCCGATTCAAGTTGGTTTTATCCATTTTCCAAGATTAGATCATCAAAAGAACTCTTTGAATATACCCACATTATCTTTAAAAACATCTGTTGATTGTTTAACCGCAATACTCAGAAGTATCATAAACGAAGAGCGCTGAAATCTCAGCGCTCTTATTATTTCAATTTATGAAATGCTTCTTCTAAAAGATGAATAAACTGTGCAACATGGATTCCGTCAATCAAACGATGATTGACTTGTATCGACAAAGGCATCATTAAACGATCATCACGTTTTTCATATTTTCCGAAAGTGATACGCGCGATAGAATCATCTTTGTTTATGTCCATTTCATGAGTTACAGAGGTAAAATGAATCCATGGAACCGAAGAAAAATAAATATAATGATCTTTTTTCTCATCTTCTTTAGATGGAAAATATTGTTTTTGTTTTAAAACGGCTGATTTGCAGGCATCACTAAACTCATGCATCTGACCGACTAGTTTAACATTAGCAATTAAGAAGAGATCAGAATCTTTCTTGATATCGGTGAATGAGGGAATTAATTCATCAATAAGGAAGATTTTTTCACCTCTTATTCGATATCGGAAGGCTTCAATTTGATTCATTGCTTTGCAACATTGATAAATCAACCCGTAATAAAATGAAGTTTGATGGGCTTTGACATATCGATGAAACGCTGTGACATCTAAATCAATTGTCAAAGAATAAAAAGGAAAAGCGATATGGCTAAAAAATTCAAAGTGTTCTTTTCGATGCCAATGTTGGATATCAATTTCATGCATTTAAGAAACCTCCTCATCAAAGTGAGTCACCGCTCTCTTCAATTGCATTATATCATAACGAATTAAAAACATTCAATATAATAAAAAAAAGCGACACAGCGCTTTTGTAATCTTTGGAGCAAGCGAGGGGAATCGAACCCCCATGTTCTGCTTGGGAAGCAGACGTAATGACCATTATACGACACCTGCGTACGATGAATGTAATTCTATTTTAAGCCATCCAACCCATTTTTTCAATCACTTAATGATGAATTTTAAAAGTAAAGCCGATGCATCGAACATCGGCGTTTTTGATAATGGTCGGAAAGACAGGATTTGAACCTGCGACCTCTTGGACCCCATCCAAGCGCTCTACCAAGCTAAGCTACTTCCCGAGCATTATTGATTATAACAAATCATTTCTTAAAATGCCACATTTTTTATTCAAAATGCAAATGTTTTCGCAAGCCGACAATATAGGATGGCACAAACCAATAAATCTGCTGCACCGCCAAAACTAATATTGGCTTCAATGCATCGTTTGGTCAATTGCATCAATGCTTCAGAATCAGAAACATCAATATTAAAAAACCAAGATTGTATTTTTTTTGCCATGTCATAAGAACCAGCTCGACGAATTAATACCGTATCTTCGGTCATTTTAATGGCTTCGATTAATACTTTTAGTAAGGTTAAATCATTAAAATCATTAAGCATTGGGATTAATTGTTGGACAGTTGGAAACCCGTTCATAGCTTCGCCTCTGGCCCCCATGGTTCGATATTTAAGATAGGCTTCGTATCCCGCTGTCGTTTTCGGTTCCTCAAAATCTTTGATAAGATTTTTTGTCATCGTCGCAATCGTCGGAAACATGGTTTTGAGCGGAGCTTGATGGGTAATCACATAGGCAAAAGCTGAAGACATTAATCCTAAATTGAAAATCAATCCCTTATAAGCATTGATTCCCTTAGTAGCTTGAAACATTGCTGTTTCAGCTTCAAGACCAATGCTTCTTGCCTTTTGAAATAATTGTTCTTCATGATGAGCCTGCCATCCATGCGCAAACATTTGTCCGAAATAAGGCAAAATGGCATCCTTTGCGGACAACATTGTATGATAATTCATGTCAAAATGCGAACCATTCGATATTGGTGTCACAAGTCCAAATTTCGGATCAAGATTTAGTTCATCCATAATAGCCGCATCTAAACAAGCTAATAACAGTTTTTGAGTATCCTCTAACGCGATTTGATCTATTTTCGCAAGCAATTCCTTCAACGGATGCGTTTGATTTCGACCACACGAAAAAGCATCATTATCACAAAGCAAACAACGTCTTAAAGATTTGCGACGAATACTCCCTGATAAACCGCTATAAACATCGATGTCCACCAATCGTCCGTAAGGTTTTGTTTCTTCCCAAGAAACCATTTGATTTTTCATTTGCTGAGGATTGCCATCTTTAAATACATAAACTAACGTTTCTCCATCAGATCCTTCATGTCGCCACTTATCGATGGGTTTTAATGCATCCAGCAAAGGTTGATAGTAACTTAAAATCAAATGCGTATAAAACAAATTTTTATGGATTCCAGGAATATTTGCTTTACAAGTTATAACCCAAAGACCTTGATCTAAATAAGGTTTTATCATAGTTTGTCGATATTCTCTGTCGTTTAAAATATCATGGCTTTGTTCGGACATTTTTTTCCTCCATGATGGCCTTTAACAAAGGCCTGATTGAATGAGGTACGAAGCTTAAAGCTTCTTCAATTCGATGTTCGTACATGAATCGTCTAACAAGTGATGCGGAAATAACGACGCCATTTTGAGAAAACCTCGGGATTTCTTGAAGTTTTTCTCCTAAGGTATCTTTTAATATCTGATTATAAGCCACCATCACTGGTTCACTCTCAGTACCCACATGTCGCATTGAAAGATTCAAAAGTGGCATAAAATATTTTTTAAAAATCAAAGCATCGAGTTTTGCATGTTCATATTCGCGTTCATCAAGTGCCTTTAAAAAGTAACTTGGAAAGGTCGATTTAGAAACAATATAATTCGTTGAAGGTAACACCAACACGTTGTTTAACGGTTTTAAAGCTAAATAGACCAAACTAAAGCGTTCTTTATAAGTAAAAGTCGATTCGTCGGTTTCAACGACAAAGACAATCAAAAAATCATGTTTTGCCGCACTCGCTTCAATGAGTTGATAATGCCCTAACGTCATGGGATTACAATTGACCACAATCGTGCCGAGATCATTATCTTTGATTTTGATGCCAAAGGTGTTTTCAATTCTTTTTTGATAACCCAAAATCACATCTTCAATCTTATCAACGCCGCCTTCCATGAAGGCAACTTTACCGCTATCAGCCAACAAGCGGAAACCCATCGAAGTAAACAAATCAACATAAATCGATTTTGTGAATACATGATAAGAATATAAATTCCGATTTGATAAAATGGCGATGGCATGGCTAAGCAATTCGCCTGCAATGTTCATACCGCGATAATGAACATCAATCGCCAGCCCTTTGATGATGTGACCATCGAGCGATAACGTGGCAATAATTTTTTCATCCTCTTCAATAAAGTAAGCATCATCATGAAAGTCAAATCCAAGATCATTGCTTAAAAGAAATAAACGAATCTGTTCTTTTTCTTCTGCCAACAGAGCTTGTTTAATCATGAGAAACCTCCCTTAATTACATTTTTTTATATAACACATCAATGATGGAACCATCGCGGTAACGAACGTAACCGATGATTGTTTTTTCATGCGAAAGTGTTTTTGGTACACCCGCAATCTGATAAGATAGTTGCATCAAATCTTCAATTTTAACGATTTGAATGCCCTTTTGTTTCAATTGATTCATCAAGTCAATTCTTATCGGATTGACTGCGATTCCGCGTTCAGTAACTAAGATATCGATATCAGATCCAGGCGTTGTCAAGGTCGTCACATGTTCCTTGATAATCGGTAATCGGGCTTTTAACAAATTGGTTACGACCACCGTCACTTTCGCTCCATGGGCGGTATCCGCATGCCCGCCTGAGCCGCCAATGATTTCACCTAACGAATCGGTGGTCACATTGACATTAAAATTGAGGTCAATCTCTGTGGCTCCTAAAACCACAAAATCCAATTGATCAACAATAGGACTAGGTTCAAAAGGATTACCATATTCAGAAGCGGAAATCGCCACATGGCGGCGATTCTCGCGATAAGACTTCGCAGCTCTCAAATCAAAACATTGAACATCATACAAGGTTTCTACCAATCCTTGTTCATGCATTAAAACATATTGTCCGGTGATTCCGCCCGAGGCAAAACGCGCGCGAATGTTTTGACGAATCATTAAATCTTTCACATATTCTACGACGGCTAATGAGATGCCTCCTGCACCTGTTTGCATCGAGAATCCTTCTTTGATCAGTCCGAGTTTATCTAAAACCATCACAGTATCTCTGGCAATCTTACGACCGACAGGGTCGCGAGTAACCTTTGTCGTCCCCGAAACAATTCCTTCAGAATCGCCGATTTTATCAACCATCACCACATAATCAACATAACGATGATTAAGTTCAGCTTCTTCAATATGATCCATTTGATAATCTGAGATTAACACAACTTTTTTTGCATAATGAAGATCCGGAATGGCATATCCGAGGGTTCCGCAAGCAGAGGGTCCAAAGCGTCCAGTGCCATTACCGGCTTTATCAACAGCGGGTGATGCGATAAAAGCCACATCAATCATTAAATCTCCTGATTCAATCGCTCTCGCTCTTCCACCGTGGGTATCCATGATAAATGGTTTTTTCAATAGTCCCATCGATATCGCTTTAGCCACCGGTCCATTGGCATAATTCGCAATGATGCCGCTCACGTTTCCTTCTTTGATTAAATCGACTAATGAAGCATGATTTGGAAATAAAGAAGAGGCCGCAAAAGTCATATCTTTTAATCCACGTCGATGAACTTCTTCACCGATTAAACCTATGACTTTATCGCCATTGCGAAGATGATGATGAAATGAAAAAGTCATCCCGTCATGAAGATTTAATGCATCAAATACTTCACTGACTGAATGCAAAAAAACGACGGATTGGGATTGTTCTTTCTCTGATATCAATCGACGTTGTTTTTGTTTATATGCATCACTACTAACAAACGGCTTAAAATCGGGTGGAAGATAATCAGATAATTTACTCATCACTTATCTCTCCCAACATATGATAATGTTTAGCTTTCTCCAAGAGTTTCTTGGCTCGGTCAACGACGGGTTTATCAATCATCTTCCCATCAAGACTAAAAACGCCGAGATGTTTCAATTGCGCTTCTGTATCCGCAATCACAATTCTTCTTGCCCATCTTATTTGTGCCTCAGTCGGTGAAAAAATCTGATTAATGGTTTCAACTTGATTGGGATGAATGGCCGTTTTGGCATTCATTCCAAGTTTTTGCGCGTGAATCGTATCGGCTTTTAAACCGGCTTCATCATCGACATCAGTAAAAGGTGTATCGATAGCATCTAAACCGAATGCTTTGCATGCATATGCCATTTTTGCGCGTGGATATTCAATTTCAATGCCAACTTTCGTTCGTTCGATTTCCATATCACTCGTTAAATCTTCAGCACCCAATAACATTCCACTAATTCTCGGTAATTGTGCCATCGCCTCGATTTCAAGGACTGATTTAGCCGTTTCGATAATAGGGATAATTCTTGTTTTATTTTTCATTCTTTTAGCTGCTTCAAAAGTTTCTAAAAGTTTTGTCAAAGCTTTGATATCTTCTGTATGCGCTTTTGGTAAAACGATTCCTTTGATGCAATCAGATAAAATACTACTAAGGTCTTCTGCCCCTAAGGAGGATGTGAGCGCATTGATACGGACATAAATGTCATAGGGTTGTTTTGTCAAGGTTTCGAAAAAATGCTTTAGTAACTGTCTCGCCGCATCCTTTTCCGATACTGATACTGCATCTTCTAAATCAAAAATAACCGCATCAGCATGAAAGATGTCGGCATTTTGTAACATGGCAGGGTTATTTCCGGGCACAAATAAAAAACATCTATTCATGACGAACCTCCATTCGATGGATTGCGGTCAAAAGTCTTGCCTTGATGGTGTAGTCAAGCGCGCCTTTATCAAGACACACCACATCAATCGCATTGATTCTTGCGGCATCGAGCGTCGATTGAATCACCTGAACAATCTGATCATGATAAAAAGCATCGACAATCGATTGAACTTCGATGTTAATCACCGAACTTTCTTTAACTGTAATCAAAGCATCATTCGACTCTAAACTTCCCGCCATACCAATTTTCATAAAATCATCCTTTATTTCGTGAATTAGCTAAAGCAATCACACGGTTCATTGCGTTTTTCACAACCATAAAACCATCATCCACAGACATCCCTGGTTTTGCTAAACATTGATCCGCTTTACAAGCAATCGCAATTTGGGTCGTTGTTTCTGCACTGATGTTCGTTTCATTGCATGTGCCACCGCAATACGAGCCGATTTTCTTCGAATTACAGTATATGATGGCTTCTGCCACATTGTTGATTCCACCTAAATCTGGGGTTTTAATTTGTAACATATGCCCCGCTTTAGCATCAGCGAAATCTTTGATATCTTCTAAAGTATTACACCATTCGTCTGCGACTATTTCTAAATGACTGTTCGCTTCATCCATCCGTTTGGTCAATTCTTTTAATGCAAGCAACGTGCCTTCGCGGTCACCGGTATCGATGGGACCTTCAATGCGAATCCGGAAAGGATGCGCCATTTTTTCTAATTTTAAGAGATAATTTGTAATTTCATCATAATTGTTTTTAAAAGCAATCCCAATGGTTCCATAAACATCAATATGAAAAACGGGCGAATAATTGGGGTTGACTCGGTATTTCAAAATTCGGTCTCTCAACCATGCAACATAGGCTTCTAATAATTCGCCTTTTTCTCCAAGTTTTGTTTTCACATTGTTAATTAAGGCGTGCGGTAAAACATCAGCGCCTTTCATAATCATCTTATCGACGTTGGTATAGCGTTCATCACCCGATTGTGTAAAAATAGGAATTGCTTGGTAATAATCATCCGCAATGCCATATTCCGTTCGAATGACTTCAGCCATCGTCAATTTACGATAATTCGCTACGGTCGACAAAAATGCTTGCGTTAAACCGTATCGAATCGCTGTATGAAGTTTCTTCCCATTTAAAACAAGATGGTCATATTTCTCAGCTAATCGTCTAAAGGAGTCCACGGTTTCATTCAATAATAACGGAATGACTTGTTCTTGCATAAAAGGAATAAATTCTGCGGCTAAAAATAATGGGTCACGTCCGCCTGTTCCAGAATATTGCACAGCCGCGCAATCACCATAGCCAACCGTTCCATCTTCTAAGATGATTTGAACGCTTATAGCCTCACCACTTTGTCGAACTTGTTTAAAGCCTTCCGTATGCGTTTCACCTAAATAGAAAAAACCATCATGTTCCGCACCGGCTTTGATTGCTTTTTGATCATCAAAATAAAACCCTGTAAAAGAAGGTGTTAAAATCACATTTTTAATTCGCATATTATCCCTCGTTAATGATTTTTTTCCCGCGGCCAATCAAATGTCCGGAAGAAACTGCGTTGACATCGTCAATCGTCAGTTGGAAAGAAATGGGGCGCTTTTCAAACTCAGCGCGTTCCATGATTTTTGCCCGGTGATGGGCTTTGATAACTTCAGGCAACCCTAAATTTCCAAATTCAAGGATTCGAATGAATCCATCGTTATCTCGGGCTGGTAATACTTTGCCAGCATTGAATTTAGAAGGTGCAAACGGAACATCTAAAACACCTTGTTCGAATGCTTTCACAACACCTTGGGCTAAATCGCCATCACCTAAAGTTAAGATGGCTTCCATCAAAGCATCGACTTCACTTTCAATTTGCGCCATCTCCATGGACAGTTCTTTTGATTCGGGATACTTCTGATCGCGGAGCAATGTGACCACAAATTTCGATGTTTTAACACCAATCCCATTCGCTTCCGCTGTGGGAATACCGATGGATTCATGCGGTGATTTCGTAATCATTTTCGTTGCTTTTGATAAGGCGGCAACGGTTGAAGAAAGGGCAATCAACCCTGTAGCCTCTGCTTCATCTGCAGGAAAACCACCCATCCATTGATGGAAAACTGTGGTGATGACCATGTTTTTATATCCAAAGCGTTCGAGGTAACTCTCGGTTTGTTTTTGTAATGTCCGTATCGCTGCGACATCTTGTAAAACATTACCACCCATTCCATATCCGACTGTGATATTCTTAACCCCTTGTTCAGCGGCCAGCAATGCTTCAATAATTTGGACGGTGTTGGAAATGCAAGGTGGCACAAGTGTTCCTGTCAAAGGACCAAAAGGCTCACGATTGATGCTGATGCCATGATCTTCATAATAGCCAACGAGACGATCGACATACTGCCAATTACGAATCGTAGTTTCTAAAGAAACACTTTTTGCATAAGGGATGTTATAAGAGATTCCGCCACCTTCATTCGAAGTCCACCCGGAAGCATGAATGATTTCAGAAAGTAAACGTGCATCAGGCGTTCCATGACGTGCTTGTATCGGCACGCTCACCGCTTCAAAAACAGCTTTACAACCAGCAACACCATGGTTCACCGCAGGGAAACCATTCAGCATGGCGCGATGAGCGACTTGACTTTCTTTTATCCCTGATTCAGCCTCTTGATAGCGATTTTGTCGAGTATATGAATCAATCGTCGAAGGCACAAAATCGGCTCCCGCAGCGATTAAGCTTTGCATCAGCCGAATATGTTCCGTTAAAACTGGTACACCTGCACGGGGTTGCACTAAGGTTAATCCCGAATGCTTTGCTTTTGCAAGTTTTAAGGCAAAGTTTTTCTCTTCTGGAATGGCTTTTAAATAAGCGATGGAACGTTCAAAATCAAGGTCTGGATCACTTCCTGTAATCCATGCGGTTAATACTTTTTCACGTTCTGCGAAAAATTCCGCTTCGGTAAGTTTCTTATTTTTTAACATAAGGTTGTCCTCTCGTGTGCTAAACTTTCTTCAAGTGTTGTTTCATAATTTTAAGGGCTAAGAGTGGGTCGTACTCACTTAAAAGTCCCATGGCGTAAAGCGAATAGGTTTCATCAATGTAAAACTTCGGTCGTCTTGGCCTGAGTTCAAAATCATTGCGAAAAATGTTGGTGGCTTTTGCCAAGATTTGCTTTGGATCTTTAGCTTTAATGATGACGCCACCCGTACCGATAACCGCTTCAATATCGGTTAAATCTTTGCCAGTTTGATGATGGACCATTCCCATCGGTGTATATATTTCTTCCATTTTTCCAGCATGACGACTCATTGCTTTATAAACGCACATCTCCGCGAGTAAACGGTCGACATCCTCTTCTAATTGATTGGATGGAAGCATGCCAACATGGAGATTGCGCTGATTGATTTCTTGTTCGATATCGATGCCTTTTTCAAGGTTGATCATCGTGATTTCTTCTTTTGTTAAAGCTTTTAAAATGCCGGTTGCGGAATAACGCATGCCTAAATCGCCTTCGACGGTCCGTTTAGCATAGGGTTCTTCAAGGCCTGTTAAGATGACGTCGCCCCGTTTTGATGGTTCGCTGATTGAATAAAGATCGGTGGTTGCGCCGCCGACATCTAAAACGACGATTTCACCAATACCTTCTTCATAAAGATATCCTTTAGCTAATAATTCACAGGCTCGTAAAACCGCTTCAGGGGTTGGAAGGACCACTTTTTCAATTTCTTGTTCGATTTTTTTAATTCCTTTTGCTTCAATAATCTTTTTCAAAAAAAGTTCTCTAATTTTTTCACGAGCTTGTTTAATATTTAATTGATTGATTTTTGGCATGACATTTTCAACGATATATCCGTCTAAATGATACTCATCAAAGATTTTAAGAATTTCATCTTGCGCAGATTTATTACCACCAAAAACGATGGGAACGTTTATATGTCCTTCGCCAAGCATTTTTGCATTATAGATGACACATTCACTATTACCGCCATCTGATCCGCCGGCGAGTAAAACAATATCAATGTTTTTGGATTTTATTTTCTCAACTTCAGAAGTGTTGAGGTGATGAGAAAAAACTAATTCAACTTTTGCGCCTGCCCCTAAGCATACCCGTTTAGCAGCCTCAACAGTGAGTTCTTCAACTAACCCAATCGCAGCCATTTTTAAACCGCCCGCAGCGGATGAACAAGCAACGACATGGTCAAAAACCATCGGTTTTCCGATGGTCTTGTGTAATTCAGACAGGGCGTTTTTATAACCGACCGTAATATCTGTATCGACTGTGGTAAAATGATTGGCTGTGGCGATGATATCGCCAATTTCACTATCGACTGCAGTTAACTTAGTGAAGGTTGAACCAAAATCGATTAAAAGGTATCTTGCCATTCTACTCACCCAAATCGTTTTTGATATCTTTTAGTGCCTCATCGATTGAGATGCCGGGAGGATAGACGCGGTTGAAACCCATTTTGAGGAAGCGTTGCTTGACTTCAGTAAAATCTTGTTTGCCTACCACAATATTACCGCCGACATAAAGCCAGATATCTCCGATGCCAGATTCAATACATTTTTGGCGCATGCCACGACAATCAATTTCTCCGTGGCCGTAAAGACTTGAAACGAGAATCAATTCCGCATCGGCTTCGATGGCGGCGTTGATAAAATCTTCCTGTGAAGAAAGGACGCCGATGTTAATCACGTTATAACCGGCGTTGGTCAGGGTGTAGTCGATGATCTTGTTGCCAACCGCATGGACATCGGCTCCGATGACCCCTATGACAATTGATTTCAAAATGATATTCTCCTTGAACTTGAAAGCGTTTTTATCCGTATAGATTATACCATAGAGCTCGATGAGTTTCAATTGTAGTTTTTCGAAAAATACGATATTATCCAATCTCATGAAAATATCGTGCAAGAGTTAAGCAAAAGCAATCAAAAACCTTTAATTATTTGCTTTTGATGTTATTAAACATCCTTTTTATAGATAAAATCTTTGATTAATGAATAAATTCATTCAAAATCTTTTTTGTTTTTTTTCTTAATAAAAAATCGCCACCTAAACGGGTGGCGGTTTAATTATTCGTCTTTTGATTTTGCTTGATGAATGACAACTTGTTGGAAAGGAATTTCAATTTGATTTTTATCGAATAACAATTTCATCTCCCGATTTAAATCGCGAACCACTTGATGACGCTTTTTTTCATGCGTCCTTGAATAAATGCGAATTACGACCGCTGAATTACCTAAATCTTGAACACCTCGATAGTATGGGCCATCGACGATATCGGGTATTCTTGAATGGATATCTTGGAGATTTTCTTTGATAATCTTTTCTATTTTTTCTAAATCCGCTTGATAACTGATTGAAACATCGCAAATAGCCGCTGATAAGTCAGAGGAGGTGTTGATAGCACCACGAATATCCGAATTATTGACAATTTTAATGTCACCATTTAAATCCTCAAATTTCGTTACACGGATACCGATTTCAAGGACGGTTCCTCTAAAATCACCAATTTGAATTACATCACCAATAGCAAATTGCTTCTCAAATATGATGAACAAGCCGCTGATGACATCTTCAATTAAACTTTGTGCACCAAACGATAAAGCTAATCCTAAAATTCCAGCTCCGGCTAACAATGTTTTTGTTTGGACTCCCCAAGCCGAAAGAATTAAAAATATCGCGACTAAAATTGAAGCGTATTTCAAAATACTTTTGACGATAACGCCAACCGTCTCACTACGAGAATTTTTTTGCATTAATAGATTGGTTAAGAATAATAAAAACAAAGTGATTAACCAAACAAAAAAGATAATGGTTGCACTTTCAATCAAAGTAACATAATTATTTTTTATAAAATTAAATAAATTAAAAAATTTACCGATGCTACTTTCAATAATTGCTGCAAAGGTGGAGTTAGGAAATAAAACCCCGGCAAAAATCGAGATGAACACTAAAACGACTGTAACACTAGCAATGACGATGATTGAAATTTTTTCATTTTTACTTTTCATTTTAAATTTCATAATATGTTCTCCCTTTATTATGATGGTTGTGACAGTTCATCGAGAACTGTTTGATAATAAGTGATGTTGTCTAATAAAATTTTATCAGCATTAATTTCAATCAAATAGCCAAACCCAATCGGTTTTTGGATTTGAAAATCAGCTGTCTTCCGATTCAAGGAATCGAGCGTCATGAAAATCTCATGTTCTATTAAATATGCTGGATATTCGCCATCAATATCGTAAATCGTATATCTAAAATGATGAATAAAATTAAAAGGGTCATCGATAAGAATGGTAACGCGATAATAATCGCCTTGATCCGTGATTTCGATATTGACAGAATATTCCGGTGTCGTCCTTGCGAGTGTTTCATTTACTTTTTTTACAACGAGTGCTCCACTGAAAGGATCGGTATATTGCGCTATTAATTCGATGTTATATAAAGTATCTTTTTTTAATTGTTTGACTTGAACTGAAGTTCCATCATAATGACTTATTGCTTCGGTAGATGGTACCATTATTCGCTTGATGAATCGATTTTCTTGATAGATATCCAGATAGTATTGAATTCCCTCAATTAAAGAATTATCGACATAAACAGAGAAATCAATCGAGGAAGGTGAGGCATCTCTGGGATATACGCTGCCTTCAATCGATAAGGGTGTTTGAATCATTAAATAATCGAGAATAACTGCTTTTCCAAGTTGCATTGCTTCTAAAACAATGACGACTTTAGCATTATAATTAGGAATATCATCGATTGTAATGACTTCCTGACTTTGGTTGATAGGGATGAATTGATAATTCAGTGTGTCTAAATCAATCATTTCACTGCCTTCGTCATGAAATAAAACGGCATATTTTAATGCAACCGATTCAAACGTATTTTCTGGATCAATGATCTTTATCAAAATATCATAACTAAGAAAATAATCAAAGGGTTCTACCGTCATCAAGTCGGCTGATAAAATCGCTCCACCAGCAAGTGCTTGCGTTTTAAAGCGCGTCTTTGCTAAGGTTTCTGTGCCATATCCGGTATTTCCAACAATCTTAAAATCATATACGGTATCCATTTTTAAACCTGGTACAAATCCACTCTGCGTTCCATAATCCAATGAAAATTCATAATTTTCCATTTGATTTGAGACCGTTACTTTTAATGAATCATCCAACAGAACGGCTTCAAAATCACGGACGGTTACGGTATAATACAGCGTATCTTCTAACGTACCGACCCGATCAATCGATGCGAGTGGTTGTTTAGGTGGCATGATAACGGCTGCGACCACAACCGTCGCAGTGATGGCAAAGGATGTTAACCATCGACTGACGAAATGTCGTTTTCGCTGTTCAATATGCTTTTTTAAGCGTTCATTTCCCGCTGCCATTAACTCACCCCCATTTTAATCATTATTGACATTTTAGCACCGCTTTAAACACATTTCAATCTAGTCTATGAATTTTAATTGTTAAAGAATAAAAAAAGACGCTTCAAGCGTCTCTTTGTTATCAATTCATTTTTTCTAAGATACGTTTCATGAAAGCTAACTTTATGCTTTCGGACTCTTTAAGCATGGCTTCAATGTTATTTGTATAAAACATTTTTGTGACATCTTGATCAAGACCGCTTAAATTCGTTCTAACATTCAGAATTGCCCCGTGAATTGCAGCATCCAGCATCAAACACGCTACCCCAAGATCAGAAGCTGCTGAGGGATTTCCGATTGTCAAGAACAGATCCAGTAAACGCATGGCTTCCAGTGAAAGCATCGCCACTTGAAAAGGAACTTTGATGGCCGCTTTAGTGCCTTCTAATACTTTTTCTTGACGAACATGGATTTCTTTTTCCGTGGTTTTAGGCAATTTATAAGCATCAATAATCATTTGGTAAGCTTCAGTATCTTTATCAATGAGTGTTGTCAATTCACTCTTAATTTTACCAACCGTTTCTAGATGATGGATAAATTTATTTTTTATTTCATCATCAAGGGCTAAAAAGCGCTTTTTAGGCAACGTAAGTTTCGCAACCATTCCGGATAATGCCGCTCCTAAAGAAGCCGACAAAGCCGCAACGGATCCTCCTCCTGGAACCGCTGTATCACAATCGACCTTATCTAAAAACTCTAATAACGTCATCTCAATAAGTTTCATAATTCCTCCTTAACAAATTGTCGGTCTTTGACGACAAGGCGACCGTTTTTATATACATCTTGCGTATGATTAATCCCAAAATGATAGAGAACATATTCTAGATTAGGGGCCTTTAATAATGTAATATCTGCTTGTTTACCAACCTCTAAAGTGCCTATTCGATGACTTCTCCCTAAAATAACGGCAGGATTAAGTGTTGAGGCAACTAAAACTTCTGCGGGTGAAAGTCGCATTTTATTCGCCGCAAGTTGCATCGTAAATTGAAAATTTTCTGAAGGAGCGCTGCCAGGATTATAATCACTTGAAATGGCAACAGCGGCACCTTTATCAATCAAAGCTCTTGCATTTGCATAGGGTTTATTTAAGTAAAATGCCGTTTGCGGTAAGAGGTTGGCAATCGTTTCTGATTGGGCTAAACGATCAATATCTTCTTCAACAATCGCTAATAAATGATCGGCCGAAACAGCATTTAAGCGAACCGCTAATCCAGCGCCCCCTAAGGAATGGATTTCATCGGCGTGGAGTCGAACTTGAAATCCCATTTCCTTTGCGGCGATTAATATTTCTTCGGTTTCAGCGACAGAGAATACTTCATTTTCACAAAAGACATCGACGGATTCAGCTAGATGCATTTGCGCCACTGTTTTCATATTTTCAATCACTTCAAAAATATAACTTTGGCGATTATCGCTATATTCTTTTGGAATGGCATGGGCGCCCAGATAAGTGGGTGACAATTCAATCGGATGATTGGCATTCAACGCTTTAATCACTTTCAGTTGTTTTAACTCAGTCTCTAAATTTAAACCATAGCCACTTTTCGCCTCAATCGTTGTCACACCGAGTAAAAGCATTTCATCGAGTGACTTTTTAGCTTGGTCATAGAGTTCCTCAAAACTTGCTTGACGCGTCAAAGCAACCGTCGAATGAATACCGCCGCCACTCTTGAGAATATCTAAATACGGCATTCCAGCCAATTTCATCGCAAATTCAGATTCTCTTGATCCACTGTGAACCAAATGGGTATGTGAATCAATGAACCCTGGAAGTGCGATGGCATTTTTACAATCGATATAAGACGTCATTGGTTCGAGATATGGCATTTGATGTCTTTCACCTATTTTGATGATCTTCCCTTGATCAATCAAGATAAAAGCATCATCCAATTTCTCGATGATGGACATTGCCTTACCTTTTAGCGCCTGATTCCCCTTCGCGGTGTAAAGGGTTTTAATATTATAAAGCATCATCTTTGCCATGAGATTTTCTCCTAGATCCAAGCTTCAATGATTTTTTCTTTTGAAAAATCACGAAGTTTCAAATAATGGATGGCAAACGCTGTGATTTTATCAAGATCCATCGCTTTATCAAAGGGTAAATCTTCAACCTGACGATAATATTTGATTGAATCAAGCAATGCCATTTTCGGGACAAGTCCGACAATTTCAGCGGATTTTACGTCCCATTGGTACCGTCTTGCTTCAAAACGAACGACTTCAAAAATTCGATATATCGGATTTTTGACATAATCTAAAATATTCATCGTGACTTGCATATGTTTTTGCGCTTCTAAATAAGCAGGACCTGCTTGAATGTATTGAAATCCACCGGAAGACTGGCGAATCGCTTTAGCAATTTGAGTGGTTTGTTTTTCATTATCTGTGGGTAAATCAATGTTATATGCAACTAAAAAATCCCTCGCACCAACAGCGACTGAACCAAATGTCGGATGGGTTTTGGCAACGCCAAAATCCGGATACCATTCAGGCTCTTTTATTTTATCAATCATGCCTTCGAATTCACCTTTACGAATCGTTGGCAAGCTGACGCGATCAGGTTTTTTCGCTGCTTTAGCATATAAAAACACGGGAATAGCAAATGATTTAGCGATGTTTTCTCCAACGATATTTGCATATTCAACACATTCATCTAAGGTAACATCTTGAATTGGAATGAAAGGAATGACATCAACTGCGCCAATGCGAGGATGTTCACCTTTTTGATGATTCATATCAATTTCATTGATCGCAACTTGAATGAATTGATAAAGTGCGCTGATAATGCTTTGAGCTTCGCCAATCAGCGTCACAACTGTGCGGTTATAATCGGCGTCAGGTTCATAAGATATCATTTTGAAAGCCGAATTATTTTTAAAAGGTGCAACGATGCGTTCGATTTTTTCTTTGTCTCGACCTTCGGAAAAATTTGGAACGCATTCAATTATTTTTGGCATTTTAGTGGCCTCCTTGACAATATTTTTGGTTGACGAGGTCTTCAATCATGTCGTCTTTTGCGGCAAATGGTTCAGTGATGATGGTGTCCGGATGATTCTTTTGAAATGCGCGTGCAGCTTCGAGGGCATGCGGATTTTGCGCCCAAGCTCGACGCGACACGCCCGCCATGACATCATAAGTCATCGCTGTTTTCAATATTTCATCTGTTTCTTTTGATCCATCTAAAACCATTCCATAACCGCCATTGATGGCTTTACCAATTCCAACCCCACCCCCATTGTGAAGTGCCACAAGGCTCATCCCCCGGCTGGCATTTCCTAATGCAACTTGGGTGGCCATGTCTGCGGTCAAATTTGATCCATCTTTGATATTGGCAGTTTCTCTAAAGGGGGAATCGGTCCCCCCACAGTCATGGTGATCCCGTCCGAGCATGATGGGACCCACCTGACCTTGACGAACCATATCATTAAACTTTAAAGCGATTTTTAAACGCCCTTCCGCATCTTGATAAAGAATTCTTGCTTTCGTACCCACCACGAGTTGATTGGTTTGAGCATTTTTAATCCAATTGTAATTGTCAAGATCTTGAAAACGACGATCTTTATCAATCTCTTCCATCGCAGCTAAATCGGTTTTCTCTAAATCTGATTCTAACGAAGATAAACAGACCCAACGGAAAGGTCCGTAGCCATAATCAAATAAAACCGGTCCCATAATGTCTTCGACATAAGATGGCCAGATAAATCCATCAATGGAATTTTCACCATTGCGACAAACCTTTTTAATGCCTGCATCGGCTAAAGCTTTCAAAAAACTATTGCCATAATCAAAGAAATAAGTGCCTTGATGAACTAAGGCCTCTATCGCTAAAAAATGGCGTTTCAAACCTTGATTGACTTTTATTTTAAATTGATGTGGATCGGATTTTAAAAGTGCAGTACGTTGTTCAAAATCCAGTCCGATGGGACAATACCCACCTTCATAGACCGCATGACAACTGGTTTGATCACTTAGAAGATCAATTTTGATGGCATGAGTGATGGCATATTCTAGTAACTCGACGACATTGCCATGGTATGCAATTGAACAAGGCTTTTTTTCGTTTATCGCTTCTTTAGCCAATAAAAAGGCACTTTCACAATCCGAAGAAACCACATCAATCCAACCTTGTTTGAAACGCGTTTGAATCCTCGAATCATCGACCTCGGCGATAATGCCAACCCCACCGGCAATTTTAACAGCTTTCCCTTGGGCGCCACTCATACCACCTAAACCGGATGAAACAAAAAGGATTCCTTTTAAATCTTCTGTTTGCGGAATATTTAATTGAGTTCTACCCGCATTTAATAAAGTTGAATAGGTTCCATGAACAATGCCTTGCGGACCAATGTACATCCATCCTCCAGCCGTCATTTGACCGTAGGAAGAAACCCCCATCGCCACTAATCGATTCCATTGTTCTAAATGATCAAACTCACCGATAATTAATCCGTTAGTGATGATGACTCTCGGTGATTGTTTCGAGGAAGGAAATAATCCTAAAGGATGGCCACTCATCACCACCAAAGTTTGTTCATCAGTCATGATTTGTAAATAATATTTGATTAAATGATATTGCATCCAGTTTTGCATGACCGCCCCGGTTTCCCCATAAGTAATGAGTTCATAGGGATATAAAGCCACTTCAAAATCAAGATTATTATCAATCATGACTTGAAAGGCTTTGCCTTGCAAAGTATTCCCAGAATATTCATTAATGGGACGACCATAAATTCTATCTTTTGGCCTAAAACGATACCCATAGATACGACCTTTTGTGAACAATTCGTCTAAAAACTCACTGGCGAGGGTTTCATGCCAGGCAAGAGGAACATATCGAAGAGCATTACGTAAGGCTTGATTCGTTTCTTCTTTCGTTAAAGTAAAAGGGCGTTTAGGCGCTCTTCTTATCGTCGCATCAAACGTCGCTTTTTCAGGTAAAACAGAAAATATTTTATCGAGAGTTACGCCTTCGTTCACAAATTATACCTCCCCAAAAACATCATGATACAAACGACCTAAACGAATCATATCTTCCATTTGATGAATGTGAGGATACATCACTTGATCATCGTTTATATAGGGCACTTGTTTGCGAATTGAAAGATATGCTTTTGTTGTATTTTTTCCCAATCGATCTGATCCATTACGAAGATCAATGGCTTGCGCTGCGGCAAAAAATTCCATACCAATCACTTTTTGAACATTCGAAAGAACTGTTTTTGCTTTATTTGCGGCAATCGATCCCATCGATACATGATCCTCTTGATTCGCTGAGGAAGGAATAGAATCCACGGAGGCAGGATGTGACAAAACTTTATTTTCACTCACTAAAGAAGCGGCACTATACTGCACAATCATAAAACCAGAATTCAGTCCAGAACGGTGTGTCAAAAAAGCAGGTAAACCATTTGATAAAGCGGGATTGACCAAACGTTCGATGCGTCTTTCTGATATATTCGCCAGTTCTGATAAAGCAATCGCAAGATAATCAAAAGCTAATGCAAGGGGTTCTCCATGAAAGTTACCAGCGCTGATGGCATCGCCATCAACCGGAAATAAAATCGGATTATCGGTGACTGCATTCATTTCTCTTACCACGATGGTTTTGATAAAGTTTAAAGTGTCGAGCACAGCTCCATGAACTTGAGGGGCACAGCGTAGAGAATAGGCATCTTGAATTCGTTTTTGACCTTGATGAGTCAAGTTTCGACTTCCTTTTAAATGGGCAAGAATATCTTTAGCCACTTGGATTTGCCCGATTTGGCCACGAACTTCATGGACTCTTAAATCGAAAGCATCGATGATGCCTTCCAAAGCTTCTAAAGACATTGATAAAGATAAACTCGCAAGTTTTTCAAGTCGTAACGCATCATAAAGTACTAATGCCCCTTGGGAATTCATGGCTTGCGTTCCATTGATCAGTGATAAACCTTCTTTCGCTTCTAAATGCGATAAAGGTTCAATTTTAGCAAGTTTGAAGGCTTCCAGCGTTGGCATACGCCGATTTTGATAGATGACTTCGCCTAACCCGATTAACGGCAGACTCATATGCGATAGCGGTGCAAGATCTCCGGAAGCGCCTAAACTTCCTTTTTCAAAAACAACAGGGATGATATCCGCATTCAAAAGTTCCATTAACTTTTCAAGGGTCTCTAATCGGATGCCACTATGACCTTTAATCAAGGCGTTAATTCGTAGAGCCATCATCCCTCTTACCACTTCTTGAGGTAAAACTGGACCGACACCACAGGCATGGCTCATTAACAGGTTTTTTTGTAGTTGATCTGTTTCTGAGGATTTAATCCGAACATCGGATAATTTTCCAAATCCCGTATTAATACCGTAGACAGGGACTTCACCTTGGACAATCTTTTCAACAAAAATTCGCGCCTGTAAAAGCAATTCCTGCGATTTTTGTGATATCAATACTAATTCTTTGTGTCTTGCGATTTTGACAAAATTGTCAAGGTCTAAACTTTTTCCATCCAGTATAATCATTTTTTACCCCTATTTGTGTCTTCTCTGGTCTATGATGAGAAAACGAATGTTTACGCTTACATCATTGATATCATATCATCAATTGCCCTTTTTAACAACCCTTTAAGAGCGTCTTAAGATGAAAAAGACGTCGAATCATTTTCAATGAAAGACGTCTCAATTAATTTTTTAGATGGTTTAATCTCTATATATTTCGAAAACAGATACAGCTTCGACAAAGCCGATGCTTAATGCCGCTTTATAAGCCGCATGATTCATCAATTTTCCGCGAGCCATGGGAATGCGATTAACTTGAAAAGCCCGATTAACTAACAAACCAAACAATAATTTTCCTAACCCAATCGATCGGAACCGCGGATGAATCAATAAATGAAGATCAGCCAAATCTTGTTCGATGAACCATAATGAACCCACAGCTAATAAATCCTTCTGATGATAAATTCCTAAAACGATATCATCGTCTAACCCAACTTGTGATTGTTCAATTTCTTCATAAGAACAACTGGCCTTGAGTTTGCCTAAATCCATCTTTTTTTCGATGGTTAAGAGTTCGACTTTCAATCCTTGAATGGGGGGTAATGAGACGCTTTCTGGTTGAAACAGCACAAAGTTTTGATCTTCTCTCCAATTTGTATTCACACCTAAAAACGCTTCGACAACCACTTTGTTCGAATACTCTAAAGTCAATTCCGGATTAGTTAAGGGTTTGATAGAAGGGTCATATTTAACAACTAAATAATGGTTGGACCGAATCAAAGTCATCGGATGAGATGCGGTCAATTGTGGATCTTCCATGAATTCAATGTGACTTTGAAAAAGAACGCCGGTCATTTCAAAAAAGCGTTTGATAAATTGTAGTTTTTTAATCGGTTGGTCCATAAAACCTCCTAAGGTCGAGATTTTTTAATAGGAAGTAACATGCGGGTTCTCGCTTTATAATCATCAAATCCGATTTTATTCATCGCTAAACGTTTTTCAGCCATAGGAATGCTAATCACAAAAAACATCATCGTGTTTGCCAAAGCACCCACTCCAAAATACCACTTAGAAGGATCGATGGAAAGCATCATCAGATAAATTCCCCACCACATCATTATTTCTCCTAAATAATTCGGATGCCGCGAATATTTCCACAATCCAGTTTCGATAAATCCGGATTTATCGCGCGGACGCTTGCGATACCTTTGCATTTGAATATCCGCCACTAATTGCAAAGAAGCCGCAATGATTGAAATGAAGAAACCGATCAACGTTAATCCATTAAAACCGCCTGTTTCAAAAAAGACAATGGCAGGGAGAACGGCAAAATAGACGATGACGGTCGGAAATAAGTTGATGCCAAGCAAGCTTATAATCGGATAAAATTTCTTGGTTTTTTCTTTCAACATGTCATAACGCCAATCTTGATATTCCAACGAATCAAAAGTGTAAGCCCAATTAGCCGTCAAACGGATGCCCCAATACATCAGTGCCACAAGCATTAAAATAATGCCTAAATTAAATACTTGAAAACGTGTTAACAACAATAAGACGATGACTAAGGGTTGAACGCTCCAATAAGGATCATAAACAGAGGTATTCTTCACAAATATGCCAGTGAAATATACGAAAAGTGTTGCGACAACATCAGCGATAAAAATCGCTAAAAATAAATGGGTACGCTCAATAAAAATCCGGAAGGTGAATAATCCTAAAAGGATTGCTAAAACATAAATAATCGCAATAATCGCAAAGCCAAACCATCGATTTTTTTTCATGAATATCTCCTCAACGTGTCATAAAAAATTGAATAATGAATAAAACTAATAAATGCGCGGGATAATAAATATAAAAGAACCATTTATTATACGTTCCTCTAGTCCCGTTATACAAGAATAACGGGATGAAGCTCAGAAGCGAAAACCATTGGATATACATATAGCGTGCATATTCTCCGAGGCCAATCCATAATAAAACAGGCCAATCAATAAAGAATATACTTAATAAAATAAAGGTTGAAATTTGTTCGACTCGATGCGAAATTAAACCGAAGATCAAGATAATCATAATTCCATAAATCCCGTAAGATGTATGAAGTAATTCCGGAAGAATTAATAAAGGTATAATCAACAATTTGAGATACCATTTTTGTTGCTTTAATAAAATTAAGATACTTAAACCGATCACCAGGGGTATAAAAACATTGGTTGTTAGTAAATACGAGGTTCCCTCAATAAAATAAAACCCAAGAAGACCCAGTTCGATGACTAAAGCCGCCACAGCCAATCGCATCCAATAGCGGGAAAGGTGTGAGGTTTTATGAAATCCTTCGGCGATCATAAAAGCAAACAGCGGATAAGCAATGCGCCCGATTGAACGTAAAATTAAGTAAAGTGGTCCTTCAGGGACGAGGTAAAAACCGATATGATCAAAAGTCATCGTAATAATCGCAATCCACTTCAATACTTTTCCATTCATAAAGGATTCTCCAAATAGGGTTTAAATAAAGAAGATAAAGTATAAGTATCATTGAGTTCTTTTTCAGAAGCATAAATCATCCCTAAAGGGGGAATTTCTGGTAAGACTGCTTTAAGAGAATAAGCATAAATGTGCCATTCAATATGCGTGAAAAGATGTTTGAAATCACGAATTTTCTGGATTTTATTAATTGAATATCCCATCTTTTCAAAATGATGAATCAATGCTTCTTCTGTATATCGACCTTCCAATAAAGGAAACTCCCAAAGACCCGCCAAAAGCCCTTTTGACGGTCTTTTTTGAATGACAAATTTAAACTGATCATGCAGGACAACCAATGTCTTTTCTTCAATTTTTCGTTTTGATTTTAGTTTTTTTTGCGGAATTTCCGCTGTCAATTCATTGATTTTTGCAACACAGTGAGCTTTTAGTGGGCATTCATCACAAAGGGGGATAGCCACAGGCAAACAGATACGTGCGCCGATTTCCATCAACGATTGATTAAAGTCACCGATGCGTTGTTTCGGTAGATAGTTCATCATCGCTTTACTCAATGTTTCTTTTTCAATATTGAGTCCTAAGTATCTGGAAATCACCCGATGAACATTACCATCAACCGCTCCGACGCTTTGTTCAAAGGCAATCGATGCAATAGCCCCAGCGGTATACTCACCAATTCCGTTTAATTTCATCAAACCTTGAGCGGTAGACGGAAACTGCCCTTGAAGTTCAAAAACGATTATTTTAGCCGTTTGATGTAAATGTTTAACACGAGCGTAATACCCAAGACCTTCCCAAAGTTTCATGACTTCATCTAATTTTGCCAAAGCTAAAGCTTCAACATTTGGGAATTTATTCATGAAACGTTCATAATAAGGAATCACGGTTTTAACTTGGGTTTGTTGAAGCATGATTTCAGAAACCCAAATACGATAAGGATCTTTATTTTCGCGCCATGGCAGCACACGAGCATGCGTATCATAATAATCCAATAAGGCAGTATGTAAGTATTCAAGGTTGTCTGTTTTCATACGGAACTCCTTAAAAAAACTTT
Source organism: Caryophanales bacterium UBA5603 (assembly GCA_002424815.1). Taxonomy (GTDB): domain Bacteria; phylum Bacillota_I; class Bacilli_A; order Izemoplasmatales; family Hujiaoplasmataceae; genus UBA5603. The sequence goes on from DILB01000017.1 coordinate 61,134, forward strand.
TATATTAATGAGGAAAAAGAATTTCGAGTAGGCCAAAAAGAAAGATGAAGCCACCCAATAATGTTAAAATCAAGGTTAAAACGGATTTGATTTTATCGATAATAAGCGATATTAGACCGGTAAAAAAACCGATGCTTCCAAACATCCAAGCCAAGAAAACGGGAATTGAAAGTAATAAATTATCAAAAAAATACTCACCACCGTCGGGATCAAAAACTTTGATGATAAAATAGAAAAAAGCCAAACAAAAACCGGTCATGAAGAGTAAAGCGTAAGTTGCCAATGAAAACTTTGTTTTTGTAAGCAAACTAATTTTCATGCAATCATCTCCTTATGCAGTAATATTTTACCATTTTAAATTATTTTTTTATAGGAGACCAATAAAAATCAATGATTTTTGAAGCAACTATTTAAAAATGGACGAATTCTGCTATAATGAACTTACGTGAATAAAGGAGTGGTTTTGTGGACAAATTCATGCAAATGGCCATCCAAGAGGCCAAAAAAGGTGTTGCAAAACAACATGGCGGTCCGTTTGGATCGGTCATCGTTAAGGATGGAGTTGTTATCTCAAAAGGGCACAATCATGTCGTAATCAATCATGATCCAACCCATCACGGCGAAATTGATGCCATCCGTAAAGCCGGTAAAAAATTGAAATCATTTGATTTGTCAGGATGTATTCTTTACACAACCGCTGAACCTTGTCCAATGTGTTTAGGCGCGATTCAATGGGCCAATATTGAAACGGTTCATTATGGATGCAATGTCGTTGATACTGAAGCCATCGGATTTCGAGACAAACGTTTCTACGAAGATAAAAATAAGCCAATAATTCAATTGATTGAAACTGATCGTCAAGCATGTAAGAAGTTGTTTGATGACTATCAGCATATGACTCAAAAAACGCTTTATTAACCATAGCGCCTATCCGATTTCAGGGATAGGCGCTATTAATTATTTAAATAATGCTTTTCCTGAATGAATGTACCCACCAACCATTGTCGATACATCGTTTAAGACAATCATCGACTGCGGATCAATCGCTAAAATCGCATCGATGATCGTTTGAGAACCCCGTCGATTCGTATAAACCATCAAAATTGCTTTATTTTCTATTTTTCCTTTAGCATCAACGGTAGTAACGCCACATCCGAGTTCTCTAACTTTATCGGCTATCTCAACGGATTTATCGGCTGAAGTAATGGTTTGAATCAACAGTTTCCCAAAGGCTAATTTTTGTTCTAACATCGATCCAAAGAATACACCAGCCGCAAAGCCAAGCCCATAGGCGATTCCTTTCATCGGAGATTGCGCTAAACCAGTGATGACTGTTGATGCCACAAATACCCAAAGCATGATTTCAACTAATGCTAAAAACACGGCTTTCGTACGATAGCCTTTCACAATTAAAATACTTCGCAAAGTTCCGATGGATACCTCAATAATTTTCGCAAAAAATATCAGTAATAATTCCCAAAGTGCTGTTACTGTTAAAATATTCCACAAATTTTCCCAAAACATTTTCTTCCCCCTCTAATTCATTTAATGTCGATTTGTTTATGATAATAGTATAGCATAAAAATACAAATTTTAATCCCTCGAGAAGGGTCCAATATCAGAGTAAACGTTTTCTAAAAATAAGACATATTTATCTGGCTAATTTTTCAATAGATGGCGTTTTTTTATCGATATTCATCAACACAATCAATAGGATTGAGGCGATGATTTGCATTAAAATCGTGAAAATAACAATGTAACTAATATTGATGTCGTAGAGCCAACCGACCGTGACGCTACCTAAAAACCAAGCAAAGCCGAAGACAGAGCTAAAAATGCCATACCCGGTCGCTCTTTTTTCTTTTGGCACCAAATTCGCAACCACAGCTTTCAAAATCGATTCTTGTGCACCCATGCCAATGCCCCAAAGGACCATGCCAACCAGTATCAAAGTTGTTCCTTCCGTCACAAATAACAAAGGTGAAATAAAGATTGCCAAGAAGGTCGAAATGATTAAAGATTTCAATCCGATACGATCAAATAAGAAACCGAAAAATAAGGCAGCGATCGCATCGATTCCCATCGCAAAGGAATAAATCAATGGCACATAAATTACATTAAATGCACCGATTTTATCAAAATGATACGCAATAAGCGGATAATCGATAAAACCCAATGCTATAAAACTTATCGCAAGCATATAAATGATAAAACGTCGATCTCCGACAAACTTCTTATCCGGATTCACAGATTTTGATTCAAAGCCTTCCGGTTGAGGATATTTAGTCTTTGCGAACACTAATATCATAATGGTCACTATCGCAAAAATACCGAGGATTCCAAAACTGATTTGGTAACTTTGAAGTGCTGTATTACCTGTATTCGAAACGATGAAAAAGACTAATAACGGGCCTAAAAATGCGCCTGCTTGGTCCAAAGCTTCATTAATCGCAAAAGCCTTACCCGCGCCTAAATGCGGTGCAGTAAAACTAGTTAATGCCGATTTTGCCGGTGCTCGAATAGCTTTGCCAATGCGTTCCACAAGAATGAGGATAATCGCAACTTGCCAAATAGAACCATCCACTAAGCCCAATAAAGGAATGGCCAAAAGATTGATTGAATACCCTAGAATCATCATTAACCAATAGCGTTTGGTTTTATCCGCAATCCATCCGGTGATGATTCTTAAAGCTTGGCCAATGAATTCACCTAAACCTGCCGTCATCGCTACCAGAAAAGCACTTACGCCGATAAGATTCAGGAAAGGTCCATAGATACTTCTAGCTCCTTCGTGGGTAAAATCAGAAAAGAAACTGATGATTCCAAGTAAAATGATAAATAAAAATGCGCGTTTTTTTAAAGAATGCTTTGGATTATTGAAGAATTGCATCTGGTTGTCCTCCTACTTCTGATATGAGTGCATTGACTCGTTGTTTGGCTTTGATTAAAAGCTCATTGCCAACGGGTGTAATGCGATAATATTTACGAATTTTACCTTCGACTATTTCTTCTCGCATTGTCAGTAATCCATTTTGAATCATTTCTTTGAGTAAAGGATAGACCGTACTAGGCCCAACCTCATATCCATGCGACTGAAGTTCATCGATCATCCAGCGGCCAAAGATTTCTTGTTCATTCGCATGATGCAAGACATGAAGATAAATGAATCCTAGCGTTATTTTACGTAAGATTTTAACTTCCATATAAACCTCCATCGATTCTTGATATCGAATTTTGATATCGAATTAATTATATCAGATTTTAAACTTCTAGACAAATAAAAAGACCGAATAAACGGTCTAAAATATGAAACAATCATTTTATGGTTTTGATTTGGTAATTATTTCGCCGATGGTGGCGTAATGGCTACCTGCTAATCGACTGATAGGTTCCAACTGATCGATTAAGATCTTTCCATCTTGATACACGGATTCGTCCACATGCATTGCGATAATTTTTCCGATGATGAGTGTTGATCCTGGCAAATCAACCGCTCTTTCTAAGAGGCACTCAAAACGAATCCTTGCTTCTTTAACACCCTCCACGGGAATTTTCAAACTTTTCACGGGTGTTAATCCCGTTTCCGTAATTTCACTGACTTCCGGAGGATAAGAAAAAGAAGATTGATTGACTTGATCTAGATAATTCGGTGAAACGATATGAACGACAAATGCTTTAAGATTTAAAATATTATTGGCTGTATCTTTCAAATGAATCTTTTCTTTTCGAATCGAAATGGATATTAAGGGCGGTTCGGTCGAGACGATATTGAAATAACTAAAAGGGGCCCCGTTGAGAATACCATTCATTGATTTTGATGTGACGAAAGCAATGGGACGCGGAACAATGCTTCCAATTAATAATTTAGTCTTATCACTTTCAGAGATATGATCAAAATCAATGATTATCATGATTAACTCCTTTTAAATATCGTTCTGGATTCATTTAGTTTTATTCTTGCGATTGTAATTTTTGAAATTCATCTCGGATGGCATCGAGCATGGGTCTTTTATTGGGAGAAGCGACCAATTTATAACGTCGTTTGGTTGTTTCAACCATCATGATTTGCGATAAACCTAAAAAACCTTGATGAATTTCAATATTTTTAACCTCAGAGATTGGCAGACGAAAAACTTCATTGAGGGGCTTCCCGCCAAATAAAGTAAGCTCAAAACAGACTAATCGATCCTCGTTGATTCCTAACATGCCATCGACGCCCGCTGTTGCGGTCATCCCACTCGTAATTCGCAATACTTTTCCAAGTTCAGTATAAGAAATTTGGACGCGGCATAGCAATTCCCGATGATCACATACTCTCGCATCTTTAAAGCGATTGATATTCATCTTTATCACTTCCTAATTTTATTATAACTATAATTCAAATAGATGGAAGACTTTTAGATAAATTAAAACGACTTATTCGTGAATGTTGACTTATTTAATGATTAGAACTCTCAAGATAATCCTTAAAATAATTCATTCCCTTTTTTGTCTTTAATAAAAAGTTTTCAATCGGTAAGTTGATTTTTTCGTTAAAATTGAATTCAGAAATCATGGTCCAATGCGTTGATAAGTCATCAATTTCAGAAAAAGTGTTCACACAAACGTTTTTAACACCATGGGTTTCATAAATTAGTGTGATTTGATATGGCAAGCGATTTTCAATCACAGTGGTCAATAATTCCATCTTGGCAAATTTGAGGAGAATGATACTACCTTGATCAGGAAAATGACCTGATTTAGATTCGATTTCAAGTAGTCCTTCTTCCCAATCGATCATGGTTTCAAGATTTGTAAATACACTAAACACCGATTGAATCGGCTTTTTAACATTAATCTCACAAGCGTAATGATAGTAATCAAAACGACATTCCAGTTTCCACCATAACGAGTTATCAATCTGACGGTCTAAATAAAACCCGCAATTTCTTAATACATTGGATGACGGTACATTGAATCGATTTGTCTCAGCCACAATCGTTGTGATACCTTGAGAAAATCCGTATTGGCAGAAATGAAGACAGGCTTCACGCATATAGCCTTGATTTCTATAAGCTTCGCCAAGACCATAGCCAATTTCAATGGTGAATTCATCGGGTTTCCAGTTTTTAAAATCGATACTTCCAATGATTTCATTTTTTTGTTTTTCCACAATAACCCAAAAAGTTAACCATTGCCAATGGTCGGGATCAGAATCGATTTGATCAGCTTGTGACCGAAAAAGCTGAATTAAATGCTTTGAAAGATCATTGGCCGCATAAATGAAGCCCGTTTCTCTTTCAAAGTCATATCTGGATTTCGTTAATAATCGCAATTCGGTAACTTTCAGGGGTATTAATTTTAAACGGGGTGTTTCAATCATGAAGAATCATTCCTCCTCAAATACGTAGTTATTCATCATTTCAACATATTTGACAGCGTTTTTTCGATTCGCAGCTAATTCTTCTTTCGTCAATTGCCGAGTAATCATCATCGGATTACCGTAAGCTAACATTTTTGGGGGAATGACTTTATTCGGAGGAACCACGGTTCCAGCACCAATCATGGCGCCATCTCCGATGATAACGCCATCCAAAATAATGCTTCCCATGCCAATTAAAACATCATTTCCAATCGTGCAAGCATGGATGATTGCCCGATGACCAATGGTACAGTTTTTCCCAATATAGGTAGGTTTATCAGTGTTTGTATGAATCATGGCATGATCTTGAATATTGGTTTTTTCAAGAATCGTCACTAAAGACATATCGCCTCGGATGACCGCATTAAACCATACACTGACGTCATCGCCTAAAATAACATCGCCCGTGACGATTGCGCCGGGAAATATCCGGGATTTTGGGGATAAGGTTGGTTTGTGTTGAAGATAAGAATAAGTTTTCATGAAGTGCCTTCTTTCTCGAATATAATCATTTTCGATGGATGAATGTTGAAATGACGTTGCTTTGAAGTTGGTTTGAATGAAAAATAAATACTTAAGGTTAATAATACTTGAGAGGGGATATAAAATGCCCAAGCTAAATTAAACGGCCAATGAAGCATTCGGTAAATCAATGATTGTGGATTGAAAGTCCAATAAGGACCCGCATTGCTTAAACCGATGAGGATGTCACAAGCAAGTAATAACCATAAACCGAGCATGAATAGCCAGTTATAATTTTTAATGCTCGCGAATATTCCATTGATGAAAAGATTAACAATATAAAAAACTGATAAAAAGACGAGAAAATCAAATGCGGATTTTATCAACCAAAATATGAAGAGTTCACTCGCAAGGATGATCACAAAACGTATCAAAAGATTGAACTTAAGTGATATTGATTGATTTTGATGGACTCTAAAAGCATAGGATAGTTGCACGAAGATGAAAATCAGCGTTGCTAAAGTTTGAAAAGAACCGATTAAGACTAATAAAGTATCCGCTGCGAGGGTGAATAACAAACCTATTCTTATCCACCGAGTTTCAATATCATGTCGATCAATCCATAAAGCGAAAACAACACAAAAGACGATGGCACTGTATTGTATGAATGGTGTGGGTATCATAGAGAGATGAAAAAAAATGTCAAAAAGACAATATAATTCAAACAATAAAAAAATGAATAAGACGACGGTTTTTTTCTTCAAAATTTGACAACCTCACTTTTTCTTTGAGGCTTTCTTCGTAAGAAAATATTGTAATTCATTTTTATATAGTTTTTTCCAAGAGATGCCCTCCGGATCAGTTTTTGAACATGGAAGAAACGATAAATATCCGGGTTGCGATTCATCAAAATAATGTGGATCGGGTTGATCAAAATAATGCGGATGATTGATTGCATCTTCATTGAATAATCCAATCAAAGGAAATTCCCAACATAATTCGGGTTTGATCCGCCAAGGATGCATCTGATGTTTAATTGCGGAGACTTGAAGAGAACAACTGCCATCTTGTAAAGCAAAAACACAAATCGTTTTTTCAAAATGTTTCGGATAATCTTCCCTGGTGTACTCATGGCCGACACGAAGCGTTCTTTTTCCACCAAAAAGAAATTCCCATTCCCCTTTTTCAAGAAATTCAGAAGGGACATGTGTGAAATCTTCAGGATAATCAGCCATATGTTTCCGAATTACTTCTTCTTCAGCATAAGTCACATAAACGCCGTCATAACAACATCGGTTGTCACAATGAAGACAGGAAGTCATAGACATTTTCGGTTCATCATTCAGATGATTAAAAAGCAAATTCGTTTCGCCAATCCGCTTTTGATATAGCGGAAACACATGTCTTTTCATCCAAAACATAAAAGCATCATACGCATCAAGCTTTTCTAAAGATGCTTGAAAACGATTATGAAAATCAATTAAAATTAGGACATCACCTTTGATTCCTTGTGTTCGTAACAAATGATGTAAGATGTGTTCTAAAGATGGTTTTTGGAAAGCTTCGATTTCAGAATCCAACAATAAATAAGACACATAAAATAAAACATAAGGTCCTGGATAGGCTTCATCAATAAATAACTTTAAATATTGAAAAGTCATTTGATCAATGGAATTTTTCAGTCGATAACATCCGATCATGTATAGAGCTGCGATTGATGATTTCATCCACGATGTAGGTTTATTCTGATAACCAGCTAAAAGCGTATTAAGATGCTCTAGAGCTTTTGGTTCATAAAAGTGAATAAGCGCCATTTCTTGGGATATCCTGAGATAATCAAGAAAAATCTCATCTTCGTTTTCTATCGTTACATGAAGCGCATTGTCATATACTTCAAGCGCTTCAATGACGTGTCCCGTCATTAATAAAAGTTGGCCTTGAAGCATGGAAAATCGTTGATTTAATCGGTCTGATTTGATTGATAATATGTCATCTTTGATTTGATTAAAATGTTTTTGTGCCCCATGAATATCTCCAGAAAATAAAGAGGCTTCAATCATTATTAATTGCATTTCATAAGAACCGGTCACATCTTGATTCTGTTCTCTTTGAAATGCTGCTTTTATCGTTTTTCGAATTAAATAACTATTTCGGTCGGAATCATAGGCAAGTTTTATTCGTTGTAGGATGGTCGTTTGATCCATGAAGATTCCTCCGATCTATTTGTTTAAAATTATACCATTAATTAAGAAAATTCACAAGGTAAGCACCAAGAAAAAACCACTCCGAAGAGTGGCTTTGATTGATTTTATCCTTTGAACATAATGGCAGAAATTGGAATGAAGAGAAATGCCATCCAAGATATTTCCCAGAGGCCGAAAAAATATCCAAGTGAGAAAAATACAATGGTTGCGATGAAGGGGCTGATTGCAACGATATGATGTCTTTTGGGTCCATGTTTTAAAATCGCTACCATCGGAATTAATAAAAATATCATCCACATAAAAGCCCAAGTATTCCATAAAATTCCGGTGATGAAATAAATGGCAATCGCTGATAAAACCGTTAATTTAACCATGAGATCACCGTGACTCATCGAAACTCGAACTTCTTGTGTTAACAGGCCAAATCCGATGGGTAATAAAAACCCAAGTGCTCCAAACCACCAATTTCCAAATTGATAACCGACAAAAAGGTAGACGCCAATCGCTATTAAAAAGGATAATTCCATTCCGATTTTTTTCCAAAGGACTTTCTCATTGAGGATGCCCAAAATTGGAATGATCAGAAATACTAACCAACCTGGATTCCAAGCATTTAAATAGTATCCCATTAAGACATATGCAATAATGGCTATAAAAACACTGAGACCTGTTAATTGCTCAAATACACTCTTTTTTTCGCCGATTTCATCATAGGCTCGAAATGAATTAATAATTCCAAATATAGGAATGATTAAGAAAATTAACCAAGTCGGATGCCATATTTTAAATCCAAAGCCGATGCCTAAATAGGCAACCGTCGCGATAAACGGACTTAAGGCAGTTAAAAAATGCGGAAACGGTTTTTTAAATGCTTCCACAATGATGGCAGTCATCGGTATGGCTAAGAAAACTAACCACCCAGGATGCCATTTATCAAAGTAAAATCCCAAAATGAAATATGAAATAACCGCTAAAAAAGGCATCACGGCAATCAAACGATTTCCTTTCGTTGACGGATGGTAACGATGATATTCCTCATTTAATGCTTCTGCGACTTTTTCTGGCGTTCCCAGTTTTTCAATCACTTCAGAATCACTTAATCCTTGAGACAATCCATCTTCATACATCGATGCATAATCATTTAAGATATCAATGCGTTCGTTTTTGTTCATTTCAAAACCTAAAAGAATTTTTCTTAAATTTTCTAAATACTGTTGTTTCATGTTTGATTTCCTCCTAATATTTGATAAACTCCGGATAAGAACGTTGTCCATTCACGACGATACTCTTCCATTTTTTTGACACCTGAAGGGGTGATACGAAAATATTTTCTTGGTGCTCCAAACGTTGTGGGTTCAGTATATGTTTCAAAGTATCCTTGATCAGTCAATCGTCGTAAGATGGGATAAACGGTGTTTTCATTGACATCAATGGCTTTTGAAAGATTATCAATGACTTCAAAACCATACATATCTTTATTCGATACAACGGCAATGACACACATTTCGATAATTCCTTTTTTAAATTGGGAATTCATGGTATTTCCTCCTTACTGTGTATTACACACTAATAGTATAAATCAGTAGTGTGCAAAACACAATACTTTTTTTTATTTTTTTTATCATTTTTGATTTTTAAGGTATAACTACTCGAGTCGTTTACTCTCTTGAGGATATAAGATATAATATGAATGATATATCCGAGGTGATATGATGTCTTTAAATGCATTCAACGCGGGATGCAATATTCTTGCTTATAAAAAGAATCAAAAATCGTATGGTATGTGTGCTGCCTGGGCCCAGATGCTTGATTATGATGTCGTATCTATTCTGATTGGTTCGCAATCATTGACGGGGCTACATTTAGCCAAGGGAGATATCGTTGGCATCAGTAGCCTTGCCTCAAATCAAGCAGCGATTGCTCTTCGGTTCGGTGAATTTCATAGCGATGAAATCGATAAATTTCATGACATCAAAACGACTTTAATCGATACGGCAATCTTCATTGAAGAAGCGAAAGTCTGTATGAAATGCGAAGTTATTGATTTGATTCATTTTGATTTTTCTCCTAACGACATCTTTGCAATTTTTAAAGTGCTGAGTTATGATGAACTTGCGGCAAAACGCTTTTTAGCATTATCAGATTTATAGGAGGTTACCATGACCCATGATGTGAAAAAAGTCTTTATCGCTGGCGGAACGGGTTTTATCGGGTATCATGCGGCTCAATTGTTTCTAAAACAAGGTTGTGAAATTGATACCATCGCTTTAAAAGATGAAATCGATTTATCGGCAAAGCTTTTCGATACCATCCCAATTGATTTTGGCAATTTATTTACCATGAATCAAAATGAAATCATCGCTTTATTATCCAAAAAACCCTATGATACGTTTCTCTATGCCTTAGGACCGGATGATCGCTTTGTACCCAGTGCGCCTGCCTATTCTTTTTTTCATGAACGACTCGTGGTTCAAGCTTATAAAATATGTCAAGCTGCGAAGTTAGCGGGTATCCGACGTTGCATCGTATTAAATTCTTATTTTTCGCATTTCGATAAATTATATAAACATGATTTAGCAAAACATCATCCTTATATTCGCGCCCGTGTTGAACAAGAAATCGCTTTGTTCGAACTCGATGAAATTGGTGCTTTTGATGTGATGATGTTAGAACTTCCTTTCATCTTTGGCACCATGCCCGGTCGCAAACCTTTGTGGCGCGAACATTTTTTATCTTTTTTTGATAACCGTAAAACTTTAGCGTTCCCACGCGGTGGCGGTACGGCAGTAATCTCCGTTGAAGGGGTTGCTCAAGCGATCGTTGCATGCGCTTACCATGGTGAAGGAAGAACCTGTTACCCGATTGGCATGATGAATATGACCTATCGCCATATAATTGAGACAATGATGCATACCATTCATGATCCAAGACGTTTCGTCGGTGTTTCGCCTTGGATTGCGGGTTTATTTGCCGCAAAAATTGATTATCAATACAGACGACTCGGAAAAGAAAGCGGTCTAAATCATCAACGGCTGATGACTCAAGTTCTTAATAAATCATTTTATATTGATCCCGATTTTATGATGGAACGACTCGGATTTGAAAAACTTGGATTTGATGGTGGAAAAGCAATCGATGAAAGCATTGCTGAAACCATGAAAGCTTGTTACCCAGAACGGTTCTAAATGAAAAAAAGCAGTGAGAAATTTTCACTGCTTTTTATTTAGATGACTTTACGTCTTAAAACTTTTCCCGCTTTAGGTTTGAGGTATTTGCCATGATCTAACGTCACTTCGCCGTTGACGATAACATAGCGAATTCCGCCTGGACGGGCATTGGGGACCAAGGGATTAACCATGATGGCAGATTCATCAAAAATGGTAATATCGGCAGCCAATCCTTCTTTAATATATCCGCGGTCATTGATTTTGAAACGGTCAGCTGTTGCACCAGTCATTTTTCGAATGATGGGCGCTAATTTTAATTGGCGTTCTCTTGCCTTTTGAATAAAATAAGGCATTGCTTGATAAGCGCCGGCATTTTGCGTACCGGAGGATTCATACCAAGCATCGGTCATAAAGATTGATAATTCGTCGTCCATTAATTTTTGAATAATGGCCTCATTATAATATTTATCCAACATAATTCGGCCTTTGCCTTCTGACAAATCAACCAATTTCAAATACAGATCAAACTCTGACATTTTTTCAGTTTTTGCAATTTCTGAAACCGTCTTGCCTTCATAGTTAGGATAATCTTTGCCAATATAACTGATAATCATATCTGAAAATTCAATTCCTAAGAGCTTTTTGGTCACATTGATAAGCAACTTTAGTTTTATTCGCGTGAATTTTTGCTTTTTTTCTTCTTCACTTAATTTCATATACCATGAAGGTAATACCACGGTGATAACCGAAGCTCCAAATGTAAAAGGATACATGTCATAAGCAATCTCAAACCCTTTTTCTCGCTCTTCACGGAATTTAGCTAGCATCGGTTGAACCGATTTCCAAGAGGCTTTTCCAACAAAAATGAGATGAGAATATTCGGTTCTAACATGCGTTGCTTCCATGATTTCAATCACTTCATCCAGACCTTGTTCAATATGAGATTTACTAAAAAGCGGATATCCCATCGCCACTTTTGAACAAGCACGGGGATGAACGGTTAAAATACCATCATATTTTTTGATGACTTCCGCAAAGGCCTTCAGTTCTTCTTTTGGCGCAAACATCGATGGAACGTACATCAGTCCAAAAGAACCGCCAAAAGCGCCTGCTTTGAGATTGTCTTCGAGAATCTCTAATTGTTTTGCATGTTCATATTTCGTTAATTCGCGGGACTCATACCCTGAAAGCGAAATTCGAGTTGTTCCATGTCCAACCAATGGAACGATATTGACATCCAGTTTTCCTTCCGTCATTTTAATAAAATCTAGCAAGGAACCTGGTTTTGTGGCTTTAAATAATTTACCACCGATTTTGTCTTTATGAACGGATTCACGATGGACGCCATAAGATGAAAAACCACAATTGCCAACGACTTGAGTGGTAATTCCTTGATGCAAAAAAGGTAAAATCGGCGTAGAAGAATCTTCTTTATCGACGAAAAAATCATTATGAGAATGAGCATCAATAAAACCAGGCGCAATACAAAGACCGGTCGCATCGATGATTGTCATTTTTGAAGTTGGTTGATTTGGTGCAATTTTTTTGATGATTCCTTTATCAATTAAAATATCCGTTACAATCGGATTGTTTTTTGTACCGTCATAAACGGTTCCGTTTTTGATGAGTATTGGCATTCTGAATTTCCTCCTGTTGTAATTAATATCATATCATATTCGTATCAACTATGCCATCCTCTTTAAATCAAACAACAATTAAAAATCATCGAACTATAGAAAAAATTATTTTTTTATAGTAAGATAGTTTTGGTGATAAAATGAAATCAATTATACTTAAAAACGGATCTTTACTGACACTGAGAAAAGTGAAGAAAAGCGATGCTTTCGCTATGCTTGAATATTTGAAACTAGTGGGGAATGAATCCGATAACTTAACTTTTGGATCTGAAGGCATCCCTTTAGAACTCGCTGAAGAAACCGCGTTTTTAGAAAAAGTTGAAGCGATGGAATATTATACGATGATGATTGGTATCATCGATGATCAAATCGTTTCTGCTGGCAGTTTAATGGGGAATCCCCGCATCCGTTTAAGACATAACGCTGAGATTGGCATTTCTGTTAAAAAAGCGTATTGGAACCAAGGAATTGCGAAAGCGATGCTCAATGAGTTGATTGATTTCGCAAAAAAGAATCAAGTCGTCACCATGATTCATCTCAGTGTACGAACCGATAATACCTATGCAATTCATTTATATGAATCCCTTGGTTTTAAACATTCCGGTATCTTTCCAAGACAATTATACATCAATAATCACTATTACGATACTTTTTTGATGACGCTCGACTTAAACGCGTAGAAAGGATGAAAAATGATAAAACAACCCTCTTCTCAAATTGATTTCACCAATCTTTCTTTTATGCCAGTAAAAACAAAGTATTCCTATCTTTCTTATTACAAAGACGGACAATGGGATGAAGGTACTTTACAACCGGGTGATCAAATTACGATTGATATGCTTTCAACTGGTATTCAATATGGGCAACAAGCTTTTGAAGGCATGAAATGCTACCGAAGAAAAGATGGCGGTGTCCAGTTTTTTCGACCCCACGAAAATGCAAGACGTTTTCAAGAGTCTTGTCGAAGAGTGATGATGCCAACCATCACCATCGAACGCTTTATTGATGCCATCTGCCAAACGGTCGTGGCGAATAGCGAATACGTTCCCCCTCATGAAACCAAAGCAACTTTGTATGTCAGGCCTTTTATGATTGGTATCGGTTCGAACTTAGTTTTAGCGCCTTCTAAACGATATCTTTTCGGCGTCATTACACAACCTGTCGGCTTATTCTTTAAAACGGGACTAACCCCTTCTAACTTTTTGATTTCTGAATATGATCGTGCAGCTCATAAAGGCACGGGTGATGTGAAAGTGGGTGGCAATTATGCGGCTTCCTTTTTTCCAAATGATATCGCTAAATCACAAGGTTTTACCGATTGTCTTTATCTTGATCCATTAACACATACGAAAATTGATGAAGGGGGTGCTGCAAATTTCTTCGCTATTACAAAAGACGGTATTTTTGTGACCCCTAAATCACCTTCAATTTTACCTTCCATCACGAAACGGTCGTTGCTGGATATTGCCAAAACATATTTAAATTTGGAAGTCGTTGAATGTGACATTTATATCAACCGAATCGATGAACTTGCGGAGGCTGCGACCTGCGGTACGGCAGCGATTATCACCCCCATCGGAGGGATTGAGTACCGTGGTCGCCTTGTCACTTTCGGAGAAACCCATGAAGCAGGTCCCATCACTAAGAAACTTTACGATTTACTCGTTGGCATCCAATTTGGTGATATAAAAGCCCCCGAAGGATGGATTCTCAACGTCGAATAAAAGCCAATCGAAAAAAAATCCTTTTAGGAAGTGCTTTTTAGCACCTTAAAAGGATTGTTTTTTTTATATTATATTGACTAGCTATCTAGCTAACCAACCACCATCTACTGGTAAAGTAACTCCATGAAGGTATTCGGCATTTTCGCTGCAAAGAAAGACCGCAACGCCCGCCACATCCTTAGGAGTTCCCCAGCGTCCTGCCGGTATTCTATCTAAGATTTCTCCTGCACGCTTTTCGTCTTCCCGCAAAGCTTGTGTATTATTCGTTGCCATATAGCCTGGCGCAATAGCATTCACATTGATATGATATTTAGCCCATTCATTCGCCATCGCCATCGTAATACCTTTGACCCCTGATTTAGAAGCTGTATACGAAGGCACACGAATCCCCCCTTGAAAGGATAACATGGAGGCAATATTGACAATTTTCCCATTCGATTGTTGCTTAATGAATTGTTTCGCTACCGCTTGTGAAAAGAAAAACACGGTTTTAACATTGATGTTCATCACATCATCCCAATTTTTCTCACAAAATTGCAAAGCATCTTCACGGCGAATAATCCCAGCATTATTAATTAAAATATCGACTCGACCGAATACTTCACAGACACGTTCGACTAAAGCAACCAATTCGTCAGGAGTCGAATGAATCAAATCGGCCTTAATTCCTAAAAATCGTCTTCCTAAAGACAAAATGATGGATTCAGTTTCTGGCATATCCACATAATCAATTCCCACAATATGACAACCTGCCTCCGCAAGGCCTTTAGCCATGCCTTGACCTAAACCGGTAGAAGCACCACTGACAATGGCGATTTTTCCATCTAATTTGAAGCCTTCCATCAATCCCATTATGATTTCCTCCATTACTTTAATTGTGCCATAGGAATAAAATCCATATCATCAAAAGTGATGTTTTCACCACACATGCCCCAAATAAAAGTATAATTTGCGGTTCCGACTCCCGAGTGAATCGACCAAGAAGGGGAAATGACACCTTGTTCATTGGCTATAATCAGATGTCTTGTTTCTGATGGTTCGCCCATTAAATGAATTACCCGTGTGGTTTCATCCATATTAAAGTAAAAATAAACTTCCATTCGTCGTTCATGGGTGTGCGTTGGCATCGTATTCCAAACACTTCCTAACGAAAGAACCGTCATTCCCATCACCAATTGACATGATTCACAAACAGCGGGATGAACATATTGATAAATGGTTCTTTCGTTCAACGTTCTTGCTTCGCCCGTTTTACGAGGGTTCGCTATCGAAAAGGGAATATATTTTGAGGGTAAGTTTTTATGTGCTGGTGCACTGTTGATGTAAAATTTAGCAGGGTTTTGTGAAGACTCAGATCCAAAAACAACATCTTTGGTACCTGCACCGATGTAAAATCCATCTTTGGATGACATCGGATAACGAACCACCTCCAGTTCAATCCAACCCAAACCGCCAATGTTGATAATCCCCATTTCTCGACGTTTTAAAAAATATTCCGTTCCAAGATCCTTCGATTGAGGTAAAGGTAGACTTTGATTGACAGGATAGGCTCCACCAGCAATAATGCGATCATGATGGGAATAGATGAGATGAATTTCATTGGGTAAAAACACAGTTTCAATTAAATATCGTTCTCTCAATGTCTCGGTATCGTAAGTTGCTGAATCGGCTGGGTGGTTATTGTATCGAACATCAAATTTCATAGGATTATCCTTTCTTATGGTGTGTCATTAACGTTGAATTCGACCGGTGGCATCGCCTTTGACTAGATTTTCAACTTCTTCAAGACTGACTAAATTAAAATCCCCAAAAATCGTATGTTTAAGCGCACTCGCTGCGACTGCGAACTCTAATGCTTCTGAAGGTTTCTTAGTCAATAATCCGTGGATTAGTCCAGCGCTAAAGGCATCGCCACCGCCCACACGATCGATGATGGGTTCGATGATATAGCGTTGAGAATGATAAAACTCAGAACCATCATAGAGGAGTGCGCTCCATCCGTTTTTCGAAGCAGAGAAAGATTCCCGCAGGGTAGAGGCAATGAATTTAAATCCATAAGTTGCTTTCATTTCTTTGAAGATCTGATGATAAGATTCAATATTGAGCATGCCTTTCGAAGGTTCGCTATGTTGGGGTTTAAAACCCAGAACAAGTTCAGCATCTTCTTCGTTACCGATGCATACATCGACATACTGCATTAAATCCTTCATCACTTTTTGCGCCTGTTGAGGCGTCCAAAGTTTTTTACGATAATTGAGATCAACTGAGACAGTCAATCCTTTATTTTTAGCCGCAATACAGGCCATTTTTGTTATTTCAGCTGCTTGAGGACTCAATGCCGGCGTTATGCCAGACCAATGAAACCAATCTTTTCCTTGAAAAATATGATCAAAATCAAATTCATGGGTTTCTGCTAAAGCGAAGGCACTATTGGCACGATCATAAATGATTTTCGAAGGACGAAGAGAAGTTCCGGTTTCAAGAAAATAAATTCCAATTCTTTCTCCGCCTCTTTGCAGATAATCACAACAAACCCCATGTTTTTTTAAAGCATCGATCGCGCTTTGACCTATTTCATGTTTGGGTAGTTTTGAAACAAAATAAGTATCATGACCAAAATGAGCTAAACTGACCGCAACATTCGCTTCGCCGCCGCCATAGATAACGTCCATTTGATTGGCTTGAATAAACCGCGATTGTCCAGGGGGTGACAATCGTAACATAATCTCCCCTAAAGTTATTATTTTTGCCATAATATTATTTTTTTGAACGCGCTTTTGCGACTTCATCAACAAAAAGTTTTGCTAATTTCGTCACGCCTTCATAATCTCCTTTTTTAGCCGGCGCTGTCAAATCAGATCCAATACCTAATGCAACCGCTCCACTAGTAATCCACGCATTAACTCTTTCTAAAGCAATGCCCCCCGTAGGCATAATATTGACATTCGGTAAAGGTCCCTTGATTGTTTTAATATAATCTGGTCCAACGGCATTAGCTGGGAATAATTTGATGATATCACAGCCTGCTTCCATCGCTTTAATCATCTCGGTAACAGTCATGCAACCAGGAAGATATGGAATCATGTATCGGTTGCACAAAGAGGCAATACTTTGATCGAAATTAGGTCCAACAATGAATTTAGCACCCGCTAAGATGGCAATGCGTGCTGTTTCTGAATCTAATACTGTACCAGCACCCACAACCAAATCAGTTTCTGAAAATGTTTTGGTTAGCGCATTAAAAACTAAAGTGGCATTGGGAACAGTAAAAGTTACTTCAATCAGAGGTAGTCCCCCTTTGACACAGGCTTCCGCAATCTTGATGGCAATTTCTGGGGTTTCAGCGCGAACGATTGCAATCGCCCCAATGTCTGTAATCCGGTTAAGAATCGATTGTTTTGACAACATAAGATACCCTCCTTAAGGTTTTATAAATTCATCCTTATCTGAAATTTTTATGAATCTTCTGGTTCATCAATAGGTTCAATATGAAAATAATTGATTTTATACAACAGATTTAATTGTTGCGTCCGTTTCAAAGTCATCGCAACACTGGTTTGAAATTCTTTCCATCGTTCAACATTGGCACCTTCTTGGGTATATAAGGGATTTATGCCATCCAACGTGTAGTAATAGTCGTTAAAAATACCGCCTTGTTTAGAAATAATAACGGTTTGAATCGGGCTGAAAACATCGACACCGACATACCAAAGCGGATTGAATTCTACGCCAAGTAAATTCAAAACGGTTGGAACTAAATCATAGACCGAAGTGAATTTATCAATCGTTGATAAATCGTTTTCCTGCATTTTTGCTTTCAATTTGTAATCATAAATTAAAGCCGGAACTTTGTACTGTCTGACATCGTAACTGTTATTAGGGTCCATCCCTTTCATCCAATGTGAAAATCCATAATAATACGCCAGATGGTCGCCATACATAACAATCGTTGTATTCTCTAATTGCTGCGTCGATTGAAGTCGATCAAACAAGTTTCCCAACGCTTTATCAAGATTCATTGAAGCAGCCATATAGGTCCGCTGATATATATCAAAGGTCGAAGCTGAATCACAGTAACCGATGGAATCGAAATAAGCATACGTATCCGCAAATGCTTCGCGGTATTCATAACCGCCATGCATGGTAAAAGTCGTAATAAAGGTAAAGAAATTTGTTTCATCGTTTGGAATCATCGCTTCAACTTGATCTTGAATCATTTCAGAATCAGAATTAATCCAAAAATTAGATTCACTTAAATTCATTGCATGACTATCAATATGTTCGTCAAAGCCAAATCGAAGATGGGCGATATTTCGGTTGTAAAAGGTTCCAACATTATTGTGAAAAGATCGAATTAACGTCATATTCGTATGATCGCGAAGCATGTTTGGCAATGAGGTTGAGTGAATATTCGCGATATAATGTCGAAACAGACTACCGTGAGAATGGTAAGAACCAAATAAGCTAGCCGCTTCGGCCACATCGGTTTTGACTTTCGCATGAAAATTAGATAATAAGATTCCCTCTTCGTAAAACAATTTGTACAAAGTGGGGGTTAATGCTGGATCGATTGCGATATATTCAAAAGATTCTAATAAGATCATAATCACATTGTTGCCTTCAGATATACCGGTATACGCGTTTGATTCTGGTGTTCCTTCAGCAAAATACTCATCTAAAAGCAGTTTAGCTGCTTCAGCATTCGTATCGACCCCTAAGTAAAAGGATAATCCTTTGATATAAAACGTATAGGATCCAAAAGTTTTTATCGTGGATTTCGGTTGAAACATCGTTTCGTATAAATAAGCATCACTAAGTAATATTTCTTCTTCTGAACTCGTGGAAATATCTTTTGTTAAAAAGAGATAGGCTGATTCCATCATAAAAATACCGCAAAGAAATACAAAAATCGAAAAAATCGCACTAACCAATAATGACCTCGGTTTGATTTTGTCACGGGTTTGAAGATAAACATGCTGAGATTGAATCTTTTTTTGAATGAAAAAATAAATCGCAATCATTAAAAATGTTATCGATATATAAAGCCAAATGGCAGTCAAATCCAAAATGGATGTTCCTTGTAATGCCGCATTAGCATCTTTTAGAAGCACAATCATATCCCAAAAAAAGATTTCTCCGGTAATGGCTTGTAAATTGATATTGACAATGGAAATAATCATTTGTAAGACTAAAAATATCGTTTGGGTAATAAACTGAATCCGCGGGTAAGGAATTAAAAAAAAGATGGTTCCAAGCATGAGAATAAAAGCAATATTGAAAATGATGAATTTAGGCGCAATACCAAAATCCAGCAAAACAAAATTGATTGTTTCAACCATTAATGCAAAAAAGATGAACAATCCGAAATTAATCAATTTTTTTTGTAATAACATCGACAAGTTGCATCACTCTTTCACCGTAAAGTTACGTCAACATTATATCATCAGATACTCTAAATTTAAACCCTCATTGTTGTTTAAACAACAAAAAGGCGACCCATTGGGACGCCTTTTATTGATTTAGATTTTAAAAAATAATTAAGAACTCGGTGAAGGATCGTCACGATATCGATCAAGGGAATAATAATTGACCTGATAGATAAGTTGAGTGAACTGCGTGCGAAGCATGGTTGATAAGACGCTTTCATGAAATTTAGCTAATTCTTCTTCCGTTGTCGTCTCAACATTACTCCAAGTTTCAATTCCATCAGTCGAATAGAAAAGATGATTAAAAATACCGCCTAATTTAGATATTAATACGGTTTCAACCGGACTAAATACATCATAACCAACATATTCCAAAGGATTGTATTCGATACCGAGAAGATTTAAGATGGTGGGGGTCACATCCGCCGCCGTCGTAAATTTATCGATGACTTCAATGCCAAGTTGATTGGCTTTAGCCTTCATTTTAGTATCATAAATCACGGCAGGAAAATGATATTGTTCAATCAATGTGACGTATTCTTTTTTAATGCCACTCATGATGTAGGATAAGTTTGAGTAATATGCATTATGATCCCCGAAGAAAAAGATGGTTGTATCATCCAAATGTCCGGTTTCTTCTAATCGTTCAAATAATAATCCAATGGCTCTATCAAGGTCCATCGCTGCAGCAATATAAGTCCGCATTGCTTTGTCAAATGCTTCATCTTCAGGATAAAAGCCAATCTCATCAAAGTGATCATAATATTCTTGGAAGGCTGCTCGTCGTTGATAACCCCCATGCATAACAAACGTTGTAATATAGGTGAAAAACGGTGTATTATCACCAGGAATCATATCTTCGACTTTATCCAGTAGCATTTCATAATCAGAATTAACCCAAAATTTAGTTTGTTTGACCCCTGGCATTTGCGTAACATCAATCAGTTCGTCAAATCCAAAACGCGGATGAGCCACGGTTCGATTGAAAAAAGACCCTTCATTATTATGATAAGATTTAATTAACGAAATATCAGTATTATTTCGAATCATATTGGGAAGGGATTGGGGATAAACGTTTTGGCTGAATCCTGTGTAAATACTGCCGGTGGCGGGGTAACTCCCCATAATGCTCAATCCCTCAGCCATATCCGTTTTTGTCTTTCCGTAATAATGCGTCAATAATAATCCGTCTTGATAAAATAGTTTATATAAATTCGGCGTCAAATCTTCATGAATCGCAAAAAATTCAAAAGATTCAAGTAACATAACGATGACATTATTACCTTCAGAAATTCCGGTAAATTCGTTTGTTTCAGGTACGCCAGAAGAAAGATATTGGTCAATCATCGTCAATAAAGCTTCGCTTCCGGTTTCTGTGCCAAAGTAGTAAGATAAGCCTTTAATGTAATAGGTATATGAACCAAAGGTTTTCAAAGCAAGTTCGGGTTGATAAAAAGTCTGATATAAATTGGCATCCGATAAAAGGATCTCCGCTTGCGTTGCGTTTTCGACCGATTTGATAAGCTTATTATAACTGACGCTATTAATGATAATCCCTGAGAATAAGACAACCGCAAAAGCCACAAAAGAGATGACAAGGTTTTTAAGCTTACTGATGTTTTTAGGAATATAAGTCTTATTGATTATTTTGAGTAAGTAAAGCAACCCAAAACGGATGGCAATAAAGAAAAGCATTACAAATATATATCCAGTTAAAAATTTTAACGTCAACTCTTCAACTTGAGCCGCCTGTCGGCCTTCTTCAAATAAGGCAAGCATATCCCAGAAAAACAGTTCTCCGTTCGTTTTTATGAGATTGATATTGAGGGCTGAGATGAGAATTTGAAAGGATAACAAACCGACTTCAAACCAGAATTGTACTTCAGGATTGGGAATCA
Source organism: Caryophanales bacterium UBA5603 (assembly GCA_002424815.1). Lineage (GTDB taxonomy): Bacteria > Bacillota_I > Bacilli_A > Izemoplasmatales > Hujiaoplasmataceae > UBA5603. The sequence continues at coordinate 83,053 of DILB01000017.1, forward strand.
CTAATAATAACGAAGCCACCATTAAAATAAAAGCGATATTAAATATTTGCCGTGTCGGTGTGGCATTAAAACCAAGCCAAATAAAATTAATCCGTTCAATCCAAAGAGTGAACAGAATGAAAAGAATAAAATACACAATTTTTTTTAACGTAACATTTTTCATCTTGTCCCTCCTTTTTCTGAAAGCTTAATCTTTATTATATCACGGGTTCACGGTCGTGGCAATTCAGATGGATGAATAACAAATTAAGCCAGTTATATACGCTATATAACTTTTAGTTAATTTATCAGAAAATCGATTTTAATTTTTGAGAGTGAGAAAAAGGATGATACTTCAATCAATTCGTTTAACTCGATAACAAATGGGTATTCTTCCAGGGTAAGATTCTTGAATCTCGCCATTAAAAGTCACGTTTATCTGATCACCTACTGAAAAATCCGTCAAAGAAATATGTGAATAATTATGATTAAATAACTTGGTATCCTCTTGAATCATAACAAGAAAAAGTTCTTCTCCTAAAAAATCGTTTTGGGTGGAAACTAATAAATAAGTGTCATGAATTTCCACAATCGTCGCATGAAACATCACCCGTGGAAAAAGCAACATCATGATACTACTTAAGATGATGATGCCTAACATAACTATAAAAGTTATCGACTTTGTGTGCATATTTGACCTCCCGTGATGAATCAGTCATTGTTATTATCATATAATAAACAGATAAACAGCCTTAATTGTTGTTTTATAATTAAAAAAATAAAAAACGTCTGTCAATCGACAAACGTTTTGATTAAAAAATGGTGGAGCCGACGAGGATCGAACTCGCGACCTCAAACATGCCATGCTTGCGCTCTCCCAGCTGAGCTACGGCCCCATTGCTATTATTTTATCAAAAAGAATGTCTTTTTGGAAGAAAAATATTTTGAATATTGATTATTTAAGCATGATCGTTTCATGAATTTAAAAGCCGGAGCACTGAACTCCGGCTTGACGAACAATTTTATTTATCTCCCATGGTCATCGCCATGACTGCTTTTGCGGTATGGAGTCGATTTTCTGCTTCTTGGTAAACGATTGAATGAACCCCATCAATCACCGAATCTTCCACTTCATTACCTCGATCTGCTGGTAAAGCATGCATGTATTTTACATTTGGACTCGCTAAAGCCATCATTGCTTCAGTACATTTCCACATCTTATTTTTGATTAACAAATCATCCACAACGTCTTTCGAAGGATTGGAAACCCAACTTCCCCAGTTTTTGGGAATGACAATGTCAGCGTCTTTATAAGCTTCTTCCATGTTATGGGTAATCTTAAAGCTTCCCCCATTTTCTTCCGCATTTTGTTTGGCTTTCGCTATCGCCCAATCGGGAAGTTCGTAACCCATTGGATAGGCAAGGGTCACATCCATACCATAGCGTGGGAATAATAAGATTTGGGTCAAAGGAACACTGATGGGCTTCTTGTGACTGGTCGCATAAGCCCAAATAATCGATACTTTCAAATGTTTTGTGGAAGGTGTGACCTCTTGAATCGTCATTAAGTCTGCCAACCCTTGCATGGGATGGTAAACATCACATTGAAGATTCATGATGGGAACCGTCGACCACTTTGCCATCTCGCGAAGATATTGGTTGCCTATACCCCAAAAACAGTTGCGACAAGCAATGCCATGGCCATAAGACGATAGAATAATGGCTGTATCTTTCGCTGATTCTCCGTGAGAAATCTGCATCATCGAAGTATCAAGAAACGTCGCGTGACCACCGAGTTGAGCGAGCCCTGATTCCATTGAATTTCTTGTGCGAGTTGATTGTTCAAAAAACATTAAAAATGCGGTTTTATTCGTTAAGTAAGGGGTAGGTACATTGTTTATAAAATCTTGTTTCATCATAAAAGATACTTTTAATAATTGATCAATTTCAGCTTTGGTCCATTCTTCAAGCGTTATGAAGTGTTTGCCTTTAAATAGTGGTTTCATGATTATTTCTCCTCTTTTTTAATCGTTTTTAGATAAGTGAGTGGAACAGAAGCATAAAGTGCTGCAGCTTTGACTAATTCATCTTTAAAAGTTTTTTCATTTGGTGCATGGGCTTCGTTTTCATGGCCGGGTCCAAAGCCCACACAAGGTATGCCGTATCGACCCATAATTGAGACTGCGTTGGTTGAAAAAGTCCATTTGTCGACCAACGGTTCAGTATGGAATAACCCTCGGTAACTCTCAACTAAAGTCGTGCATGCAGGATGTTCAGGATTTAATACCCATGTTGGAAAATAGGCCTTCGTTGGATAACTAAGATTAGTATAAGATGGTCGATCATAATCATACATTTCCACCTTCGCTTGCGCTTTTTTTACAGCGGGAAGATTAGAAATTTCGGCGAGTGCGGAAAGGTACGTTTCTTGAGCCGTCAAACGTCGATCGATGGAAATGTAACACGAATCGGCGACAGCACATCGCGAAGGTGAAGTAAAGAATATTTCACTGACGGTTAAAGAACCTTTCCCTAAAAAGGCATCCTCTTTTAAGTGCTTGTGCAACGTTTCTAGTTCAAGTAAGATTGGCGCCATTTTAAAAATTGCATTTTCGCCTCTTTCAGGTGCACTTCCGTGACAAGAAAGTCCGGAAACACTAACTTTGATTTCCATTCTTCCGCGATGACCACGATATATATTGAGGCTGGTCGGCTCGGTGATTAAGACAAACTCCGGACGAATTTTATCTTCTTCAATAATGTATTGCCAACAAAGTCCGTCACAATCTTCTTCTTGGAC